>JABFRX010000217.1 GCA_013140995.1 Alphaproteobacteria bacterium | reverse complement strand
GCAGTAACGCGCAAAGTCGAACGCATCGGACACCGGATGCACGCCGGGCCCACCGATGATCGGGAACGAGAACTGGAACGCGTCGGCGGAGAACGTCGTGTGCACGTGTAGATCGCCAAACAGAATCTGATCGTTCGAGCCTTCCGGCGCCACTGCCTGCGTCGCAGCCGTGCGGCCAGCGACAACCGCTGCGGGAATCTGCTTGCCCTGGATGACGCCGGCGTCGCGCTCGGACCCGAACCAGCCTTCCTGCGCGCCGTGCCAATAGAACCCGAAGGCCGCGGCCAAAATAAGCGCCAGCGCCAACACCCAGCCGATGATCCTGAGCACGCCTGATCCCCCGATTGTGATCGCCTTGGGCCGTTTGTTTCGCCAAGGCCTTGCCTGTTATCGGATTCGTACCAGAAACCAGGCAATTCCCAAGGCACCCCTAACGCCTGCGGCATCGCCGCCGTCCCCCGAAAATCGCAGCATCGTGAACCAAATTGACCGCCGAAGCCGTTGCGTCGGCGCCCAGTCTTCGCCGACAACGGGCGCCTCTCCAAAGGGGACAGGATCATTCAATGAACATCAAAAAGACTGTGGCCGTGCTGGCCATGGCCGGAACCGCACTCACGGCCGGGGTACTCGCACTCAACGCATCCGCCAAGGGTGGCGCCACGATCGGCACCTGGGGCTTCGACATGGCCGCCATGGACAAAGCCGTGAAGCCCGGCGACGACTTCTTCCGTCACGTCGGCGGCACCTGGATGAAGAACACGCCGATCCCGCCCGACCGTTCGCGCTGGGGCTCGTTCAACATGCTCGCCGCGAAGTCGGAAGAGGACGTGAAGAACCTCGTCGAAGACGTCGCGCGCAAGTCGAACCGCGCGGGTTCGATCGAGCAGAAGGTCGCCGACTACTACAATAGCTACCTCGACACCGCGAAAATCGACGCGCTGGGCCTCGCGCCCTTCGAAGCCGACCTCGCGCGCATCGCAAACGTGAAGACGCACGAAGAACTCGCAAGCCTGATTGGCGAGCCGGGCATGCCCGCAAACTCGCCGGTCGCACTGTTCATCGGCCTCGATGAGAAGAACCCGGATCGCTACGCAGTCAACGTCTTCCAGGCGGGCCTCGGCATGCCGGACCGCGACTACTATCTGAAGCCGGACGCAAAGTTCGCCGAAACGCGCGCCGCTTACCGCGCCTACATCGAAAAGATGTTGACGATGGTGAAGTACGCGAACGCTGCAGCGGCAGCCGACGCGATTATGGCAACGGAAATGAAGATCGCCGAACTGCAATGGCCGATCGAGAAACTGCGCGACCGCGACGCGAACTACAACGCCAAGAACCGCGCCGCGTTGAAAGCCTTCGCGCCCGACTTCCCGTGGGACGCGATCCTCACCGCCGGCGGCCTTGGCGCCCAAGACCACTTCATCGTCGGCTCGCCCGAGCCGGTCGTGAAGCTCGCCAAGCTGTTCCGCGACACGCCGATCGAAACCTGGCGCGCCTATGAGACGTTTCACTACGTGAACGCGCAGGCCGACATCATGCCGACGGCATTCGACGACGCATCGTTCGCGTTCAACGGCACGGCCTTGACCGGCCAACCGCAAAAGCGAGAACGCTGGAAGCGGGCCACGATCGCACTCTCCGGCCAAGCGTTCCTCGCCCCGATGGGTGAGGCCGTGGGCCAGATATACGTCAAGCGCCACTTCACCCCGCAAGCAAAGGTGGAGATGAAGAAGATCGTCGACAACCTGCTCGCCTCCTACCGCGAGCGCATCCAAAGCCTCGAATGGATGTCGCCGGAGACGCGCCAAATCGCGATGCGCAAAGCGCAAACGGTGCGCGTAAAGATCGGCTACCCGGATCGCTGGCGCGACTATTCGAAACTCGAGGTCAAAGCCGGCGACGCCTACGGCAACCGCAAGCGCGCCGGCCTCTGGGACTACAATCGCCAAGTCGCGCGCATCGACCAGAAGACCGACAAAAACGAATGGGGCATGGCGCCCCAAACGGTGAACGCCTATTACAATCCGGTGTGGAACGAGATCGTGTTCCCGGCCGCGATCCTGCAGGCGCCGTTCTTCGACCCGAACGCGGACGCAGCCATCAACTACGGCGCGATCGGCGGCGTGATCGGCCACGAAATGGGCCACGGCTACGACGACCAAGGTGCGAAGTCGGACGAAAACGGCGTCCTGCGCTCGTGGTGGAAAAAGGAAGACGAAGACCGCTTCGCCGTGAAGGTGAAGGCGCTCGCGGCGCAGTACTCGCAGTACGAACCGCTGCCGGGCGTGAAGGTCAACGGCGACTTCACGTCGGGTGAAAACATCGGCGACCTGGGCGGCCTGACCGTCGGCCTGCACGCCTATAAGCTATCGCTCAAGGGCAAGCAGGCACCGATGCTCGACGGCTTCACGCCCGAACAGCGCGTGTTCTTGGGCTGGTGCCAAGTCTGGCGCTCGAACATCCGTGAAGCGGCACTGCGCAACCAAGTAACGAGCGACGTCCACTCGCCCGCCGAATACCGCTGCAACGGCGCCGTCCGCAACGTCGACGAATGGTACACGGCCTTCGACGTGAAGCCCGGCGACAAGCTCTACCTAAAACCGGAAGACCGCGTTCGGATTTGGTAAGGCCTGAAAGTCGAATCTGAAGCACCAAGGGGCGCCCGAACCGGCGCCCCTTTTTCATTGTTCCCTGAGGCCACGGAATAGGTATGAATGGGCGGCAAAGCAATCTGAGGAAGCGCCCATGTCCCAACCGTCGCGCCAGGAGCAATTCAGCGGAACGAAAGAGGTTGCACCGCAACATGTGCTCGATGTGGGAAAGCTTGAGACGTATCTCAGCGCGAGCGTCCCGGGGTTTGAGGGACCGCTGACCATCCGCCAGTTCAAGGGCGGTCAGTCGAACCCGACTTATCAGCTGATCACCCCGAAGACGAAGTACGTGCTGCGCCGCAAGCCGCCGGGAAAGCTGCTCCCGTCGGCGCACGCTGTCGATCGTGAGTTTCGCATCATCTCGGCGCTCTACCCGACCGGTTTTCCGGTGCCGAAGCCCTACGTTCTGTGCATGGATGAAAGCGTCGCAGGCACGATGTTCTATGTGATGGAGTGCGTCGAAGGGCGCGTTATCTGGGAGCCGCAACTGCCCGGCCTGGAGCCGAAGCAGCGCTTTGCGATCTACGACGCGATGAACGAGACGCTGGCGAAGCTGCACCAACTCGACCATGAAAAGCTGGGCCTCGGCGATTTCGGCAAACCCGGCAGCTATTTCGCGCGCCAGATTTCGCGCTGGGGAAAGCAATATGTTGCCTCCGAAACCGAGGCCATTCCGTCGATGAACAAGCTGATGGCGTGGCTGCCCGAGCATATTCCGCCGGGCGAGCGGGCCGCGATCGTGCATGGCGACTACCGGCTCGACAACATGATCCTGCATCCGACCGAGGCGCGCGTGCTCGCCGTACTCGACTGGGAGATTTCGACGATCGGCGATCCGCTTGCCGACTTCACCTATCACATCATGCAGTGGCGCATGCCGCCTGGCGGCACGGGCGGCGGCACCGGAAGCCTGACGGGAGCCGACCTCAAATCGCTCGGCATCCCGACGGAGGCCGAGTACGTCGCGATGTACTGCAAGCGCACCGGCCGACCGGGGATCGAAAATCTCGATTTCTACTTCGCTTACAATTTCTTCCGCATCGGCGGCATCCTGCAAGGCATCGCCGGACGCGTGCGCGACGGGACGGCATCGAGCGCACACGCGGCGACGATGGCGGCAGCAGTCAAGCCGCTCGGCGACTTGGGCTGGGACTACGCAAAACGCGCGGGAGCGAAAGACTAAAAGCCCATGAGTTTCGAGCCCGGCCCCGTTCGCACGGCACACCGCTTCGACGAAGCGGCGTTGGAGCGTTATCTCGCTGCCAACATGAAGGGATTCGAGGGGCCACTTAGCGTGCAACAGTTCGGCGGCGGACAATCGAACCCTACGTTTCTGCTGACCGCCGGCGGCCGCAAGTATGTGATGCGCAAGAAGCCGCCTGGGCAGTTGCTCAAGAGCGCGCATCACATACTTGCG
>JABFRX010000086.1 GCA_013140995.1 Alphaproteobacteria bacterium | reverse complement strand
ATCGCCCATGGGTAACAAACTTCTGAAAGAAGCCGCGGTCAACCACAGCGTGACCACGAAGCGCGGCGTCTTGGAGCGGCTGTTCACGCTCATGTTCCAAGGGTTTGTCTATAACCAGATTTGGGAGGATCCCGACGTCGATATGGCGGCACTGCGGATTGGGCCGACCAGCCGGATCATAACGATCGCGTCGGGCGGCTGTAACGTGGTGAATTATTTGGCCGCGAACCCAGCGAAGGTGATCGCGGTCGATTTGAACCCGAACCATATCGCGCTCACGCGGCTAAAACTTGCGGCGCTTTCGCACCTGCCGACGTATGAGGACTTCTTCCAGTTTTTCGGGTACGCGAACAGCAAGCAGAACCGGGCGCATTACGACAGCTTCCTGGTCGAACGCTTAGACGAGACGTCGCGCAAGTATTGGCAGGAATGGATTCCGTTGCGCGGGCGGCGGATCAACATGTTCGCGCGCAACCTCTATCGGTATGGGTTGCTCGGGCGGTTTTTGGGCATCCTGCAGACGGTCGCCAGGCTGCACGGCAAACAGTTGAAAGAGATGCTGACCGCGCGCACGCCGGAGGAGCAGCGGGCGATCTTCAACCGCACGATTGCACCGTTGTTCGACTCGAAGCTCGTGAAGGCGCTGTCGAAGCTGCCGGTGTCGTTCTATGCGCTGGGCATTCCGCCGGCGCAGTACGACGAACTGAACAAAGCGTCGGGCGGCGACCCGGCGGGGCTGATCCGCCGGCGGATCGAGAAGCTCGCCTGCGATTTTCCGATCACCGAGAACTACTTCGCCTGGCAGGCGTTTGGACGGCGCTACGACACGGAAGATCGCGGCGCGGTGCCGGCGTATCTGCAGGAGCAGACCTATAAAATTGTTCGCGAGCGCACGGGCCGAGTTGAGACGCACCTCGCTTCGATGACCGATTACCTCGCCGGTTTGCCGGTGCAGAGCCTCGATCGTTATGTGCTGCTCGACGCGCAGGATTGGATGAACGAGGAGCAGATCACGGCGCTGTGGGAGCAGATCACGCGCACAGCGGCACCGGAGGCGCGGGTGATCTTCCGCACGGCTGGGCCGGATTCGCCACTGGAGCGCAAGCTGCCGGCCGACGTGATCGGCCGCTGGCATTATGAGGCCGAGGACGCGCAGACCTATTTCGAGAAGGACCGCTCGTCGATCTATGGCGGCTTCCACGTCTACAGCCTGAAAGCTTAGGGGCCCTATGACTTCGAATGCCCATGCGGCGATGGACAATATGTACCGCCACCAGCGGTACATCTACGACCTGACGCGCAAGTACTATCTGTTCGGGCGCGACAAGCTGATCAAAGAACTGCCGGTCGGCGTCACGGATCACATCTGCGAGGTCGGCTGCGGCACGGCGCGCAATCTTGTGTTGCTCGCCAAGCGCAACCCCAACGCCACGTTCTACGGGATCGACGCGTCGAGCGAGATGCTGAAGACGGCGGCGGAGTCGGCGGCGGGTGCGGGCTTGAGCGGGCGCATCAAATTGGCGACCGCGCTCTCGACCGATTTCACGCCGGCGAGACTTGGCCATTCGCGGCCGTTCGACCGGCTGATCTACTCCTACTCGCTTTCCATGATGGACGATTGGCGCGAGGCGTTGGAGCACGGCTTCAAACAGATGAAGCCCGGCGGCACGATCCATGTGGTCGACTTCGGGAACCAAGAGGGGATGCCCCCCTGGTTCAAGAACATGCTGGGCACGTGGCTCGACCAATTCCACGTGCGCTTCCGCCCGGAAGTGCGGGAGTGGTTCGAGGCCCAGGCGCGGGCGGGCAGGGGCCGGATGACCTATACGCCGGTGATGCGCGGGTATGCGTATAGGCTCGATTTTCAGACTGCGTAGCGCGTGATGAATTCGCACGCGCTTAGGCTCAGGGTTGCCTCAGCCGCGTAAGTGCTTGAATTACATAAGCCTGAAAGATATCCACAGAATTTGGGGTTGACTCTTTCGGCGTTTTCGGCGACTTTCGGCGCTCGAGATAGGTATTCGGCGAATTGCGCCCGGCACGTGGAAACACGGCCGGGCTTTTTGCGTTCCGGTGACCGGTCTCGCCCCTCACATCAACGAAAGGCATCCCATGACGGCGACAATTTGGTCGAAATTCTTTTGGTCGGACTGCCAAGCGGAACCTACTTTGAAGCGCTGCTCGCTGGCCGCGCGCGGGCTTTGGCTCGAGATATTGTGCCTGGCCGCGCAGGCCGAACCTGCGGGCTATCTAGTGCAAGACGGCAAGCCGCTCGACGTGCGCAGGCTCGCCCGAAACGCGGCCGCCCCGGAAGACGAAGTCACGACGCTGCTTGCCGAGCTTGAAACAGAGGGCGTGTTTTCGCGGGACCGGCGCGGCCGCATCTATTCGCGCCGCTTGGTGCGCGAGGCCAAGCTGCGCGCGTCCGGACTCAAAACCGGCAAACAAGGCGGCAACCCAAGTCTTTGTAGACCCAAGGAAATTTCGCCTACCCTTAACGGGGTGCAGGGGAGCGCCAGCGCACCCCCCGTTGGGCCCATAAGCCAGAAGCCATATTCCATAAGCCAAAAGCCAGCAGCCATTAGCCAAGGACCTTCCGGCCGGGCAGGGGACGTGCTGCCTTTTTTTCAGGAACGGACAATGACCCCGTTGTTGCAACGAGCGGCCGCGGCGATGCGCACGGACGCCGCGTTGCTGGCGCACAAGCCGGCGTGGGTTGCTTTGCCGGCATTCGTCGTCGAGCTTGTCGCGCAAGGCTGTGACGCGGAGCGCGACATCTGGCCGGTGATGGAACGCCTGGCCGCGCGCTTAAGCGAACCGCCGACTTCGCCCGCCTACTTCCGCGACGCGATCCTGGAGGCCCGTGCGAAGAGTGCTGCGCGGGCCGCGTGGGTGTCGCCGGAGGATTGGGAAAGTAGGCTGCGTACGTTCAATGAACAGGGCCTGTGGGCGCGCAAATGGGGTCCAAAGCCCGGCGAGCCCGGCTACCAGGGACCCGAGCTCACGCTCGCCGAAGCGGTGTAGCGGGCGATGTGCCGGGCGTCAGCTGCGTGCGGGCGCTCGAAAGCGGTGTACTATGATCGCTCCGAACTACTGCTCAGTGAGACTTCATTGAACGATCCCGTTCAACACGTGGCCGGGCTGGTCGCAGAGCGCGCGAAGCGCTCTGCGACGTTTCTGGTTGGCATCGGCGGCGGCGTTGCGTCGGGGAAGTCGACGTTTGCGGCGAACCTTGCCGCAGAGCTGGCGCGGCGAGGAATGACGGCGCAGGTGATTTCACTCGACGGCTATCTGAAGTCGAACGCAGTGTTGCAGGCAGCAGGCCTTGCGCACCGGAAAGGGTTTCCGGAGAGCTTCGACGTTGTGCGGCTTGTCGCCGATGTGGAGCAAATGCGCGCGGGCAAGCCGGTTCGCGTGCCCGTCTACGACCACGCCGCCAATGACGTCGTCGAGGCTGAGACGGCGGTCGAGCCGGGCGGCGTGCTTATCCTCGAGGGTGTTGTTGCGCTTGGCGCCGAGCTCGTGCCGCTGCTCGATTTCAAGGTATTCTTGGACACGGACCTGGAAGTCGCACGCGCACGCTACGAAGCGCGCGTATTGCGTGTCTCGGCGCTCGACCCCGCACATCCGCTCAACGCCATTCCGCCGGAGCATCGCGTGAGCGTGCTCAACACCGTTTGGGTCGAGGTGAACCTCAAGAATTTCTCCGAGCACATCGCCCCGACAAGGGATACTGCCGATGTGGCGGTTCCGTTCTGACGGCGGTGGCCTTCCGGCGCGAGAGTTGCGCTGCAGCAGCTTCGCCTCCCGCTTGAATCGACTGAATGGAAGCGACGCGATAGAGTTGCGCTCACGCATGGAGGCGCAAGTCCAATGAGAATGATCGTCCTTGCCGTTCCGGTGCTCTTCGCGCTTGCCGCTTGCGAGCAGCAGAAGCAGCCGCAACAGCAGCAACAGCCGCAGCCGCAGCCGCAGAAGGTGCAAACCGGCAGCGCGCCGTTTGCCTATGCGAACGTGCAGACGATGCCGAAGGCCGCCGATGGGGCGGCTGGGTCTGGGGGTCTCGCCGA
>JABFRX010000088.1 GCA_013140995.1 Alphaproteobacteria bacterium | reverse complement strand
TTCATGAACTCCTACTGCAACACGATCCCAACTGCACAGGGCGGCACGCACGACAACGGCCTGCGCTCCGCGATGGCGAAGTCGCTGCGCGCTTACGGCGAACTCACGAACAATCGCAAGGCGCCGCAAATCACCGCCGAAGATGTAATGGCCCAAGCGCAAGCGATGCTCTCCATCTTCATCCGCGACCCGCAATTCCAGGGCCAAACGAAAGACAAGCTCTCGAACCCAGAGGCGCAACGCCTGGTCGAAGGGGTGATCAAGGATCACTTCGACCACTGGCTGGCGGACTCGCCCGTCGACGCGAACCGCCTGCTCACCTTCACGATCGAACAAGCCGAAGACCGCATCCGCCGCCGCCAGGAAAAAGAGGTCAGCCGTCAAAGCGCAACGCGAAAACTGCGCCTGCCCGGCAAACTCGCCGATTGCTCGTCAGGCGCGACCGGCGACACGGAGATCTTCCTGGTCGAAGGCGACTCGGCCGGCGGTTCGGCGAAGCAAGCCCGCGACCGCAACACGCAAGCCGTGCTCCCGTTGCGCGGCAAGATCTTGAACGTGGCAAGTGCCGCCGCCGGCAAACTCGCCGCCAACCAAGAACTCGCTGATCTCATTCAGGCGCTGGGTTGCGGCATCGGCGACCGTTTTCGCGAAGAAGACCTGCGCTATGACAAGGTCATCATCATGACCGACGCCGACGTCGACGGCGCGCATATCGCATCGCTGCTCGTCACGTTCTTCTACCGCGAGATGCCGCTGCTGATCGACAAGGGCCACCTCTATCTCGCCATGCCCCCGCTCTACAAACTCGCCCACGGCGGCAAATCTTTCTATGCCCGCGACGACGCCGACAAGGAGCGCGTGCTCAAAACCGAATTCAAGTCGAACGCGAAGGTCGAAATCAGCCGCTTCAAGGGTCTGGGCGAGATGAACCCGGCGCAACTGAAAGAAACAACGATGAAGCCCGGCCTGCGCACGCTGCTCAAGGTTATGATCGCCGACGACGACAAAGAAGAAACCGAAGACCTCGTCGAACGCCTGATGGGTAAGAAGCCGGAGTTGCGCTTCCAATACATCCAAGAACACGCCCAGTTCGCGAAGGACATAGACGTGTAGCGATGCAAGGCGTGAGCGTCGTCAAAGCCGACATCACGACGCTCGACATCGACTGCATCGTCAACGCCGCAAACAGCCGTCTCATTCCGGGCGGCGGCGTCGATGGGGCAATCAATAAGGCGGCCGGCCCTGACCTAGCCAAAGCGATGATGGCGATCGGCCGTTGCCCGGCAGGCGAGGCAGTGATCACGCCAGGTTTCAAGCTGCGCGCCCGCCACGTCATCCACACGGTCGCCCCGGTCTTCGCGCAACACAAAGAAGCCGACGTTTGGCGCCTGCTCGCAAACTGCTACAAGAACAGCCTCGCGCTCGCTTCAAAGCACGACATCGCGAGCATCGCCTTCCCAAGCCTCGGCACCGGCGTCTACGGCATCCCGGTCGAGCGCGCCTGCAACGTCGCCGTTGCGGCCACTCGCGACCACATGAGGGGAAGCCGCGTCCCCGCCGAGATCGTCTTCTGCTGCTTCAGCGCCGGCGACGCCGCGCTCTACCAAGAGGCACTGCGCTAACCGAGCCGAATGTCGAACGTCGCAGCCAACGCACCCTGCTCGCCCGGCAGAAATGCAGCCGTCAACGCGGCACGGTTCGCCTCGCGCCGGTAGATTCCATCGCGCTCGTTCAGCGGATCGCCCGCGACGTAGAGCTGCGTGGTCAGCACTTCGCGCCCGCCGCGCTTGACGCGAAAGTGGATGTGCGGCGCCCGCCCGCTATACGCGACCGGACGGATCGTACGAAACCGGTAGCTGCCGTCGCTCGCCACCGCCGCACGCCCGCGTCCCTGAAATCTCTGATCGCGCGCCGATCCGAACAGCGACACGTCGCCCGGATGGCGATACCGCCCATGCGCGTCACACTGCCAAATCTCGACGATCGCATCGCCGACCGGGTTCCCGCGCGCATCGAGCACGCGGCCCATCACTTGCGCGACCTGGCCCAGCGCGTCCGCCGCCACCCCCTGTACGCGCACGAGATCGCTGTCGATATCGCCCGACCAATCGACCGGATAGAACGGCCCCTCCGTCTGCCGTGGCGTCCGACCCGCGGCGAGCGCAGGCCGGGCGAGCAGCGCACTGCTGCCGACGATCAACGAACGGCGAGAGAGCGGCAGCTGCATCATGCGTTGGCCCTCACTTCTTCTTCGTATAAATCAAATCGAACGACGGCTGAAACGTCTTGCCCCCGTCGGTCGATTGCGTTCCCGATTGGCGTACCGTGCCGTCGGCACGCGGCTCGAACGTCATCGTGAGCACCACTTTCTGCTTCTGCGGCGTCGAGACGTCGTCGGCGCGCAGCTCCATCTTACCGTTCACCCAGCCGCCGATGTAGTGCACCTGATCGCCGGTCGCATCGATCCATGTCTGGTGCCACTTGCCGTCCGCCTGATCGTACACGTTGAACGAATGGCCAGAGCCGCCGGACGCCCCATTCCAGTTTTCGAAGATGATGCACCCGGCAGCAAGCAACTCGATCTGGCTGTCGCCCGCGAATCTGCCGTCCTTGGTAGTCGTCACACGCCACTTGCCGAGCCAGAACTTGAACTGCTGATACTCCGCACCCGGACAACCGTAATTCGGCGGCGCTTTCTGCGGCACTGGCACTGGCACCGGCGGCGGCGCATCAGCGAGCGCCAAGCCAGTCGTTGAAACCAGCGCTGCGACAATAATACTACGCATGTTTCCCCCTTTGTTGACGCGATCCTAGCGCATCCGCCCGCAAGGCTTTGTTCACCTTTGGTTGACATTCTGCCAAAGCACATTAGTTTGCATTGCATTGGTTGATCGCGCGATTCCGCGCGGAGCCGCCACCGTTCCGCGGTTGGGTTGTCTCAGGCGAGAGGCGTGTCCAGCCAGATAACAAAGCCCATCTCGCTGGAGTCGTTTGAAAGTTCATGTCGTTTGAAAGTCTCGGCCTGTCGGCCGATTTGCTCCGTGCGATCACGGAAGCCGGTTACACCACGCCTACGCCTATTCAGGAAAAAGCGATCCCGACGGTCTTGGCCGGCCGTGACGTGATGGGCATCGCCCAAACGGGCACGGGCAAGACAGCGGGCTTCACGCTGCCGATGATCCAGCGCCTAGCTTCGGGCCGTGCGAAGGCGCGCATGCCGCGCTCGCTGATCTTGGAACCAACGCGCGAACTCGCGGCGCAGGTGGCCGAAAGCTTCGAGAAATACGGCAAATACCACAAGCTCTCGATGGCGCTTCTGATCGGCGGCGTTTCCTACGAAGAGCAGGACATGAAGATCACGCGCGGCGTCGACGTGCTGATCGCAACGCCGGGCCGCATGCTCGATCATTTCGAGCGCGGCAAGCTGTTGCTGAACGGCGTGCAGATTCTCGTGATCGACGAAGCCGACCGCATGCTCGACATGGGCTTCATTCCGGACATCGAGCGCATCTCGAAGATGCTGCCCTTCACGCGCCAGACGCTGTTCTTCTCGGCGACGATGCCGCCGGAAATCACGCGCCTCGCCGACCAGTTCTTGAGCAACCCCGAACGCATCGAAGCCTCGCGGCCAGCGACGGCCGCGACAACCATCTTGCAGAAGATCATCGGCTTGCCTGCCAACGACGCGAAGTTGAAGCGCGAGGCGCTACGCCGCATCATCCGCGGGCAGACGATCACCAACGCCATCATTTTCTGCAACCGCAAGACCGATGTCGACATCGTACACAAGTCTCTCTCGAAGCACGGGTTTTCGGTAGCTGCGCTGCACGGCGACCTGCCGCAGCCCGTGCGCACCAAGACGCTCGAACGTTTCCGTGCCGGCGAGATTCAGTTGCTGTGCGCAAGCGACGTCGCGGCGCGCGGCCTCGATATCCCGGCGGTCAGCCACATCTTCAATTTCGACGTGCCGATCCATGCCGACGATTACATCCATCGCATCGGGCGCACGGGCCGCGCGGGCCGCGAGGGGCATGCGCTGATGCTCGCAGGACCCGGCGACTTCAAGTATGTCGCCGCCATCGAGAAG
>JABFRX010000227.1 GCA_013140995.1 Alphaproteobacteria bacterium | reverse complement strand
GGCTTTCCCGGCGGCGGCGGAGGAGTGGCAGGTCGTCAAGGATGGGGCGACGGCTTGGGCCTATGAGAAGAGTGGGACCGCAAAAAACGAGAAGACCGGGTTCTTGCATGTCCGGGTTGCGCGCTATCACGCCGAGCCGCAGAGCGATGGGGCGGTCAGTTATCAGTTCGACATTCGCCGCTACGAGCTCGACTGCGCGAAGCCTGCGGTTCGTCAGATCTCCAACGAGCGCATGACGAAGACGGGCAAGGCCGTCGCACCGGCCGCGCTCATCGCCAACAATCCATGGGTGCCGTCGTCGTCCGGCTGGCCGCTGCGTGCCAAGCAGTTCGCGTGCGATAAGACCGGTCTCGAGGGTGCAGTGAAATCGCCCAACAAAGCGGCCGCGATGGTCGCGATGATGGGCTTTGGGCCGAAGCTCAGCGAAATCAAAGCGACGCCGTCTGCGGCTACGAAGCCTGCGGTTGCGGCAACGGCTGCGCCGGATGCGTTCTGTACCACGATCCGAAAGGTGCTGAGCGACGGGCAGAAGGAGACGCCGTTCTTTAAGTCGTTCTATCTGAATGAAGCGGAGCGGCAAAAGTATGCCGGCGCCGGGTCGGTCGCGATCGAGGGGTTCGGTGCGTGCACGATCCAGCAGAGCCTCGCCCTGCCCGGCCGCATGAGCCCGCGGTTTGGGAGCTATTACTGCAAGAAGGCTGCGGATGCGGCGACCGAGAGTGCTGCGTTCGCGGCGGCGGTGTCGAAGCGGGTCGCGGCGTGTTTGCCGAACGCTTACCTGGTTGAGAGCAACGACGGCGGCATGACGGTGAAACGCTACAGCCACGAGGTCACGATGGGCGGCTTCCCGCGCGTGCGCGTCGTGCACGAGAAGGACAACAGCGTGGTGCTGTATCTGGATACGCAGGGGATGTGAGGGTTCACGCCCAGGGGTCGATCAGCGTGACGCCGAGCGGGGTGAAGTCGCTGATGTTGCGCGTGGCGACCGCCGCGCCGCGCGAGATTGCTGACGCAGCGATCATGGTATCGACGGCTTCAGTCGGGCGGCCTTGCGCTTCAGCGAGCGCGCGCAAGCGGCCCGATTGCGACGCGATGTCTTCAGTGACCGGGAGAATGCGGCCTGCGAATTGCGCCCTGATGCCTGCGATCCAGGCTGTCAACTTTGCGCGGCGTGCCGGCGGCGCACGCTCGGCACCGTAGGTGAGTTCGTGGAGCGTGACGACCGAGATAAAGGGATCGGTTTGCGCGGACACGAAAGCTGCGACCTTCGGATCGGGCTTCGGGCGAATGAGCTCGCTTAGAACGTTCGTGTCGAGCAGAACCGCGCTCACCGCTTCTTGACCTTGCGATTTGGTTTGGATGCGAACGGATCACCGCGTTTCGACGCGCGAGACGCTGCCGGAACCGGTGCACCGCGCGGCGCCGACTTCACCAACCAAGCACCGAGCGATGCGCCTTGCCTGGCGTTCCAGTCAGCCTCGGATACAAGCACGCACGCGTCGTCAAGACCCACATGCTGCGGTTCGCCCGCGCGGGCGCGCGCCATGAGTTCTGACAGCTTTGCCTTGGCGTTTTGGACGGACCAACGGTCGCTCATTCGACTTCACCTTCACTGGACTAGTGTAGTCTAGTCGCATTCGAGTGTTTTTACAAGGACTTGCAGACCCCTATTTCGCTTGTTCCAGCACCCACTTGCGCACGGCTTCGTCGCTCCAGAGGCCGTCGTACGTCACGTTGGCGTCGTAGGCTTCGCCGGGGGCGCGGCCGGCGCCTCGCTCTACTTTTTGCGGGAAGGTGATTGCAGTTTGCCCGCTGGGCAGTTCTTCGCTGCGGACTTCCATGTAGGCGCCGTCGGCGGAGGTGGCGCTGCCCAGCACGGTTACGCCCGGCACCATCAGCACCGTGTCGGCGAAGTTTAGGCACGACGAGGCGCAGCTGCCGTTCGAGAGGAAATAGACACGGGCCTTAAACGGGCTAGGGCCACGCGGGCGTTGCTTTGTGATGCCGCCGCTGCGGCCGGGTTTGCAGCTGCCCATACGCCACATCGGCGGATTGGCGCTTGCGATGCGGCGGGTTTGCCAGGCGATGGCGAGTGCGCCGAAGCGGTTCAGCGAGAATTGGCCGAACTCCTGCGCCATTTGGTCCGACCAGTCTTGCCAGTAGGCAGCGTTCGCGGGCGATGCGCGCCAATCGACGGCTTGTTCGCGGTTGGGTGCTTTGTGGCGGTCGAGGATTTCTTGCGTGAAGATTGCGGCGGCGAGTTTGTCGGCCCAGCTGGAGTTGCCGCCGCCGTTGCCGCGTGTGTCGATGACGATGGCGCGGCCTTGGCGCATGGTTGCACCCTTCGCTTCGACGGCTTTGATTAGGGCGTCGAGTTTCGGGTAATTTTCATCGTCGGAGGAGAATGTGGGGACACCGATCCAAGTCACGCCGTGGGCGGGTTCGGTGACACCCCATGCAGCCTTCGGGCCGATGCCTGCTTCGCTGTATTTCTCCCACCAGGGATCGTCCGCGGGCGGAGCATTGCGCCAGCCCAGTGTCACGTCGAACGTGCGGCCTTCGTGTTCGATGCGGCAGGTGGCGGGTGCCGGTGCGAACGGGTTGCCGCGGTCGAGGAACAAGCGCGCCATCGCGATGCGGCGGTCGTCGGCCAGGCGCTTGTCGAGGCGGAAGGGATAGATGCGCTCATCCAGTAGCGTGACGAGCGGTTTGCCGTCGCAGGCCGCGATCTTTGCGCCGACGGGTGGCGCGGTTGCGTCGGCTGGGTCGCGGTAGACGACCTCCGCCACGTCGCCTGCGCGTGAGACGATGAAGCCCGGCCAGCGCGCTGTTAGTTGTTCACCTTCGAGGCTTAGCTGGATATGCGGATCGCGGAAGCCATTGATGTAGGCGGCTAGCGTGTAGAAATAGCCTGCGCGATCGGTCACCTGCCCTGCCCGCCTCTCGGCTTCGACGAAGCCGTCGATGCCCCAACGCGCGTAGTGCGGGTTCTGCGCGTCATAGGGGATCGGCGTGTTGTCCCAGAGTTGTTTGCGCGCGGCGGCGAGGTCGATCAGCGTGCGCGACGGCCAGTCCGTGGCGCCGGCTGGTGTTGCGGCGGGCGGCAACGGTATCGCCTCCATCGGCGTCAGCGCGCAGGTGTAGCAGGCGACCGCCACGGCGAGTGAGCCCACGGCCAGCGTGATGAGCAGCAATAGAATAACGAGCAGCGCGCGCACGCGATCATGCCCCCCGGTGTTCCCTTAGGAGATTAGGGCTTGGATTTTAGGGTTTCGCAAGGCGCCAATCGCCCCTGTCTCCCTCCCACTTCAGGAAGAGAGAGGGGGAGTTCATGAACCCTTCGGGCCGAGACTCAGCGTGGTTTGTACGCGCGCAGGCTTGTTCGTGGTGGCGGCGGGTTTCGCGTTTGCCGCGGCGGGCGTGACCTCGTTGGCTCCGACATCGTCCGTGGCTGCGGTGCCGTCGGCCAGTTCCTGCTCCAGCTTTGCGGCGCGGCGGATGGAGCCGATGCATTGGTTGATGTAGGTCGCCTTCGACATGCGGTACGGGATCGTGCCGCTGGCATTTTCGGCGTTGTAGCGTTCGAGGCAGATTTTTTGCGGGCTGGCTTGGGTCACGGATGCGTTTGCGGTTGCCGTCATCGTCAACGCTGCGGCAGCTAGCACCAACTTACGCATTACGAACTCCATCGAGAGCTTTTAGGGAACACGAACCAACGGGAGCGGCAGATGACCCAGACGAAGGGCCGAAATCAAGGGGCAAAATTTCAGGCTAACCTTACGCTTGGTTGCTTGCGTCAAGCACCCTGCAACTTCGGACAAGGAATCGAAAACCCCCCGTCTTCTTGGTGAAGACGAGGGGTTCTTGGACGTTTCAGCTTAGACGACTTCGTCCGATTTCTTGCGGCTGCCGCCGAGGCCGATGAGGAGGGCGGCGAAGAGTACGAGGCCGACGAGGCCGACGAGCCACACCGGGAAGCCGCCGATCTGGGCCTGCATGAAGGCGGACGGATCGGAGAACATCGACTTCGTGCCGGTGTCGGACGCGGGTGTCGCGTCGGTCGTTGGCGTTGCGCTGTCGTCGGGGGCCGTGTCGGTCGGCGACG
>JABFRX010000160.1 GCA_013140995.1 Alphaproteobacteria bacterium | reverse complement strand
TTGCTGGACTGGATGCTGCCGAAAACGCCCGGCATCGAAGTATGCCGGCGCCTGCGCGCGCGCCAGGAGACCCGCAACACCCCGATCGTGATGCTGACCGCGCGCGACGAGGAGAACGACCGCGTGCGCGGTCTCGACACCGGCGCCGACGATTACATCTCCAAGCCGTTTTCAATGGGCGAATTGCTGGCGCGGCTGCGCGCGGTGATGCGCCGCCTTCGCCCCGGCCTCACCGACGACCGCGTCGCCTGCGGCGATATCGTCATGGACCGCATCGCCCACCGGGTGAAGCGCGGCGAACGCGAGGTGCATCTGGGGCCAACCGAGTTCCGCATTCTCGACCATCTGATGCAGCATCCGGGCCGCGTGTTCTCGCGCGAGCAATTGCTGGACGCGGTGTGGGGATCGGACGTGTACGTGGAGGCGCGCACCGTCGACGTGCATATCGGCCGCCTGCGCAAGGCGTTGATGGACGGCGCTGAGGCCGATCCGATCCGCACCGTCCGCAGCGCCGGCTACGCGCTCGAGGTCGAAGCGGGGTAGGCGCAATCGTTGAAGACTGGAGCGCGGCGCTCCGCGCCGCAAGCGCGGCGGAGCCGCGCGCTCCAACTGGAAAGAGCGACACTCGCTCTCCTCTCGCCAGCGCCGCACCGCGCGCCGAACGCCGCTATTTCCGCTTCGGAGGGGTTGGCGCGACGGCGGCGCGCCGAGCTTTGGCCTTCACCAACAGCCGCCCCGAGCGCGCAAGCCGCGTATCCGAAACCGCCGTCTTCGCCGCCTGCTTGAGCGCGGCTTCCGCTTTCTGGAGATCGAAATGCTTGCTCATGGGGTGTTCCAGGTCTCGGCCAGGCGGAAGTCGCCTTCGGGACTATCATAAATGTGCCATTCATCCACCATCGGCTTGTAGCGCGCCTCGGCTGCGGGCCGCGCTATCTGCCGAAGATTGCAACTCATTTCGGGTCAACCACGCTCGGCAGGGTTGACATCGGCGGCGACCTCCAATCTTGCTTTGGTCCAGACGCCATCGCAGAGCGCCCCGATGAAATTAGACCTCCGGCTTCCTACGTGTGTGGTAACGGGCCATTGGAACCCCGCCATTTTTGGCGGTGTTGATTGGTTGGCCTTGCAGCTATTCAACGTAGACGAAGGTAAGTCGATCGAAGTCACTCAGGTGATGAACCCTCAGCGAGGCGTCCTAATCACGTTCTTACAGGGTGTGGGCATCGCGTGCATTCCGGGTCGTCTCGAATTTTACTCGACAGATGCCTCGAAGCAAGCATTTGACGCTATTGTAGCCGTGATGAAGCGTGCATTAGATCTCCTTCCGCATACGCCGGTATTCGCAATTGGTGCGAACTTCAATTTCATAGAAGGCGACATAGTGCCTGAGGTGGCGGATCGTTTGACGACACCGGAGAAGTTGAAAGAAAAATTTCGAGTAACGGGCGCGTCATTTGCGACGGCAATCCAGCACAACGAGCGGGCCGTTCTGAATTTGGTGCGCGAGTATGATGCGGTACATTCGGCGATCAATTTCAATTTTCACCACGAAGCAAGGAATATTGACGAGGCGAAAAGAATAGCGAGCATGGAGCTTTACGATTACTATACACAAAGCGTAGACCTTCTTTCGCAGGTGTACGGCATCGAGCCGGAGGGGTGCGAACGGTTCGAGACGGATGGGGACGGCCAGTCAGGAGACGGCGATGGTCAGTAGAAAACAGCATTTCGTGGGTAGCGCGGCAGCGCCGAAAACTAAAACTGCGCCGCGCAGCATGGATTATTCTCAGGCTAAAATTCACCGTGCGATCGTGCGGGTAACGAAGACGGACAAACCTGTATCGGCGGCGAAATCGGCGATCACGTCCACGGCTTCGAAGGTCGACTGACATAGGGCCTTGGCGAGTGACACATGGATTTTGTCTTCGCCAAAGGCCTCGAAGCAAAGACGTTGTTGCAAGGCGATCTGCTCATTCGCAATGACGCGTTGAAGTCGGTATTGTCCGAGGCTCACCAGTACTACGCGGATGCTCCGTCATACACGCACTTTGTCGTTGTAACACAGTCCTGTGATTTGGTTCGCCGAGGAAAAAAGCCCCCCAAAGCTCTCTACATAACGATTGCTGCGGTTCGTTCCTTTGACATCGTACTGCGTCGCACCCTCGCAAAATTTGAGCACGAGTTCGAAGCGCGGCGCGTAGGGCTGTTCGATGCCAAGCAACGGCAGGAAGCGGAGCGTTTTCTCGAAAGGATGCTGAACAACGAGGAGAAGGGTTATTTCTTCTTTCGTAAGGACAGCCATCCATCGATCAAGGAAGACTTGTGCGCTTTCCTTTCCCTGTCCGTTGCACTTCGGCCAGATCACTACGATGCACTGCTCTCGGCAAAGGTCGCTCAACTGGATGGAGTGTTCGCAGCAAAGCTCGGTTCAATCGTAGCGGAGCTTTATTCCCGGATTGCCACGCCTGACATCAACGAGACTCTCGCCGCGCCAGAGCAATACAAGGCAAGCTTCTATGAGGAAAAACTCGGCAGTGCCGATCGCTGGGTCAGCACTACGCGTTGGGCGCACGCCCGTGGTGTCTTGAAGCAGGACTTTCGAGGACGACTGCAGGATGTGGGGCCGGACGAGGCGGCGGCGACCACTTCAGGCACCCAGGACGATATGGGATTTCTTGCTGATCGCGCCGCTGAACTGGCCAAGAACTACCTTTATGAGGCTCTGGCGCAAAAAGTAGTGCTCGAGCGGATAACTGGCGAAGTGCAGGCCAGCGGAGAGGATCTTCCAGTTCGTTTGGGCGCGTTGTTTAACGAACTCGCGCCGGGGCTCCTCGGCCGCGAGGAACTCAAGAACATCCTAATGAATGACGCACGTCTGCGTCGTATCGCGAAGGGAATGCCTTAGACGGCCACATCAATCTCCCCGCCCCCATCCCGAAACCTCGCGCTCATCTCCGCCATCCCGCGCTCGGCTTCTTCCTTCGCGCGCGGATAATCCCTTACATCCTGCGTGATCTTCATCGAGCAGAATTTCGGCCCGCACATGGAGCAGAAGTGCGCGGTTTTGTGGGCTTCTTTGGGGAGCGTGGCGTCGTGGAATTTGCGGGCGGTGTCGGGATCTAGGCTCAGATTGAACTGATCTTCCCAGCGGAACTCGAAGCGCGCGCGGCTGACGGCGTCATCGCGCAGGCGCGCGGCGGGGTGGCCCTTGGCGAGGTCCGAAGCATGCGCGGCGAGCTTGTAGGTGATGACGCCGGTCTTGACGTCGTCGCGGTCGGGCAGGCCGAGGTGCTCCTTCGGCGTGACGTAGCAGAGCATCGCCGTGCCGAACCAGCCGATCATGGCCGCGCCTATGGCCGAAGTGATGTGGTCGTAGCCCGGGGCGATGTCGGTGGTGAGCGGGCCGAGCGTATAGAACGGCGCCTCGCCGCATACGGCCAATTGCTTGTCCATGTTCTCCTTGATCTTGTGCATCGGCACATGGCCGGGGCCTTCGATCATCACTTGTACGCCATGCTTCCAGGCGATCTTGGTGAGCTCGCCCAAGGTTTCCAGTTCGGCGAATTGCGCGGCGTCGTTGGCGTCGGCGATGCTCCCGGGGCGCAGGCCGTCGCCGAGCGAGAAGCTCACATCGTAGGCGCGCATGATTTCGCAAATCTCTTCGAAGTGCGTGTAGAGGAAGCTCTCCTTGTGGTGGCTCAAGCACCATTTCGCCATGATCGAGCCGCCGCGCGAGACAATGCCGGTGACGCGCTTGGCGGTGAGATGGATGTAGGCAAGCCGCACGCCCGCATGCACGGTGAAATAATCGACGCCTTGCTCGGCCTGTTCGATCAAAGTGTCGCGATAGACTTCCCAGCTCAAATCCTCGGCGACGCCGCCGACTTTTTCGAGCGCCTGATAGATCGGCACGGTGCCGATGGGCACGGGCGCGTTGCGGACGATCCAGTCGCGGATATTGTGGATGTTCCTGCCCGTGGAGAGGTCCATCACCGTGTCGGCGCCCCAGCGGATCGCCCACACCATCTTCTCCACTTCCTCGGCCATCGAGGAGGTGACGGCGGAATTGCCGATATTGGCGTTTATTTTGGTGAGAAAATTGCGGCCGATGATCATCG
>JABFRX010000013.1 GCA_013140995.1 Alphaproteobacteria bacterium | reverse complement strand
GCCGGACACTACTGATGCTGTCACCCTATTTCGCTCACCGATCTCAATCAAACGCGGCGAAGACCTCCAAAGCCTGAACACGCAGGGCCTCTACCCCGCCGGCGAAGGCGCCGGCTACGCCGGCGGCATCCTCTCGGCGGCGATCGACGGGATAAAGGTAGCGGAGGCGGTGGCGCGGGGTGTGAACGCAGCGGCTTGAGTGGAGCGTGTCGCGACGACGTGCTCTTTTCGGCGCAGCCGCCGCCTGTTACTTTCTTCCTGGACTTCCTGGGACCGCGGGCGTCCCGCCCGCTCTTTCGGCGCATCAACGCGAAGGGAAATAGTATGCCATCACCGTATTTTCCGCGCTCCGGCAGTGGGTTTTGAGCTCGTGGCTATTGAACTAACCTTTCGTTTCGCGACGGAGGCTGACTTCGATGCGATCGAAGCCACTTACAGGGAGTGGTTTCCGCCAACCGCGTCGATTCAGGATGCCGAATACATCAAATTGCTCTCGCGACATGAACATACGCGCGTCGTTACAATTGAAGATGAGGTCAAGCCTGCCCAAGTTCTCGCTTTCTATTCATTCTACCCGATCAGTGAACAAACATTTTTGTCCCTTAGATGTGGCATGCTGCATGAGCGTGAACTGACATCTACCCATGTACTAGGCGGGCAGGACGAGTTGGCGAGAGTTATTTACGTCGCTGAAATTTGCGTGGCCAAGGGCATCCGGCTAGGTTCGCTTTTCCAAAGCGATGCCCGAAGTTACATCGTTCACCTTCTGCATTCCAACAACAGACTTATGTGTATAGCGGGTTTGGCATACAGCGGTTTCGGGGTAAAATTGGCGCGGCTCTTCGGGGCAAATTCTGAATCCTCCTCCACATCCTCGCCACCAATCCTGCAAGTTTCGAGGACTCTTGCGCTACAGAAAATGCACTCCCCAATACCATTTGCTTCTGAGCGACGGGTTAGAGTGCCGACCAAGAGTCCTCAGTACAAACTACGCATACAACTTTGATTGCACCACCGCAGAACTGCTCAACTACTCGCATTCGCCGATTTCGTCTGAAAAAAACTGTTGTAACTCCTTTTGCGAAATGGTGCGCCCCTTGGGAACGCGCTTCAATTTCAAAGCAACACGATCAAGTGCAACAACCAAGTCTCGAACGTCCACGTATGTTCGCAAACCACTGTCGCGCTCAAACTTTTCGATGTCGGATGAGAATGCAGCCCAGTAATGGGTGAGCCAAAAGTGAAAAGTAACACACACCATCTCAGGATCGAGCGCGCCCTTCTTGTAGTAAACTGCAACAATATCAAAGAAATCTATCATCTGGAATCCACTCATCGCGAGTTCGGTGCCTGGTTCCACATTTCGGCGCATCCTTTCTAGTCCAAATCTGGACGCTGATGCTCGCACCTGCCGGATTCGCTCGTGAAAAAAGAACTCGGAGTTCAGCGACGAAAGCAAATTTGCCTTCAGGCTAAGGGCACTTTGATTTCGCTGAGAGATGAGCGCAACGATCGCGACCACCACAGCCAGATTGGCACTGACGGCGGACACAATCGTAACCAATTGTTCGACTGACATTTCCATCTGCTCAACTCCCTGCCTCAGCGGGGGCAGCTTATGAAGATTTGGGCTCAGAGTCGATATCATGCAGCGACTTGATAGAAGGAACACAGCGACAGGTAATCGTGTCCCCGCTGGCCAGCGCGGTTGACGAACGTCACGCGCATCACAGCAACACCGTCTCCACGCCCACCTGCGGCGCCGCCTCACTCAGCCTCCGGTCGAGTGTGCACAGCTTCGCGCCCGTATCGGCGCAGAGCGCCAGATGTAAGGCGTCGCCTGCGCGCAAGTTGAGCGCCGGTTGATCGGCGAAACCGGCGGCCCTTCGAAAGGAGGCCCGCTCCACGGGGAGAACGTCCAGCGTCTCCGCGGCAAGCCGCGTAAACACGGCCAAAGACGCAGCGCGGTGCTCAGCGCCCATTTGACCTGTCCGCAATTTGATCGAAAGTGCCGACGAAAACTCCGTCACCACCCAATCGCTAATCTGCAACTCTCGCGCAACTTGTCCGGCGAGCCACGCTTGAACCTTCTCAGTGTCGGCCTCGTTGGTGAGGGCGCACACCAAAACCGACGTATCCAGATAAAGCATCAATAGCGCGCGCCATCGCGCACCGAACGAATCCAGCTTCGCGCCGGCTCCCCCTGCAACGGCATGCCGTCCGTCAGCGCCTTCAAGGCCTCAAGATCGATCGGCTTTGGTTCACGGCCGATGCCCACGATCCGCGCCACGGGCTTGCCTCGCCGGGTTATCTGCACCGGCTCGCCGCGCGTCGCGCGTTCCACCAAATCGCTCAATTGGGCCTTCGCGTCCGCCAAAGTAACGTCAGACATGGTAAACTCCAGACCATCTACTTGGTCACTTATACGACATCTGACTGTCTGGCGCCACAAGAAAGTAATACGGTGACAGGATACGGATTCACCTGATGCCTGTTCTTCGCCTCCGCCGCATCGATGGCGTTCGGGCGCAAAGCCGGGTTGACATTGTTCGTGTTTTGTGCTACATGATTGGGTGTCACTTGAAAGCGCGTTCGTGGCCGCCGCTCCATCCACACACACCCTCTCTCTGAAGAACGCATGCCGGTGAGCAAGCCGGCGCCCGTGTGTACACGTGTGACGGGTCCCGTTACGCATAAAACGGCTCATTTCCGCGGATGTTACGCTGTTACGGTCACCAACGCAGTTCGCCGCAATGCCGAAACGGATGGGAGGACGAGTGAACAATAAGCACCGTGAGCGCGGGGCACCTCTCGGGCCGGCGGGCTCAACCGCGATTTGGGGGCGCTCAGGCGCGCTTTCGCCCCCTAACTTACGGGTACATGGGGTTGTTCGCTCAAATTCGGACCGGGTACCCCCCTTGGGTGTTGTCCACCGCATACGTCCCGCGCGACCGCCGCGGCCATTCCCGCCCAGGGCTAAGACCGGCAACAATACGGAAATGACCGCAACCGCGAAGCACCTCACCGCTGACGAGCCCGCCTTCCTCAACGTCGCGCGGTCCGCGCTCGGCCGGCGCTGGGTTGAGCGGCCGCACGATCCCTCGCAGGCGCTCAGCCTCGCGCAACGTCTCAAAACGGCGGAGATCGTTGGCCGTCTGCTCGTCGGCCGAGGCGTCGACCCGGCGCATGCGGAAAGCTACCTCAATCCGTCGCTGAAAACGGACCTCCCCAACCCAAGCATCGTCAAAGACATGGACGCCGCCGCCGCGCGCTTGGCCGACGCGGTGCAGAAGGGCGAACGCATCGCGATCTTCGGCGACTACGACGTCGACGGCGCGACGTCCTCGGCATTGCTCGCGCGCTATCTGCGCGGCGTGGGCGCGGATGCGGTTATCTACATCCCCGATCGGATTAGCGAAGGCTACGGCCCGAACATCCCCGCGATGACGAAACTTGCGCGCGATGGCGCGAAGGTCATCGTCACCGTCGATTGCGGCACGCAAGCGCACGCCGCGCTCGCCGCCGCGAAAGCCGAAGGCGCCGATGTCGTGATCTGCGACCACCACTTGCCCGGCGAAACGTTGCCCGAAGCGTTCGCCATCGCCAACCCGAACCGGCATGACGACACGTCTGGCTTGGGCCAACTCGCCGCCGTCGGCGTCGCATTCCTGCTCTGCGTCGCGCTGAACCGCACGCTGCGCGACATCGGCTGGTTTGCAACGCGCGAAGAACCCGATCTGCGCAAGTGGCTGAGCATCGTGGCGCTCGGCACCGTCGCCGACGTCGTGCCGCTCAAAGGCGTCAACCGCGCGTTCGTCATGCGCGGCCTCGTCGGCGCGCGCGAGTCCGTCGCCGGCATCACGGCGCTGATGGATGTCGCAGGTTTGAAAGACAAGCTCGAGCCCTACCATCTGGGCTTCGTGCTCGGCCCCCGCGTCAACGCCGGCGGAAGGGTAGGGCGCTGCGATCTCGGCGCGCGCTTGCTATCGACCGACGACGCGGATGAAGCGGCGGCCATCGCGCGCGAACTCGACGTGCTGAACCAGCAACGGCGAGAGATCGAACAAGGCGTCCTCGACGAAGCCATCGCGATCGTCGAACACGACGCCGCCATCCGTGGTGCGCCGG
>JABFRX010000289.1 GCA_013140995.1 Alphaproteobacteria bacterium | reverse complement strand
CCCTCAGCGTCCGGGAAAAAACGATCGCGCTCATCCCAGGCATACCGCCGCCCTTGTGGCCGCGCGACGCCTCATAAGTTTTGCGCCCCATCAGCACCGCGTCGAACGCACCCATCAGCGCGCGGAGGTCGATCTCGGGATCCATTACGATCCAATCGTGCTCCCCGTTCGGGCCCGCGATGAAGCCGTCGAGGCTCATCGCCACGGAATAGCGCACACGTCTCATGAATTTTGATCTTGCGTTCCTGTCGATCCGGCAGTTTTCCGATAGGCGAACCCATCGGAAACGCCTTGCCAATGCCAAGCATCGGGGTCGAAACTTGTCGCGTCAATCGGGATTGTTCGCATGTGCCGTAATATCAAGACACTGTTCAACTTCGACCCGCCCGCGACGGACGAGGAAATTCGCGCGGCGTCCCTGCAATTTGTCCGCAAACTCTCCGGCTACAACGCGCCGTCGAGGGCGAACGAGGCCGCGTTCGAAGCGGCCGTGGAAGAAGCCTTCGCCGTCGCCCACCGTCTCGTCCACGCGCTGACGACCGACGCATCCCCGCGCGATCGCGCCGTCGAAGCAGCCAAGGCAAGAGCACGATCGATGCGGCGCTTCGCACGCCCGGTTCGGGCTCAGAGCTGATCACATTGACCCACCCTTCATGCTGTCATCCCGGCCGAACGGAGCGAAGCGTAGAGAGCGCCGGGATCCAGGAGGACGAGCTATGCATCTCAGCCCCTATTGAACGCCTGGTGTATGTTCTCCTAGGTCCCGGCTCGCGCTTCGCTGCGCTCCGCTTGGCCGGGATGACAAACAGGTAGTAGTGGGTCCACCTGAACGGAAATACCAAATGCCGCCCAAACCCGAAGCCTCGCCTCTGCGCGTCCGCCGCTCGATCCTGATCGCCGCCACGCCAGAACGCGTGTGGCGCGAATTCGAAACCCAAGAGCGCATGACCCGCTGGTGGGGCGCCGTCACCGGCTCGCCGGAAGCGGGCACGTCACAGGGCCAGTGGCTCGACGTCTACGAACCGCGCGAAGGCGGCGCCATCCGCATGAGCGTCAACTGGGACGGCGCGCGCGTGAGCTACGGCGGCACGATCAAACGCTTGGCACGCGCGCAAGAGCTGACGTTCGAAAACGACTGGATCCCGAACCGCGGCTGGAAAGCCCCGACCTATGTCACGCTGCGCCTGACGCCCGCGCTTAGCGGCACGCTGGTCGAACTCTTCCACCACGGCTTTGAACGCACCGGGGGCGACATAGCCACCGAACACGCCGGCTACGAACAAGGCTGGGGCATGACGCAACTGAACGCGCTCAAGGCACTTGTCGACGAAGCGCGCTAGCCCCGAAACTTCCGATTCAACTTCCGCATGCCCCCGATCCAGCGATTGTAGTCGCCTGTCTTGCGCCGCATGTATTCCAGCACCTCAGGATGCGGCAGGATCAAGAAATCCTCCGCCTCGATCGCGCGCACGCAGGCCTCCACTACAACGTCAGGCTCCATCATCCCGTCGATCGAGGCGACACCGTCGGGATTGGCCGCCGTCATCGCGGTGCGCACCGCTTGTGGGCACAGCACCGACACGCGAATACCCTGATCGCCGTGCGTGATCGCGAGCCACTCGGCCAAGCCCACCGCCGCATGCTTCGTCACCGCGTATGGCGCCGAGCCGATCTGCGACAACAACCCCGCGGCGGAGGCGGTGTTCAGCAAATACCCGCCGCCGCGCGCGATCATGCGCGGCACCAGATGCCGCGCCGCCCACACATGCGCCATCACGTTGATGTCCCAGATCCGCTGCCAATCGGCGTTCGAAGCCTCAGCCCCGCCGGGCACGCCGATGCCGGCATTCGAGCAGAAGAGATCGATCGGCCCATGCTCGCGCTCGACCGTCTCGACCAAATGCTGAATGTCGCTCTCGCGCGCCACGTTCGTCTCGAACGCGACACCTTTGACCTCGGCGGCCACGGCGTTAGCGCCCGCCCCGTTCAAATCCGAACAAACGACAAGCCGCGCGCCCTCGCGACGAAACCGCTGAGCCATCGCCCGCCCAATCCCGCTCGCCGCCCCGGTGACGACGATGATTTTGTCTTTGAGTTGCATGCGCCGATCCTCTTCTTCCTGGGACCGCCGGCTTCCAGCCGGCTCTTTGCTGACGCGTCGATTCAGCAAGAGCCGGCTGGAAGCCGGCGGTCCCAGGAAGAGAAGAACTACTTCCGCAATATCTTCTCCATCGCCTTTCCCTTCGCGAGTTCGTCGATCAGCTTGTCCAAGTATCGGATCTCCCGCATCGTCGGCTCCTTGATCTCTTCCACACGCACGCCGCAGACCACGCCTGCGATCAAAGACCGCGAAGGGTTGGGCTTGGGCGCGGCAGCAAAGAACGTCTCGAAGTCGGTCTTCTTCTTGCACTGCGCCTCAAGCGCCTTTTGCGTGTAGCCCGTCAGCCACCGGATAACCTCATCGACCTCGCTCTTCGAACGCCCCTTTTTTTCTGCCTTAGCGACGTACATCGGGTAGACGCTGCCAAAGCTCACGCCGTAGATTCGATGCTTCGTTGTGGTGCTAGCCACCCGCCTTCGCCTTCGATTCGTTCGCCGCGCTTCCGAAGATGCCCTTCGCCATCAGCGAAGTCTCCCCGTCGCGGCGCTTCTGATAGACCTCCGCGCGCAGCGCATGCGCGTGAGCGTTGACTGGTTCCGCCAACACCGCCAGCTCCGCCAAATGACACGCCAACCGCACGTCGCTCGCGCACAACTCGAGCGCCCGCGCCGCCAGCTTCCCCGCACCACCCGCAAGCGCCGCAATCTCCCGCGCCAGCGTCTCGTCTTTCGCAGGCTTCAGGTTCGCCGGGTTCCCGTCGTACCACCCGCCATACATGCGCCAAATGTTGCGCACGACGAACTCTGGCTCGTCATACATCGGCTTCAGATAAGGTCTCTCCAACACCGCGCGGTCGATCTTCACCGTGTGAACGATGTCGTTGAGCCGCGCCCCTTGGTTCATCATCGCGAGCGTCTCGCGCACCAAGTGCTCAAGCGCATCCGCCACCTCGCCCAGCACTCTCCGAATCCGCGCAGCACCTCCAATCGGCAACCCGTGTGCCGGCAAGAACAGCTCCGCCCCCTTGCCTGCCATCTCGCGGATCGCGGCCGCCCACTCGCGCGGGTAGCGCTGCACTTTCTGCGGATTGCCGGCGTTCGGAAAGTTCCAGATGAAGAAGTCGCCGGCACAGATCGCCTTGTGCTTCGGGATCCACGCCCACGTGTGATCGTCCGTCTCGCCCTTCGCATGATTGAGCTCGATGTCGAGGCCACCGGGCGAAATCTTCAACGTGTCCCGGTAAACCGTGTCCGGCTTCGGCGTCGTCGCGGGCAGAAACCGCGAAGCCCCGGCAATCTCGTACCCGCGCTTGCGAAACTGCCCGAACTGCCGCTCGTTGATGATCTTGTTATAGCCGTCGGTCAGGTTATAGCGGTCGAACCGCGCCGGTACATTCTCGTGCCCCACGATACAAGGCCGCGCGTGCCCGCACGTCTCGGCGTCATGCACGAACGCGCCGCACCCGCCGACGTGGTCGATGTGCCCGTGCGTATAGACGATCGTGTTGAAGCGGGCAGGGCGCCAGCGCCGAACCGCGTCCACCACCTTCGCCCCGCCGCCCTCATTCGACGTATCGAACGCGACCAAGCCGTCGTCGGTCTCGAACAGCACGCAATGCGAGAACGCCTCTACCATCGCAACCCCGTCGCCGATCTCCGACAACTGATGATTGATCCGGTTCAGCGGCCCCGTCTCATCCGCCCCCTTACCCTCGTCGATGACGGCGCGCGACAGCGCCAAAAGATCGGCCACCTGTTCCTCCTTGCATTCGCTTGGGGCCAGAGAGTTCGCTCTCCCGCTGGCGAATGCAAGGAGGCTTGGGGCCCCCGCTCCGCTAAAACGTGAACGTTGAGCGGATGGTGCCGATGAACAAATCCTGATCCTGAAACTCGATCTGCGTGCGGTCGCCGGTTTCGCCGGAGCGGTTGGCGACCGGATGAATGTCGTCCTGCCCGTAAGCCGCGCCCAGCGATAGCGTCAGCGCGCGCACGCTCGGCGGCGTGTATTTCAAGTCCACGCTCAGGCGATAGTTGATCGTCGTATCGTCCTTCGACACGGCAATGCTCTGCGGTGCAAACCCAGTGAAGTCGAGCCGGTCGGTACCGTCCGCCGACACGAAGTCGACGCCGAACCGCGCACCAGCTGCGACGCGGAACCCCGAGAACTCGCCCGCATAACGCAGCGCGTTGTCCCACGCGCCATCGAGTGACAGTTCCGCCTCAGTCGCGACGAACAGACCCCAGATCGCAGTTTCGAGGTCGGTCTCATATTCGAAGTCTCTAGCAAAGCCCGGGATCGAGCCCGAGAATCTGTCCGACGTTTCAAGGCGTGCCACCCGCCCGCCGACAGCGATCGTTCCCGACCAGCACCGGTACTGCTGCTCCTGCGCAATCGCGAGATGAAGACTGTCCAACCGCGACTCGAAGCGATAGGCGATGTCGGTCACGTCGTTGAATGCCGGGTTGGCCAGGAAGTAACCCGCGGGGCTTGGGTGGCCCGGATCGCCGGTTCCGGGAATCCCGACCCCTTCGGTCGTCGTTGTGATCGACCCGCCGGATGCCTTCACGGTGGCGTCATAGGTCACAAGTTCACCCGTCACTTTAGTACGTTGCGACAGCGTATCGCCGAACGTCTTGCCGAAATCGATCTTCGGCAAGAAATCCAAGTCATAGCTAAGCCCCAACAGCAAAGCGGCAACCGTCTCTGTGCGCTTCACCTGGGCGGCGCCAAGGCGCAAGTTGCCCGCGTTTTCCAGCGCGACGTACGGCTTGCGCGGAATCGTGAGTTCACCCACGCCGGCCGCGACGCTGACCGACGCGCCGTTGTTTCCGGGCAGCATGCCGATCTCTTTCGTCGTATCGCCGCCGCACTTCTCGACCTGCATGTTGTCGAGCACGTCGTTAAAAAGCCTCGCGGCCTGAATCTGCATCGCAAGATAGGCTTCGCGTTGCGCGATCGCGCCGGCGCGCAGTGCGCGCAAAGCGGCCGTATCGCCCCGCGTGGCGCTCTCGCGTTTTCCTATATCCTGCGCCCACTTGTAGGCGCGCTTCTCGTTCTCGATCATATCTTCGCGTTGCTTCGAGAGCGCGGTAAGCCAAGCAAATTTCTCGTCGATGGAACAAAAACGCGGCGGCCGTGCCGACACACTAACGGGGAGGAACGTCGGCGTCGCAATCGGCGGCGGAGGCGGCACAACCGGCGGACTGCCGATGATTTCGGCTGTCTTCTTTCCTGTATCCCCGCAAGCATCCTCAGGCGCTTTGGCGAGCTTCGCCCGCTTCTCGCTTAACAGCCGGCGTGCTTCATCGATGTTGTCGCGCTTCAAATTTATCCAGTGCTCCCTCTGTGTTGTTTTGAAGCCGCGATATGTCGGGTACTCGCCGGTCATCAACCTAGTCTCCGTCAGGTCGCCGCCGGAGGAGCCTTGCGTCGCGGCCTCGGTGCCGGCTTTGATGCGCTCGAATTCGCCGCCAAGCATCACCAGCTCCTCTTCCAGCTGGTTCAAGCTCACTTCGTCGAACGTCTTGTCCTTCGGATGGGTCGGCTTGCAATAGCGCGGGCTAAGCCTGTAGTCGCGAATGCGCAGCGTGAGCTGTGCGACGTCGCTCTGCCATTTGATCCGCTTATCGACCCATTCGCGCCCGTCAGCAGCCTGCGCCACAGGCGCGAACAACACCGGCGACGCGGTCGCGGCAATCGCAATCGACGCCAACAAAACAGCCCTACGCATGACCCTCGTCCCCCTCAAAACCGCAAAGCGATTCGCTTCACGATTGAAAGGGTGGGGGCATGCGCGCACGTCCGCATGATGCAAACGCACTAAGCCAAGTGCGCGATCAGGTCTTCAAAAGCAGAGAAACCAGTTCTGCTTGCCGGTGTGTGCCTGTTTTGCAATAGGCCGATTGCAGCTGATTGCGCGCCGTGTTGCGGCTCAGCCCATGCGCTTTCGCATAACTCGCGATCGTGCCGCCGTTGACCAGATGCGCGGTCAAACGCATCTCGGCCGGTGTCAGCGCAAATTTGCGCACCCAAGCGTCTTGAATTTCCGCAACGCGCGCGTCAACCCGCTCCAGCATGAACGCTAAACCGGCACCGCGCAGATTGTTGTCCAACCAATCCACGACGCCGCGCAACCGGTCCGGCATGTCGGGATAGGTGCGTGCATATTCGGCCGACGGCGGCGTCGCAAAGTACTGCTCTTCCATCACGCGAGAGTTTTTCGGGCTTGTGGGCATTGCTGCACGGGCCTCGTGACGCGAATCACTTCGCATGCCTACACTAACACCGGGACGGCCACGGACCGGAGGCAGACATGATCGCGGCGATTGACAACGGCCTACGTATCGAGCGCGTGCCGGCAAGCCCCACGCTCGTGCCGCAACTAGTGAGGCGTGCGGCGAACGCGATTAACCGCACGATCGAACGCCGCGTGGTCGCGGGCGCCGTCCGCGCGATGGAGTCGGGAGATGCCGCCCGCTTCGCCGCCTACATGGCGCGCGCACGTGCGATGCACATGCGCTTCGACACACCCTCCGCGGCACAGATGAGCGCCGCGATGGCGGGACTAGAAATCGCAACCGAACCACGCACCGGCGCCGCCGTCTTGCAGCACGCGGCGTTCGACGAAGGCGCGACGCTGGTCTACGTACACGGCGGCTCGTTCATCGCCGCACGAAGCCCGCGCCTGACGGCCCTCATCGCGCGCATCGCAAAGGCCGCGCGCATGAACACGGTGATGGTGGACTACCGCTTGGCGCCGGAACACCCATGTCCCGCCGCCGTCGACGACGTGGTCGCCGCGGTGCAAGACTTGATCGAGCGCGGTCAACCGGCGGCGCGCATTGGCATCGTGGCGGAGTCGGCAGGCGCCGCGATCGCACTCGCTGCCGCATTGAAACTGCGCGACGCCGGCTTAGCGCTGGGCGCGTTCTGCTTCCTCTCGCCGTGGACCGATCTGGCGCTCACCGGATTGTCGACGGCAGCGCGCAGCGTCACCGGCGAAAGCCCGATCAACATGGAATCGATGGCGATTTGCGCGCATCTCTATCTGCAAGGCATGAGTGCGATCGACCCGTCGGCATCGCCGGTGTACGGCGACCTCCGCGGCCTCGGCCCCATGTTGATACAAACAAGCCGCACCGACGCCCTTCACGACGACGCCTGCCGCCTGGCCAACCGCGCGCACGAAGCAGGCGTGAACGCCACGCTGCGCGCCTGGTCCCGCGGAAGCCACGTCTTCGAACGCCTCTTCGACAAACAAAGCGACCGCGCTATCGCAGACGCGGGCGATTTCCTGCGGCGGCACCTGAGTATCACCGGAATGCGAAAAATTTCCGGGAGCCTCTAACCCTCAGACCGCCGTTTGCGCGATGTGCGTCATGTTGGCTGCGGCGTCAAAGTCAGCCAGATTTCTTGATTTCCGGTGCTAGATGCGATATAGTTCAAATTGATAGTCGCGTTGCTACGCCCGCCGGGCCGCGCCTGCCGTTACTCACCGCACGCTGTCCCCGTTACAAGTAACGGCGAAGTAACATCCGTGTAACGGCATTTTCCGCAAACTTGCGCCAATGTAACGCCGTAACGCCTTAAATGATGTTGTTTTCCTGCATGACGGATCAATCACCGAGCCCCGGCACACACCGCGCAACGCGTTCCAAACTGTCCCCGCTACATGTAGCGGCGATGTTGCACCCCTGTAGCGTCATTTTCCGCGGAGATCCGCCAATGTTGCACCGTAGCGGCAGAATTGATGTTGTCTTTTGCACGCGGCAGCGAATTCGCGTGGGCAATCAAGCACTAAGGCCTGTTGGGAAGCCGCGCCTAGTCCGCGCCGTCCTTCGTCATCGGCACGACCTTGTCGCAGAGCTGCCGGAGCCGCTCGACCTGGCGCACATAGAGCGTCTTCGACTTGCGCTCGGCGACGCCGTCGGCGGACAGGTGCGAGAGCACGCGCGCCACCGTCTCGCGCGTGGTCGAGGCTTGCGCCGCAATCTGCGCCTGGGTGGGCAGCGGATAGATCAGCCAAGAACCCTGCCGCACGGGGTCCGGCTTGATGAGTTTCAACAGCTCCGAATAAACCCGCTGATAGGCCGACAGCGTGGCAAGATCCATGATCCGGTCGTCACTGGTCCGCACGATGCGCACCAGCTTCTCCATGATCACGAATCCGACCTTCGGATACTGCTCGACCACGTCGCGAAATGCGGCGAGCGAAATCGTGCCCAAGATGCAGTCCTCAAGCGCGACGACGGAGGCCGAACGCGGCAGCCCGTCGATCGCCGCCATCTCGCCGAAGAAATCGCCAGCGCTCGCCACCGCATAGGCGACCTCGCGGCCCGAGGGCGAGAAATTCACAATCCGGCAGCGGCCTTTGACGACGAAGAACACGTCGCGCGAGTCCATGTCGCGGCTGAGGATCGGCTCATTCGCGTGCGCAACTTTCCAGGTGCATTGCCCCTCGATGCGCGCGATCGCCGCGCGGTCGAGCGGCGCCAGCATCTTGTTGCCGTTGAGCGTGAATTCCGCCCGCTGCGCTTCAGCGGTGGTCCCCATGCAAGTCCTCTTCGCCGAAATCCGACACTATCGTCAGCATGTTTCGATGAACGGCATCGGAATGGAAAGCCTTAATTTCATGCGGAACCGCGCCGTTCTGCCAAATCTGGCTGGTTCAAGCGGCTGTAACGCCGCCGTCCACGACAATCGTCTGTCCGGTCATGAACGCGGCGGCCTTAGAGGCGAGATAAACCGCAGCACCGGCGATCTCGTCCGGCTCGCCGATTCGCCGGAGCGGCGCGTTCGCGGTGGAGCGTTTCAGGATCTCCGGATTGTCCCAAAGTGCCTTCGCGAAGTCGGTCTTCACAAGCCCCGGCGCGATGCAGTTCGCCCGCACATTATGCACGCCGTATTCGCAGGCGATGTTGCGCGCGAGCTGAAAGTCCGCCGCCTTCGAAATGCAGTACGCGCCAAGCACCGGCGACCCGCGCAACCCGCCGATCGAAGACACGATGATGATAGCGCCATCCTTGCGCTCAACCATCTCGGGAATGATCATGTTGCACAACTGATGGTTGGATCGCACGTTCGACCCCATGATCTTGTCGAACGCCTCATCCGGGATTTGCGACATCGACCCGAACACCGGATTGACCGCCGCGTTGCAGACCAGCACGTCGATCTTGCCCCACTTCGCGCGCGTCTTTTGCACAAGCAGCTCCAGCTGCGAACGCTCATTGATGTTGCAAGGCACCGCGTAGGCGACTTCTTTCCCTTTTCCCCATTTCTGGTTGATATCCGCCGTCACTTTGTCGCACACGTCTGCTTTGCGCGAAGACACGACCACCTTCGCGCCATGCTCGGCCATGCGATGCGCGATCGCTTCGCCGATTCCTTTCGTGGAACCCGTGATAACCGCAATTTTCCCGCTGAGATCGAAGAGCTGCATGGCGTTATCTACCTTGTGCAAAGTGAATAGGCGTTCATGTTCGCGAAATGAGCCGCGCGTCAAGTGCGGCCGCTGGTTTTCCGTCACTTGCCTTGGGGTACAGCCCCGCCGTATCACGCCCGCGTCCAAGAGATAAGAAATCCGTGGGCTTCAACAGAGGACGACCCGACATGCGTAAAGCCATTGCCTTAATCGTCAGCGCCGCCTTCCTTCTCGGCGCTTGCCAGACGCAAGATCCCTACACCGGCGAACAGAAGACCAGCAACGCGACCCGCGGCGCCATCTTCGGCGCCCTCGGCGGCGCCGCAATCGGTGCTTTGACGAACACATCGAGCGGCAAGCAAGCCGCCCGCAACGCGCTCATTGGCGCGGGCATCGGCGCGCTCGCCGGCGGCGCGATCGGCGGCTACATGGACCAGCAGGAAGCCGAACTCCGCCAGCGCCTGCGCGCAGCCGGCGTTTCGGTCGTCCGCAACGGCAACAACATCATGCTGGTGATGGCGAGCGACGTGACCTTCCCGGTCGACGGCGATCAGGTGAACCCGCAATACTACCAGACGCTGGCCGCTGTCGGCGAAGTGCTGGCGGAATACAACAGGACGACGATCGAAGTCTCCGGCCACACGGACTCGACCGGCGCCAACCAGTACAACCAGGACCTCTCGCAGCGCCGCGCGAACGCGGTTGCCTACATCCTGGCGCAGAACGGCGTGATGCCTCAGCGCATGTACGTAATCGGCCTCGGCGAAACGCGCCCCGTCGCCTCGAACGCAAACGCCGCCGGCCGCTCGAAGAACCGCCGCGTCGAAATCCAGATCATCCCGCTGACCTCGTAGCGGACAAACTAGTGAGCCGCCGCCGGCTAACCCCGGCGGCGTTTCTATTTGAGTGCCGCCTCGATCGCTTGGCTCAACTCAGCCGCCTGCGGTTCGGTGCGCGAGCCGAACGTACCGGCCAAGCTCCCGTCTTTGCCGATCAGGTACTTGTGAAAATTCCAGCGCGGCACGGCCGCCTCGCCGAGCTCTTTGGCGATCCACTGATAAAGCGGATGCGCCGCGCTACCCACCACGTGCTCCTTTCTTGTGAGCGGAAAATCGACGCCGTAGCGCACCTCGCAAAACGTCTTGATCTCGCCCTCCGAACCAGGTTCCTGCGCTCCGAAATCGTTCGACGGCACGCCGAGCACGACAAGACCCTTGTCGCGGTAAGCCTGCCAAAGTTCCTCGAGCCCCTTGTACTGCGGCGTCAGCCCGCAAGCGCTGGCGGTGTTCACGAGCAACACGGCTTTGCCTTTGAACGTGGTCATCGGCAGTGGCTTGCCTTCAATAGAGGTGAAGGAAAAGGCGTGGGCATTGCTCATCCATGCGCTCCTCGAAGGGTGGGTTAACGAGTTGTAAACACTTGGACGCCGACACTCAAAACCAAGCGAGAATCGGGGAAAAATATGCCGCGTCTGGACCTCATCGTCGTGCCGGGAGTAGCGCTCCTCGCCGGAATAGTGATCGGAGCGGTCCTCTACCGCTTAGGGGTCACCGACGCCGTCGGTGCGATGCTGGTCGCGGGCTTCATCACGATCGTCGCCTCCTATTGCGACATGATCCTCGACCGCACGAGCGAACGCGCGCGCACCCAATCGACGATCGATCACATGCGCGTCGACGCGGACCTGACGCGTCGCGCCGTGATCGAACTGAAGCAGCACATGGACACCAGTATCGCGCTCAAAGGCGAGCGCATGGCGAGCGAAATGAAGTTGCTGGAATCCCTCGTACGCAAACTCGCCGAAGGCATCGCGGGCCGCTCGAAGCAAATCGCCCCCGCAGCCGGTGAGGCAATCGCCATCGCTGCGCGCACCACAACCGACACGCCAAACGACGTCATGCTCGACACCGTCCGCCGCTCGCTGGAGGAGAACCGGATCGACATCTACCTGCAGCCCGTGGTCAGCCTGCCGCAACGCAAAGTCCGCTTCTACGAAGCGCTGACGCGCCTGCGCGCCGCCGACGGCACGATCATCATGCCCTCGCAATACATGCAAGTGGCCGAGCCCGCGGGGCTGATGTCGGTGGTCGACAACGTGCTGCTGTTCCGCTGCATCCAAATCCTGCGCAATCTCTCGAACAAGGCGCAAGACATCGGCGTCTTCTGCAACCTCTCGCGCGAAACGCTGCAGGACCAAATCTTCTTCGCCCACTTCACGGAGTTCATGCAGCAGCACAAGGAACTTGCAGGCTCGCTGATCTTCGAAATCTCGCAAGAGACGCTGGAGCAGGGAACACCCGCCGAGATCGCAAACTTGAGCCAGCTCGCCGACCTCGGCTTCACGTTCTCGATGGACAAAGTGACGACGCTCGACATCGATTTCGCGAGCGCCCGCGCCCGCCAAGTGCGCTATTTTAAAGTCCCAGCAAACCTGCTGCTCGCCGACGCATCGAAGTCCGGCGCCCGCGTCCACCCGGGTGACCTCAAAGAACTCCTCGCCCGCTTCGGCCTGAACCTGATTGCCGAAAAGGTCGAGAACGAGCGCGACGTCATCCGCCTGCTCGACCACGACGTCGACTTCGGCCAGGGCTTCCTGTTCGGCGAACCGCAACAAATCCGCGACACGCTGATCGGCCAACGCCAGCAGCGTCCAGCGCCGCAAATCGCGCCGCCACCCCAGCGCCTACGCGCCATCAAGCGCGCCTAAAAAGAAGATTCACCACGAAGACACAACGTGCTGCGCAACTTGCGCGCAGTAGCGCGCTGTCAAACGCATGAGTGGCGCTTCGCGCCGGAGAAGGTTGCCGGGCCTCTTTGTGTCTTCGTGTCTTTGTGGTGAATCTTTCTGTTTCAGCCCTCGCCACGGGCGCGGCGCTAGCGCTATAGCTTTCTCGCATGATTGACCTAACAATGAGAACGAGCGTGATGGCCGCGCTCCGCCAAGGCGACATGAAGCGCGCGACCGAACTCGCGCTCGATGCGCTGAAGAACGGCCAAACCGACGCGCTCTACCTGAACCTGCGCGCGCAACTCTACGAAGTCCACGGCCGTAACCGCGAAGCGATGGCCGATCTCGAAGCGGCGCACGCGCTCGCCCCCCGCGACACCGGCGTCCTCGAAGCGCTGGGCTTGCTGCGCCTGCGCCTCGTCCAAAACGTCGGCGCCCGCGATGCGTTCCAGCGCATGGCAGAGATCGCACCCACCTACGCGCACGCCCACTTCTGCCTAGGGCTCGCGCACGAAATGCTAGGCGAGCTCGCGCGCGCGGAGGAGTGCTTCAAACGCGCCGATGCGATGGAGCCAGGCCGCTCGCAAACGCTGGCCCGCATCGCCTCGCTCGCCGCGCGCAAAGGCGAATGGGACGAAGCGCGCCGCTATGCGAACTTGAGCCTCAACAGCAACCCGCAAGAATTCGACGCTGAGCTGGTGCTCGCAGGCGCGGATCTAGGCGAAGGGAATACCGCAGCGGTCGTCGGCCGCTTGGCGCCGATCGCAACCGGCGACGCGTTGCCGCCGGAAGTCCGCGCCAACGCGTCGAGCGTTCTCGCCGACGCGCTCGACGAACAAGGCGACGCGGACGCCGCCTTCCAAGCCTACACCGATACCGGCACGCTGTTCGTGCGAGCCTACACACCGCAATTCGCGAACCGCCAAAGCGCGTACGAACAGGTCAGCGAACTCACCGCCGAATTCGCCGCCGTCACAACGTTTCCAATGGGCCCGTCCACGC
>JABFRX010000103.1 GCA_013140995.1 Alphaproteobacteria bacterium | reverse complement strand
CATGCTCGCGATGTACAAGAAGAAAGAGAAGAAATAGCCGCATGTCCGAAGGCGGCCTCTCCATCTTCGACTTCGTAGCGATCGGCCTTGCGATGGCCGCGGTCGGCGAAATCGTCGCCGGCCAATTCTTTGCGAACCGACTCGACACGCACAAGCTGATCCCGCATCTGTTGCTGTGGGAAGGCATCGCAATGTTCGCCTGTGCCGGTGTCGTCTTCATCCGCCAAGACTTTGGGATCTCGACGCTCATCGCCATGATCGCCATCTGGATGGCCGGCGCCGCCGTCGGCCTCCTCCGCGCGGGCATCTTCGACACCCCACGAGAATAAGAGAGAAGGTAAAAGAAGACGATGACCGCCGATCTCGCCGCACTTCTCTATCTCGTTTCGGGCGTGCTGTTCATCTTGGCACTCCGCGGCCTGTCGAGCCCAGAATCCTCGCGCCGCGGTAACACGCTGGGCATGATCGGCATGGGCATCGCGGTCGCGACCACATTGGCCGTCGCCGCCCCCAGCGACACGCTGACCTGGCTCCTCATCCTCGTCGGCGTCGGCATCGGCGGCACGGTCGGCGCGATCACTGCAAACCGCATCGCGATGACGCAGATGCCCCAGCTCGTCGCCGCGTTCCACAGCCTGGTGGGCTTGGCAGCCGTGTTCGTCGCGGCGGCAGCGCTCTACGCGCCGCAAGCGTTCGGCATCGGCGAGCCCGGTAACGTGCACATGCAGTCGCTGATCGAAATGTCGATCGGCGTCGCCATCGGCGCGATCACGTTCTCAGGCTCAATCATCGCCTTCGCGAAATTGAACGGCAACATGTCCGGCGCGCCGATCATGCTGCCCGCCCGCCACGTCCTCAACATCGCGCTGTTCGCCGCCATCATCATCCTGATTGTGATGCTCGTGATGAGCCACGGCGCCAGCACGTGGACGTTCTGGGCGGTCACGATCCTCGCGATCGTCCTCGGCGTGACGCTCATCGTGCCCATCGGCGGCGCCGACATGCCGGTCGTCGTCTCGATGCTGAACTCGTACTCGGGCTGGGCGGCCGCCGGCATCGGCTTCACGCTCGAGAACTCCGCACTCATCATCACCGGCGCGCTCGTCGGCTCCTCCGGCGCGATCCTCTCCTACATCATGTGTAAGGGCATGAACCGCTCGTTCATCTCGGTGATCTTGGGCGGCTTCGGCGGCGAGGTCGCAGCGACCGGCAAAACCGAAACGCGCCCCGTGAAGCTGGGCTCCGCCGAAGACGCCGCCTTCATCATGAAGAACGCGTCCTCGGTCATCGTCGTCCCCGGCTACGGCATGGCGGTGGCCCAAGCGCAGCACGCGCTGCACGAAATGGCGAACAAGCTGAAGAAGGAAGGCGTGAAAATCTCCTACGCCATCCACCCCGTGGCGGGCCGCATGCCCGGCCACATGAACGTGCTGCTCGCCGAAGCGAGCGTCCCCTACGACGAGGTGTTCGAACTCGACGACATCAACAGCCAGTTCCCGACCGCCGACGTCGCCTACGTCATCGGCGCCAACGACGTGACGAACCCGAGCGCCAAGACCGACCCGAAATCGCCGATCTACGGCATGCCGATCCTCGACGTCGAAAAGGCAAAGACGGTCCTCTTCATCAAGCGCGGCATGGGCTCCGGCTACGCCGGCGTCGAAAACGAACTCTTCTTCCGCGACAACACGATGATGCTGTTCGGCGACGCCAAGAAGATGACGGAAGAGATCGTTAAGGCACTGGGATGAGCGCGCATATTCGCGACGCTGATCTGGGGCGCGACAGGCCATCGCTCGAACGTTTCATCGTGGGCTCCAACACCTACGAAGCGCAGTTCGAATCCGACCGCCGCCTCGACGCCGGTGCGGGCGCGGACTACCTGCCGCTGCTCGTCGATAGCGCTACGAACAAACGAGGCCGAATCTTTATAGCGGAAGAGGCAGGCGTGCCCATCGGCTGGGCGGTTTGCTACGTCGAACAGCACGAGCCGTTCGTGAAGGAAGAAGAGCGCCCATACGGCTATGTCTCCGAATTGTTCGTTGTCGAGACCCACCGCGGCCGCCACGTTGGACGAGACCTGCTGAATGCCTGCGAGGATCACTTCCGCGCGCTGGGTCTCAAGACCGTCCTGATTGGAGCACTTTCGCCGAACGCCCGCGCGGTCAACGCCTATCGTGCCGCGGGCTACGCGGACTACGCAATTAACCTTCGCAAGGTGCTATAGCTTCTCACCGTTGAGCCATCGGGTTAGAGATAGAGCTTGCCAAAGGATTCGCTTAGATGACGATGCGCCGCTTCGCTCCTCTCCTCGCCGCCGGTTTGCTGCTGGCGGTCGCCGGATGCACGAACCCGTTTTCGACGACGCAGACGAGCAGCACCGCGGCGCCCGAAGAAGCGCCTGAAGTGAAGGCCGCGATCGACCAATTCGTCGCCAAGTACAACGCCCACGACGCTGACGGCGTTAGCGAGTTTTACGCCGACGACACGAACTTCCGCTGGATCGAAGACGGCCGCGTCGTCTACGAGGGCCGCACCGCTGCGGTCACGGGCCTCACGAATTTCTTCGCGGGCTTCGGCGACAGCCGCCTCGAAGCCTACGACGTCAAAGTTTCGATGCTGACGGACGAATCCGCCGTCGCCTCGTTCAAGTTCAGCCAAGTCGTGGCGGCGAACGGCCAAGCCTCGCTCAAATTCGAGGGCACGATGTCGCTCGCGCTGTCCGACCGCGACGGCGGCTGGAAGATCGTCGTCGGCCACAAGAGCTCGAACGGCGCGCCGCGCTGACGGGAAACCGCCGCCACTAACCTTGAAGGCGGAAATCACGGCCTTTTGTTCAGTTGATCTGCGCCCGCGCGCCGTGGTTCTGTCCTCCGTGGGGGCAGGGTAGTTGGCGTAAATGACGGGGAACGCGGTCCTCGAATTGTCCGGCGTGACCAAGCGGTACGGCGATTTCCTCGCCGTTGACGGCGTCAGCTTTGACGCGCCCAAAGGCAGCATCCTGGGGCTCTTAGGCCCGAACGGCGCCGGCAAAACCTCAACGCTGCGCATGATCCTCGGCATCAGCGCGCCGACGGAGGGCGAGATCGCGATCTTCGGGCGCGCGCCCGGCAAAGCGGTGCAGCGCCGCATCGGCTACCTGCCGGAAGAACGCGGCCTCTACAAACGTATGACCGCGCTCGACACGATCGCCTACTTCGCAAAGCTGAAAGGCGTGTGGGGCGGCAAGGCCCGCCGCCGCGCGAGCGAACTGCTCGACGAGTTGGGCCTCGGCCATGTCAAAGACCGCCGCATCGAAGCACTGTCGAAAGGCATGGCGCAGAAGGTGCAGCTTGCGACGGCGATCGCGCACGAACCCGAACTCGTCATCCTCGACGAACCGTTCTCCGGCCTCGACCCGATCAACCAGAACGAACTCGAAGCCGCGATCCGGCGCCTCGCGAACGCAGGCACCACGGTGCTGTTCTCGACCCACACGATGAGCCACGCCGAGCGGCTCTGCGACCGCTTCGTGATCCTCGTTCACGGCCGCAAGGCGTTCGACGGCACGCTGGACGAAGCGCGCGCCGAGATACCGCGCAAGATCAAACTCGAATCCGCGAGCGATCTAAACTTCTTGTCGGCGGTCAAAGGCGTCACTGAAGTTATCCCCCCGCACGAAGGCGTGCCCCACTGGGAAATCGTCCTCGCGAAAGGGGCAGACCCGCAAGCCGTGCTCGCCGCCTGCTTCGAACACGGCGCGAAGCTCACCCGCTTCGACTCCTCCCCGCCGTCCTTGCACGAAGTCTTCGTCGTGCTCGCGGGCGGCGACGTCGGGGATGCCGAACCATGAGACAAGTTTGGCTCATCGCCTGGCACGGCTTCATCTCGCACGTGACCTCGCGCGCGTTCATGTTCGGCCTGCTGCTGCTGCCGCTATACATGCTGATCGGCGGCGCGGCGCCGACAGCTAGCCAAGCCCCGCTCGACGCGCTCGGCGGCTCGATTCGCCACTTCGCGGTGGTCGACAAAACGGGCGTGATGCTGCCCGCCATCGACGCCGCCCTCGAACGTGACGTCACAGCCCGGGGCTTGCTGGTCTTGAGCGCCTACGCGGAAGAAAACGCAGAGGCCGAGAAGCTGCGCGACGAACGCCCCGATCTGGCGGCATTGCTGCTCGACGGTGACGCCTTCAGCGAAGCCTCGATCGACGCAATCGAAGCACGAGGCGGCGTCAGCCAAACCTTTGTCGAGTTGCGGCCGTACTTAAAGCCGGACTCGCCAAACTTCATCGCTCCCATTCGCCGGTTCTTCCGTGTCGACCTGCCCGAGGGCATCGGCGACAGCGACGACATGCTGGCTGCCGCCGAACCCTATCTCTCGGCCGACAAGCTGATCCCAGGCCCCTACGGCGCCGTCTCGCTCTGGGCGATCCTGTTCATCCCAAAAGACTTCCTCGAAGGCAAAGCGAACGCGACTTACGTCACCGACGACACGAACCGCGTCTTCTTGCGCGAAGTCCTGCGCCAAGCGCTGGACGGCGAACTAAAGCGCCGTGAGGCCGAAACGCTGGGCGTTCCCGTCGACACGACGCAAAAGGTGCTCACGACCGCAGGCCGCATCGAAACGCTCGACCCCGATCCCGACCGCCTCGGCGCCTTAAGCCACATGCGCCAGCTCAACGTCATCGGCGCCGTCGTCGTCTATCTGATGCTATTCATGGCCGTCTTCATGACCGCCAACATGGTGGTCATGGCGCTGGTCGAGGAGAAGAGCAACCGCGTCGCCGAACTGCTGCTCTCGTGCGTGAAAGCCGAGACGCTGATGGCAGGCAAACTCTTCACCGGCCTGCTGCTTGCGCTGCTGCTGGTGGGTGTGTGGGCGGGCAGCGCGCTGTTGAGCGTGGACGCTCTGTTCCCGACCGCAAAAGTGATCGTCGAAAACCTGACCGAGAGCCTAAAGAACCCCGCACAGCTCTTGATGCTGTTCGTGTTCTTCTCGCTGGCCTACCTGACGGTCGGCTCGTTCTTTCTCGCTGCCGGCAGCGCCGCAACCTCGATCACCGACGCGCAGGCGATCGTGGCGCCCGCGACCATGATCTCGCTCCCCATTTTCATGCTGCCGATCGCTGTTGCCTACGACCCGATGGGCCCGCTGGCCCGCTTTGCCTCTTATCTGCCGGTCTTCGCACCGTTCACGATGATGGTCCGCTCGCTCAGCGTACCTGAGGGCATCGACATCTTAGGCGCGCTCGTTGTCAGCGTGCTGACGCTCTGGTGGATGATCCGCCTCGTCGCGCGCGTGTTCCGCGCAAACCTGCTGCGCCCCGACTCGTCGTCGACGTTCTTAGGGTTCCTGCGCGACCTGTTCGGCCGCCGCAAACCCACTTGAAAACAATGAGGCCGCCAAGCGAACCTGGCGGCCTCAACCCCTCTAACTCGGAAAAAGCGTTTAGCGCGGACCGCCCATGCCGCGCGGCTTCACAACCTTCGGCGTGCGGGGCAGAACGCCCTCGCGCTGCAGCTTCTTGCGTTGCAGTTTGCGCGCCCGGCGCACGGCTTCCGCCTTCTCGCGGGCGCGCTTCTCTGACGGCTTTTCGTAGTGATTGCGCAGCTTCATCTCGCGGAACAGGCCTTCACGCTGCATTTTCTTCTTCAGCGCCTTCAGGGCCTGGTCGACATTGTTGTCACGCACGATGATCTGCAAAGGAAGCCTCCGGCTAAACAAAACGGGGCAACGCCATAGTTAGCGCTGCCCGCCAATTCGGCCGGGGTGATACCAGAGGCATGCGGCGCTGTCCACCCTTGGAAGGGCTAAGGGAGGCCGTCATATAACCCCTATGACCATTCGAAAAATCGCGCGTATGGGCCATCCTGTGCTGGGTCAAAAGGCCGAGGCCATCACCGATCTGGCCGACCCCGAACTGCGACGACTTGTCGAGGACATGGTCGAGACTATGATCGACGCAAATGGCGCGGGCCTCGCCGCCCCGCAGGTCCACGAATCGATCCGCCTCGTGATCTTTCAAGCCCCGGCGAACCGCAGAGACCCGGGGTTGAGCGAGGCCGAAGCCTACGATCACACCGCACCACTAACGGTGCTCGTGAACCCCGTCTTCGAGGTGCTATCGCCCGAGAGGGAAGGCGGCTGGGAAGGCTGCCTCTCGGTCCCGGGCTTGCGCGGCTGGGTCGAACGCCCCGCGCACATCCGCTATCGTGGCATGGGCCTCGACGGCAAACCGATCGAACGCGTGGCAAAGGGCTTCCACGCTCGCGTGGTCCAGCACGAATGCGATCACCTTGATGGTATCCTCTACCCGCAACGCATGAGCGACCTGACGAAGCTCATCTTCGAAAGCGAGACGAAACATTGGCTCGAACCAAAAGAGTGAGGGGCGCCGCCACGGCGACCGACAAATGGCGTGAGAGAATCCTGGCCGAGGCGCTGGCCCACGTCGCCTTCGACGGCTGGCACGACAAAACGCTGAAGGCCGCTGCTGATAAGGCCGGCGCCAGTGACGCCGAACTGAAAGCCGCCTTCCCCCGCGGCGTCGCCGACGCGCTGCTCTTCTTTTCGAGCGAAGCCGATCGCCAAGCGGTCGAGGCCATCGAAGCCGCCGACCTGAAACCCATGAAAGTGCGCGAGCGTGTTACCTTCGCGGTGAGGCAACGTGTCGAAGCGGTGATGAAACACAAAGAAGCCGCCCGCCGCGGCGCGGCCGTCTTCGCCCTCCCGCAACACGCACTCGACGGCACGACGGCGGTCTACCGCACGGTCGACGCCCTCTGGCGCGCCGTCGGCGACACCTCCGCCGACTTCAACTTCTACACCAAACGCCTGCTGCTCTCGGGCGTTTACACCACGACGATGCTCTACTGGTTCGCTGACAACAGCGAAGACGCGGCCGACACCTGGAAATTCCTCGACCGCCGCATCGCCGACGTCATGCAAATCGAAAAGGTGAAGGCGCAAGTGACGAAGTTCGCCGAGGGCCTGCCCAACCCACTCACGATCTTAGGCACGCTCCGCTATCCAAAGCGCTAAGCGTCCGGCCTGAGGCCCAGCGGAAAAAGCCGGGTAACGTGCCCCATCTTGCGGCCGGGTCGAGCCTCGCCTTTGCCGTAAAGATGCACCGCCGTCGACGTGCCGCTCGCGTACTCGCGCCAAGCGTTCGCTTCTGGCCCGAGCAGGTTCGTCATCACTGCATCCGAATGCCGCGACGGATCGCCGAGCGGCCAGCCGGCGACGGCGCGAACATGCTGCTCGAACTGGCTGACCGCGCAGCCGTCGATCGTCCAGTGCCCCGAATTGTGCACGCGCGGCGCGATCTCGTTGACGAGCAACCGCCCGTCCTTCGTCTCGAACATCTCCACCGCCATCACGCCGACATAGTCGAACGCCCCAAGCAGCTGTGTGGCGATCTTCGCCGCCTCCGCCTTCACCCGCTGCGGCGCCTTCGCGGGCGCCAGCGTCGTGCGCAAGATGTGGTTCTCATGCCGGTTCTCGACCAGATCGAAACACGCGACCTGTCCGTCTTGTCCCCGCGCAGCCACCACCGAAAGCTCGCGCGTAAAATCGACGAAGCCTTCGAGAATACACGGCACCCGCCTCAACTCGTTCCACGCGGCGGCAAGCTGCTGATCCGCGCGCACAATCTTCTGCCCCTTGCCGTCATAGCCAAGCCGCGCGGTCTTCAACACCGACGGCGTGCCTACGCTCTTCAAAGCCGCCTGCAATGACGCGTCAGAATCGATCAGCGCAAACGGCGTCGTGACAATCCCCCGCTCGCGGGCGAACGACTTCTCCTGGAAGCGGTCTTGAATGACGCTAAGCGCCACCGGACTTGGCCGCACAGACTTCAAACCGCTCAGCACGGTCGCCGCGTCGCCAGGCACATTCTCAAATTCGTACGTCACGACGTCGACGCCGCGTGCGAACCGGACCAGCGCATCGTGATCGCCATATGGCGCCACGACATGGCTGTCGCAAACCTGAAACGCAGGCGCGTCCGGCTCCGGCGCATAGATCGCGCATTTGAGCCCCAGCCGCGCCGCCGCCATCGCAAGCATCCGCCCCAGCTGTCCGCCGCCCAGAATGCCGACGGTCCCGCCCGGAGGAACGACGCTCAAGGATGATCCTCATCGACCGGCGCTTCCGGGACGTCAGCCGTCTGCCGCGCGCGATAAGCATCGAGCCGTTTGGCCAGCTCCTTGTCGGTGAGCGCCAAGATCGCGGCCGCAAGCAACGCCGCGTTGATTGCCCCGGGCTTGCCGATTGCAAGCGTACCGACCGGAACGCCGCCCGGCATCTGCACGATCGAAAGCAAACTATCGAGACCGTTTAGCCCCGTCGCCGCAACCGGCACACCGAGCACCGGCAGCGTCGTCATCGCCGACGTCATGCCCGGCAGATGCGCAGCGCCGCCCGCACCGGCGATGATCACCTTCATCCCTCGCGCCTTCGCGCCTTTAGCGTAAGCATAGAGCCGGTCCGGCGTGCGATGCGCGGACACGACGCGCACCTCATAACGCACGCCGAGCTTCTCGAGCGTCTCGCCGGCCGCGGCCATCGTCGCCCAGTCGGACTTCGAGCCCATGATGACGCCGACGTCCGCGCCCTCACGATCAATCGTTTTGGAGAGGTCTTTGGTGGCCGCTTTGGCCATGGGCTTCCTTCGGGCGCTTTGGAACTGCGCCGCAGTCGAAAAGAAGCGCCGGACTATAGGCCTTAGGCGCAACGAAGTGAAACCCCGCCCGCATTAAGCATTTGGTCGCAGTTTGTCACTTAACGATCACCCTCGGCGTGCGGCATGCTCAAGCCCAAAGGACGCGTGTATGGGCAAACCGGTCAAAGACGCGATGGCGGCGCTCGGCATTCCCGAAGCGGAACTCACGCCGCGCGTGCGCGAAGTGATAGCAGGTCTCACGTCCGAGGTCGGGCACCTGCGCGCACGTCTGGAGTCGCTCGAGACGGTCGCCGACCAAGACAGCTTGCTTCCCATCCTGAACCGCCGTGCCTTCGTACGCGAAATCGCCCGCCTAATGGCGTTCGGCGAACGCTACGACCTGACGTCGAGCCTCGTCTATTTCGACCTCGACGATCTAAAGACGATCAACGACACCGACGGCCACGCCGCAGGCGACGCCGCGCTCCGCCACGTTGCTGGTTTGCTCGCCGGCAACGTACGCAAATCGGACGTCGTCGGGAGGCTAGGGGGTGACGAGTTCGGCGTTATCTTGCCGAAGGCCGACTCGTTAGCCGCTGACAAGAAGGCTCGCGTACTCGTCAAACTGCTCGCCGGCCAACCCTTGCTCTGGGCCGGCAAGCTGCGCACGCTCAACGTCTCCTTTGGCATTCACACGTTCGCGAAAGGCGATGACGCCGAAAAAGCCATCGCCGCCGCCGACAAAGCGATGTACGCGGCGAAGCGGGCGAAGTAGTTACGCAATAATATCGGGCACTATCTGCCCCTCGAGCCGCGTGATCAGATCGCGCAGCATCAACTTGCGCTTCTTAAACCGCGTCAGTTGCAACTGATCGATCGAGCCCGAAGCGATCAACGCCTGAATCTCCTCGTCGAGCGTGCGGTGCTCGGAACGAAGTTCGGCAAGCTTGGCGAGTGTCGCCCTGTCGGCAGAATCGGAAGCGCTCGGTGTGTTTGCCGCGGGCGTAATGCTCACGACGGTCAAACCAGCACTTTCTCCGCCGTCGGCGTCTTTGGAAAATCCCATGAGGGCGCAAACGATCGAGATGGGTAGCACTTCACGTCAAAGTGGAAATCTATCACGAAAGTGCCGGTTTGTCTTCGTAGAATTGCATCTTGTGCGGTGCGAAATCCCGTTAGTTTTCAGAGACTAAGCGGTCCACGCACGCGGGCTCGGCCTTAAGACATTATTCGTAAGTTCATGTGCGCACCCCGCTGACAAGCCGCCGATTCTGTGTTTTAGTTTTGGTGTCTAAAACGGAGGCTACCTACATGGCTCTGGAGTCGCATATCCAAGAACTCTCGGATAAGCACCACAAGCTAGACGAGTTAATTCAAAACGAATTGCACCGTCCGCACCCAGACGACCTATTGCTCCACGACCTCAAGAAACGAAAACTTAGGCTCAAAGAAGAAATCGAACGCCTAAGGCACGACGTCCACTAGGCAGCGTTCCCGCACATGTAATTGAGCGTAGACAGCCTGAGCGCGTTAAGGCGCGCTCGGGAGACCCGCATTTCAAGCCGCCTCAGCCCGCTCGCGCAGCTTGAACTTCTGGATCTTCCCGGTCGACGTCTTCGGCAGCTCGCAGAACACGATCGTGCGCGGCACCTTGTAGCCCGCAATCTGGCTCTTCACGAAGGCGATGATGTCGTCCGCCGTGGCGCTCGCCCTCGGCTTGAGTTCGATGAACGCAATCGGCGTCTCGCCCCATTTCTCATCTTGCTTGCCCACGACCGCGGCCAGGCCCACGGCCGGATGCTTCATCAGCACGTCCTCGACTTCGATCGAGGAGATATTCTCGCCGCCTGAGATGATGATGTCCTTCGACCGGTCTTTCAGTTGGATGTAGCCGTCCTTGTGCCACACGCCGAGATCGCCCGAGTGGAACCACCCGCCCTTGAACGCGGCGGCGGATGCTTTGGGGTTCTTCAGATACCCCTTCATCACCACGTTGCCGCGGAAGAAGATCTCGCCCATGGTTTCGCCGTCGCGCGGCACGTCCTTCATCGTCTCCGGGTCCTTGACCGACAACGCCTCCAGCACCGGATAGCGCACGCCCTGCCGCGCCTTGATCTTCGCGCGCTCCTCGCCGGGTAGCGCGTCCCACTCGCTATGCCAAGCGTTCACGACCGCAGGCCCATAGGTCTCGGTCAGCCCGTAGACGTGATGCACCTGGAACCCGGCCGCCTCCATACGCGCCAGCGTCGCCGCCGGGGGAGGGGCCGCCGCCGTCATAAACTCGACGCGGTTCGAAAGCGCCCTACGCTCGCCATCACTCGCGTTGACCAGCATCCCCATCACGATCGGCGCCCCGCACATATGCGTCACGCCATAGCGCGCACAAGCCTCGAACATGTTCGCCGCCGTTACCCGGCGCAAACAAACATGCGTGCCGGCCACAACCGAGATGGTCCACGTGAAGCACCACCCATTGCAGTGAAACATCGGCAGCGACCAGAGATATACGGGATGCGCGCGGATCGATGCCGAAATCACATTCCCCATCGCAAGCAGATAAGCCCCGCGCGAATGGAACACGACACCCTTCGGGTTCCCCGTCGTGCCGCTGGTGTAGTTCAGCGTGATCGCCTGCCACTCGTCTTCGGGGAGGTCCCAAGCAAACCCAGGATCCCCGCCCTTAAGAAAATCCTCGTACTCGATCTCGCCGATCATCTCGCCACCGTCGAACTCCGGGTCGTCGATCCCGATGACGAAGGGCTTTGCCTTGCAGAGCTTCAACGCCTCCCGCGCGAGCGCTCCGTACTCCTTATCGACGATCAAAACCTTGGCCTCGCCGTGATCGAGAATGAACGCGATCTCCTGCGCGCTCAAGCGATAGTTGATCGCGTTCAACACGCCGTTCGTCATCAAGACGCCGTAGTGCGCATCCAGCATCGGCGGAATGTTCGGTGCGATCACCGCAACCGTATCGCCGAGCCTGATCCCGCGCTTCGTCAGCGCCGACGCAAGCCGACGGCATCGCGCGTAGAAGTCGCGATACGTGATCTTCTGCTCGCCATGCAAAATCGCGATGCGATCCGGAAACGTGAACGCCGCGCGCTCCAAAAACGTCAGCGGCGACAGCGCCTGATAGTTCGCCGGGTTCTTGTCGAGATCAATCGTGTAAGGATCTACCCGCTTCGCCTGCGCGGGTTTCTTGACGGTCTTACCCTTGCGCGCGGACGGCATCTCGAGACCCCATTGTCTGAGTGGTGCAGACATCTCCCCTCGCCCGCATGCGGGCGAGGGGAGCAATTCCTACGGCTTATCCCGCGTCCGCTGGAACGATGCGAACACGGATGCCGGATCGTACTTCAGCTGCGGTGCCTCTTCCTCCGCCGGCGCCTCGGCCTCGACCGCATCGCTCGCGGGCCTCAGCGTCGCGCCTTTCGCTTCCGGCGGCGCGTTCTTCGCCTTGCGTGCGGAGGCCTTCTCGACGGCAAGGTCCAGCTCAAGCTGCGAACAGAGGCTCAGCGTCACCGGATCGACCGGCTTGATGTTCTGCATGTTCCAGTGTTCGCGATTGCGGATCAGCTGGATCGTCGACTTCGTCGTGCCGAGCAGCTTGCCGATCTCCGCGTCCGTCACTTCGGGATGATTGCGCACGAGCCAGAGGATTGCATCGGGCTTGTCCTGCCGGCGCGACACCGGCGTATAGCGCGGGCGTCCCTTCTGTGTGGCGCTCGGCATTTCGAATGCCGACTTCGTCATCACCAGCCGCTTGCGCGGATCCTTCTCCGCCGCCGAAATCTCCTCGCGCGTCAGCTGCCCCATCATCACGGGGTCGAGCGGCACAATCTTCTCCGGATGCATGTCGTCCGCCATCGCTTTGATCTCAAGCGCATGCAGCGCGCAGAACTCGCCGATCTGGTCGAACGTCAACGTCGTAAAATTCAAGAGCCACATGGCCGTCGCCTTGGGCATCAATGGCTTCGTCATAGGTAAAACCTCTCTCAAGGGCGCCAGCGGGTTCGAGCCGCCAGGCCGGAAATTCACCTCAGAATGAAGGGAGTTTCAGGCGCCTATATAGTCGTTCGGAACGGCCGAGGGAAGCTGAATCCCGTCGCGGAAACGCAAGGAAATTCTTACTATCCCCGGGTGTTCTGCCGACGAGGTCCGCCATGTGGCGCAAAGCACTGATCGCGATCGCACTACTGGCCGTCGTCGCAGCCGGCCTCTGGCTCTGGCGGTTCATCGCGATCGACCGCTGCCTCGATGACGGCGGCGGATGGGATCACGACAAAAATCTATGCGAATGCTCTCGCAGTGAGATGGCCAATGCCTCTCCCGAGCGATTGAAGTACTGCGAAGAAGATCCGCCGCTACCGCCCGGCAAATAGCTAAGGCGTCAGCAAAATCTTCCCGATGTGCGTGCTCCCCGCCATTCGCGCGTGCGCTTCGGCGGCCTTGGCGAGTGGCATCACGCTATCGACGATCGGCTTGATCCGTCCGTTGACGAGTAGTGGCCACACCTCGCGCTCGACAGCGCGCGCGATCTCGGCCTTCTCCGCGTTCGCCCGCGCCCGAAGCGTCGACCCGGTAATCGTGAGCCGCTTTAGCATCACGAGCATCAGGTTCAGGTTAGCCTGCGACCCTTGCTGGAACGCGATGTTGACAAGCCGCCCCTCAAGCTTCAGCAGCCCCACAT
>JABFRX010000316.1 GCA_013140995.1 Alphaproteobacteria bacterium | reverse complement strand
CTCCCAACCACCGGCGGACAATGCCTCGCAACCGCCAGGCACATCGTCCCAGACGCCCGGACTCGCACCATCGACGGCAAAACCGCCGGTGAGCGAACCGGCGCAGCCCTCCGGCTACCCCGGTGTTAACGGCCCATCGAGCCCTGCCACGTCCCCGTCGGCCTATCCCGGCGTCGCACAAGGCCCCGCCACGCCGAAGCAAGAGACGCCGAATTCCACCGCCCCGCTGACCCCGGCCTCGCCTTCGACGACAACTGCACAGCCCCCGCGTCTCGGTCCGGTGGCGGTGTTCCATGTCGCATTCTTCGAGGGCAAGGCTCACCTCAACTCGGATGCAATGAACGCGCTTGCGGCAGCGGCTGGTCAGGTTGTCCAAACGACCCGTCAAGTCAAAATCCGGGCGGTCGCGCTGGGGCCCAAAGAAAGTGACGAGATCTGGCGCCGCCGTCGCTTGGCGATCGAAGACGAACTCGTGCGCCAAGGCGTGCCGCGCAGTCAGATCACGACGGCGCGCGCGGGCTCGCAGCTCCTGATCACAATAAGGCCGGCGAACCAACCAGCGCCCGCCAGCACGGGCAAACGCGCGGCGTTGGACCTGGACTCGGTGAAAGACCCGATGATGGGCGACTACTAAGGCGCGCGCTTCCGTCTGAGATAGACGTAGAGCGCGCCGCCGCCGCCGTGCTTCTGATGCGCGGCCTGCACGCCGGTGACGATCGCGCGTAACTCCTCGAGCCACAACGGCACGAGCGTGCGCAGAACGCCGGCCTTCGACCGCGCCGGCATCACACCGCCATCGTCGCGCGCCAGCGGCGATCCCTTACCGGTAATCACGAGCACGCAGCGATTGCCGATCTCGTGCCCACGCCTCACGAACGCGGCGAGCCGCGCGTGCGCCTGAGCCTGCGTCATGCCGTGCAAATCGATCGTAGCGTCCGGTTCGATTTTGCCGCGCTTGAGCCGCTCAGCCGTCGCGCCGTCGACGCCGAACGGCGGGGCAGCGCGCTTCACAGCTACGGGCGTCAAAATACGCACCGGAACCTCGACGGCCTTCGGCCGTGCAGCAGGCTTCAGGTCGATAGCGGCTTTCGCGGGCGGCTTCCGCGCACGCCCACGAGGCTTGCGTACGTCGCGCGTCACATGCTCCCACAGTTCGCGCTCATCCTCGCGAAGATCGCGCTTGCGTACCATGTGCGTCAGTTCAGCCGCGCCGCAACAGCCTTGGGCAGCAGAACGGCGAGCCGCCCCTTGTGCGCCATGCGCCCAGCGATCTCTTCCGCCCTCTTACCCGCACCCCAATAGACATCGCCGCGCACAGGCCCACGAATGGCCCCGCCGGTATCCTGCGCCACGACCAAACGGCGGAACACGACATCGGCCCCGCTCTCAACAGGCGCCGTTGCATCGATCCACATCGGCGCGCCGAGTCCGTGGAATTTGAGATCGACCGCCAGACTCGCCTCCGGCGTCAGCGACACGCTTTGCGCGCCTTCCGCGCCAAGAACCGGATCGGCAATCGGCTGCTCCTTGAAAAACACGAACGAAGCGTTCTCGTTCATCAGCGCGTCGGCCTTAGCGGGATTGGCGAGAAGCCAACTGCGGATCCGCTGCATCGACATATCTTCGCGCCGAACCTCGCCGCGCTCGACGAGCACCCGCCCGACGGCGGTATACGGATGCCCGTTCTGCCCGTCATAGGCGACGCGAATGACCTCGCCGTTCGCAAACTTCACCCGGCCCGAGCCCTGGATTTGCAAGAAGAACGCGCCGGTCGCATCATCGACATAAGCGATCGCATTCGAACGTCCGCTGAGGCCCGACGACACGATCTGTCCGCGCGTCGCATACGGCACAAGCTTCGCATCGTCGACCCGGCCCGCGATCCGCTCGCCTTTTAAAGCTGGACGAAACGCGCCGAGATCGACCGAGATAAGATCACTCGGCCGCGTATAAAGAGGCGTAGTGAACTTGCCCGTGGCGGTGCGGCTGCCCGTTAGCTCCGGCTCGTAGTAGCCGGTGAATAGTCCAACCTCTTCGCCGCGGTTCGACGCGAAAACGGGTTCAAACCAGGCCTCGAAAAACTGCCGCGCATTGCCAGGTGATTGAAGAGCAGCTTCGCAGGCCGCGCGCCACTCGCCGACTGTCCCGTAGGCAGCGACGCCGCCGAACGCATCGCCGTCCTTGCGCTTCACCAGGCGCTTGCACGACGCTGCAAAGGCCGCCAACGCGGCCTTCGGATCAGCCGCAGCCCAACTTTCAAGCTTTGCAAAGCTCGTGCGCGCGAGGCGAAGCTCGTCCGCCGGCTTTTCGCCGATCACGCCGCCGAGCGGCGCGCACGCTGCCGTCAAGATAAAGACCGCCGCGCTGACCGCACGAGAAAACTGCATGAACGATTACTTTAAGTGGACGCAGCCGTCGCGACGAGTTTCCAGTTCGGATCGCCCGAACGCGTGTCGCGTGCGAACGTCCAAACGTCGGTCACCTCGCGAACGACCCCGGCCGCACCTTCGATGACGGCACCCGCCGCATCGCGCGTCGCGCTGATAAGCTCGCTGACGAAACGCACCGTCACTTCGGCAATCCGCCCGCGCAGGCCGGCCTCGTCGAGGCTCGTCTTCTTAAGACCGACGAACGAGAAGTCGATTTTGAGTCCTGCCTTCTCGCGTTCGGCAATCGCGGCATCGAAGCTGGCGTAGACTTCATCGCCCAGCAGCGGCTTGAGCGCCTTGCGGTCGCCGTCCGCATAAGCGCGCGCGATCATCTCGTGTGCGACCTTTGCGCCGCTCACGAATCCATCCGGATCGAAGTTGCGATCGGCCTCGCGAATCTGCTCGACCCCCAGCGCCAAAGCCGAACCCGGCGCCACATTAGCCATCACGCTGTCGCGCACCGCGGGACGCGGCGGCATCTCGCGCGAGCGCGGCAGAGGCACGACGTTGTCGTCCTTTGCGGGCGCGGCCCTGCGCGTTTCCACGTGGCGCGGATCGTAAGGGGGCGGCTGCTCGTTCCCAGTGCGCTTGCCCAGAACCGAGAACAAGCGGAAGAACACGAAGGCAGCAAAGGCTGCCAGGATCACCAATTCCAAGACCGTTCCGGTCATCGACCCACCATCTCCGGAGTGCGCACCACCAACTCTTTTTGCCGCATGGGCCCATCTCGCCTTGGGTGGCCACAAACGGCGCGCGCTGGGGATAAACCCTACAGCCACAATCCTTTCCGGTCCATAGCAGCCGTCGAAACAACGAGGGCCAGCAATGTCCATTTTTGGTGCAACCGTGCCCGCAAGCATGACAATTGCTTGTGCGTGGCCGCAAAGCCGTGATAGCCACCCGCCCTCTTTCCCAGAAGGTTGAAGATGACTGACACGCCCACGAACGGCACCGTTCCGCCCGAACAAATGGATGCAGGCGCCGCCGCGCAAATCCAGGTTCTCGCCCAATATGTTAAAGACTTGTCATTTGAGAACCCTGCCGCCCCGATGAGCCTGCAGGGCCAGAAGCCCGCGCTCGAAGTGGGCGTCGACGTTCAGGCCCGCGGCCTCGGCATCGACCAATACGAAGTGTCGATCCGCATTCGCGCCGACGCAAAGGCCGCGACCCAAACGATCTTTGTCTGCGAAGTCGTCTATGCGGGCGTCTTCGTGCTGAAGAACATCGCGCAAGAAAACATCCAGCCGATCCTCTTGATCGAGTGCCCGCGCCAGTTGTTCCCCTTCGCGCGCCGCGTTGTTGCGGATACGACGCGTGACGGCGGCTTCCCGCCGCTGATGCTCGACCCCATCGATTTTATGACGCTCTACCGCGCGCAACTCGCGCAGCAAAAAGCGCAAGCCCCGCAAGCCGCGGTCTAGTTCCGCCAAATCGCCCCTGCACCGAGGCCCGCAACCGCGGCCTGGTGCAGGTCGAGTTCGCCTTGGGTAAGTAGCGGCGGCAGCGGCTTTGGTCGCGGTGTGATCGGCAAGTACGCAACCTTCCCGTCGCTCCCCACCGCGCCATCGGCCGCGACGAGTTCAAGCGCCGCCTGCCGCCCGCCTGAAAGCTCCAGATAAACCTGCGCAAGCAGTTCGACGTCGAGCAACGCGCCGTGGCCCTTCGCCTTGCGTTCGTCGAGCTCGATGTTGAAGCGCTTGCAAAGCGCATCGAGCTCGACGAACGCAAGGCGAAGG
>JABFRX010000039.1 GCA_013140995.1 Alphaproteobacteria bacterium | reverse complement strand
GTGGGGGCGGGGGCTGGGCCTGCCATGATGCGGGAGATCGGCGGTTCTTCTATCGAGGAATTCAACATGATGATCGCGCGGCAGACGGCGGCGGCGTTGTGTTTGAGCCCCGAGGACGATGAGGACCGGCGCACCAAGACCGCTGCGGCAGCGCTCGTCGCCTTGATGGGCATCGCGCCGCGCAGCGAGGTTGAGGGCATGATGGCCGCGCAACTAGTCGCTTGTCACAACGCCGCTATGGAGTGCTTTCGCCGGGCGGCGCATCCGGCGCAAAAGGAGCCAGTTCGCGCCGAGAATTTGGCGCATGCGGGGCGGCTGTCGCGGGCCACTGCGGCGCTCGTCGAGTCGCTCGATCGCCGCCGCGGCGAAGGTGCGCCGAAGAAAGTCATCGTCGAACACCGTGTCGTTCGCGAACCCGCTCTTGATGTGAGCCCGGCGTCCGCGCCGCGCATTCCCGCGCCACAAGCCCCCGCGCCACACAAAGGAAACGGACATGGAAAGGGCCATGCCCTCAATGGTCACGCGGCTCCAAACGGCGCCGCGCTGCGTTAGCCGCTCGAAGCGGACGAAGATGCCGTGCAGGGCGCCGGCCGTTCGCGGCTATCGCGTCTGCCGCTTTCATGGCGCGCGCGGCGGCGCTCCGCACGGCAATCGCAATGCCTGGAAACACGGCGTCAGGGGCGGTGCTTGGGCCAGCGAGGCGGACGCTTTACGCGCGCTCGTCCGCGGGGCGCGAAAGCTCGCTAAAGCACGGGTACATGGGGTTGTTCGCTCAAAACTGCACTGGGGTATCCCCTGCCCGGCCCCGGGCCCCAAGGCTTCAGCGATTTTGGGTGCCGAGCCGGTTCGCGACGATGCGCAGGACATGCGGGTCGAAGCCGAGGCTCAAATGCGTCGCGCGCACTTCGACATGGTCGATGTCGCGGTCGTGCGGGTCGATGCAGGCGCGCCAGTCGACGATGCCGTCGGCGCGGCTCCAGATCGCGGTGACGGGCACGCGGATGAGGCGGCGGTTGCGTTCGTCGACGCGGGGAAGGCAGACATCGCAACGTCGGCGAAGGCGTTTTTGGAGAAGCTTGAGAGGCCCGCCCTCGCCCCTTGGGCTGCCGCGTGGCACCATTCATCGCCTTTGGCGATGAATGGTGGGCGTGACAAGGATCGAACTTGTGACCCCTACGATGTCAACGTAGTGCTCTCCCGCTGAGCTACACGCCCACACTCATTCGAACCGCGAGCGAAGCTCACGTCCGGGAGGCGAACCGTATAGCGATGCTGCACCTTCAAAACAAGATGTCAGCGCGCCATCGCGAGTTGGGCCAATTCTTGGCTCTCCCAAGCGAAATGGCGGTGGGGCAAGCAGCCGGGCCGGTAGGGGTTTTCGGCTGCGGCATTGGTGACCGCGTCGGCCAAGGCCTCGATGGCCGCTTTAAGGTCGCGCAACGGTACGGCGGCGAACAGGCGGTGCTTGATCGTCGCATCGTGCACGAGTTCGTGGATGAGAATGAGATCGGTGCAGGCTTCGATGCGATCGTTGCTGACGTAGACGATCCCACCGGCATAGCCGCCGTCGTTGCCTTGCAGGTATGGGTGCGATGCGTTCACGAATTCGAGTGCGGGCGGCGTGCGTGTTGCGTAGCCCGCGACATCCACGCCCTGCCCTTTCATCAGCGCTTCCACGCGGACCATTGTGTCACGGAGATCGTCCGCGTTCGCCGCGCACGCGCCGACGAGCAGCGCCACTGTGGCCCCGAATATGCGCATTGCGCGCTCCCTTGAGGTTTCTCAAGGGAGTGTCGGCGCGGTGCGGTAAATTTCGGGTTTGCGCTCCCAGACTGCGCCGAACTTTAAGCGGCGGCCATGAAGCGTTCGACTTCGTTCACGATGTCGCGAAGGTGGAACGGTTTTGAGAGGACTTTGGCGTCCTTGGGGGCGTTGCTTTTTGGGTTTAGCGCGACGGCTGCGAAGCCGGTGATGAACATGATCTTCATACGCGGGGCGACGTCGGCTGCTTTGCGGGCGAGTTCGATGCCGTCCATCACGGGCATGACGATGTCGGTGAGCAGCAAGTCGAAGCGGCTGCCCGCTTCCAGGCAGTCCAGCGCTTCGTCGCCTTGTGAAAACGAGGCGACCTCGTGGCCCGCCTTCTCAAGCGCCGTCGCCAAGAAGCGGCGCATCGATTCGTCGTCTTCGGCGAGTAGTATCTTCGCCATGGTTCCTTCGTGCCCCCGGTTTACGGTTGTCCGCCGGCCCACCCCGGCAACGCACAGCCGAATCTTACGGCTGTTTGCCTGCCACAGCCAAGGCTTTGCCTTCTCACGGTTAGTTTTGCAACCTGCATGCGGCGGCAGCGGACTTGATCGCGTGAGGCTTCAATGTTCCACTGAACGCCTCAAACAAAGGTTAAATCGTGCGGCTAACAGGCGGTAGCGACAAGCGGGGACCTTCTATCGATCCCCCATTCGAGGTGGTCGCACCGGCGGAACAGACCCTGCCGTTCGTGTTTGCTAGCCCACATTCGGGGCGGGTTTACCCCAAAAGCTTTTTGCAGGCGACGCGTCTCGATGGGACAGCGATCCGCCGCTCGGAAGACAGCTTTGTGGATGAAATCTTCGGGGCGGCGCCTGCCTTGGGCGCGCCGCTGCTGAAGGCCCATTTTCCGCGGGCGTTCGTCGATCCGAACCGTGAAGCCTATGAACTCGATCCTGCCATGTTCGACGGGCCGTTGCCGCAGTTCGTGAATGCCCGCAGCCCGCGGGTGACGGCCGGGTTGGGAACGATCGCGCGGGTGGTGCGCGATGGGGCCGAAATCTATCCGCGCAAGATCGCATTCTCGGAAGTGCAGGCGCGTATCGAGACGTATTACAAGCCATATCACGCGGCGCTGCGTGGATTGATCGAAACCACACACAAGCAGTTTGGCTATGCGGTCTTGATCGATTGCCACTCGATGCCTTCGGTCGGCGGTCCGCTGGACCAGGACATCGGCGCGACGCGTCCGGACATCGTGCTTGGCGACCGGTTCGGCACGTCTTGCGCCAGGCGCTTGACCGACATGATCGAGCGGGCGCTTGGCATGCAGAGCTTTGCAGTGGTGCGGAACAATCCATATGCGGGCGGTTTTTCGACGGAGCATTACGGGCGGCCGGCACTTGGGCTGCACGCGCTGCAGATCGAGATCAATCGCGCGCTTTACATGGACGAAGAGCGGATCGAGCGCACCGCTGGCCTGAAGCGCGTTACGACGGCGATGACGACGCTGGTGCGTGCGATGGGCGAGGTCGATTGGCGCTATCTGCGCTCGACGATCTCCAGCCAAGCGGCGCAATGAAGCTTGCCGTTCGCGACGCTGGGCCAAGCGACATCGCCGCGTTGCATGCCATTTATTCGCATCACGTTCTGACCGGGCTCGGTACGTTCGACGAGACGCCGCCGCCGCTTGCCGAGTTCGAGGCGAAGTGGCGGGCGTCGCTGGAACACGGGCTGTCTTGGCTCGTGGCGGTCGATGCCGATGTGCCGGTGGGCTATGCGTATGCGTCGCTGTTCCGGCCGCGGCGGGGGTATCGCTACACGGTCGAGGACTCCGTCTATATCCGCGAGGATCAGCGCAAGCGTGGTGTCGGATCGGCGTTGCTTGCGCCGCTCATCAAGCGGTGCGAGGCGCTGGGCGTGCGTCAAGTCGTGGCGGTGATCGGCGATAGCGGCAACGTGGGCTCAATCCGGCTGCACGCGAAGCACGGGTTTGTGCAGGCGGGAACCGTGGTGGGCGCGGGCTTCAAGTTCAGGCGCTGGGTCGACATCGTCATCATGCAGCGCGCACTCAACGGCGGCGCGAGCGGCGCACCTGCGGACGGTGCAGGCTGGTGGCGGGATTAATAAAAGAGGGCCGCGAGGCGGGTGCCAGGCGGCCCAAGTCTAAGGGAGGAAACGCCCAGGAATGGGCTGCGGAGAAAGGCTTTCGCCTTACTGCGCTGCACAAATATGGGTTGGCCGGGAGAATAAATCAAGCGTTAAATGTTCACTGGCTGCGGCGAGTCTGTCATCTATGTTGTTGATTTACCTCACCATTAATCGTTGACCTGTCATTTCCGCAGCGCCTGAGAATGGCGATTTCCGTCTTCCGTTCGCTGCTGCGCTGCAACAGACCTTGGCGGCAGGTCGGGGGATAGCGCAAGGACGGCGGTTGCTGAGGCGCGTCCAAGTGCGGCAGATTTGGCCCGTGGATTCAAACGCTTAAACCCGTCCCTGGCCTCTCCCCAAGCCGACATGCGAATCTTGATTGCGACCGATGCGTGGGCGCCTCAGGTCAACGGCGTGGTGCGCACGTTGGAGACCTTGGGGAGCGAACTCGTGCGGCTGGGCCACAAGGTCCGGTTCGTGACGCCGGAGGGGTTTCGTACCCTGCCGATGCCTACCTATCCGGAGATCCGCCTCGCGCTGTTTGCCAGGCGCGCGGTCGGACGCATCATCGATGAATTCAAGCCGGACGCGATCCACATTGCGACCGAGGGGCCGCTCGGGCTCGCCACGCGGCGCAACTGTATGCGGCGGGGCTTGTCGTTCACGACATCGTTCCACACGCGCTTTCCAGAATACATCCACGCGCGCTTCGGCATTCCGCCGGCGCTGCCTTATGCGGGCTTGCGCTGGTTTCATGGGCCCGCGACCGCGGTAATGGTGGCCACGCGCACGCTGGAGCGCGATCTGACGGCACGCGGCTTTAAGAACCTACGCCTGTGGTCGCGGGGCGTGGACACCGAGCTGTTCAAGCCCGGCGCGAAGGATTGGCTCGATCTGCCGCGGCCGGTGTTTCTCTATGTCGGGCGCGTCGCGATCGAAAAAAGCGTCGAGGAGTTTCTGAAGCTCGACCTGCCGGGATCGAAGCTAGTCGTTGGCGACGGGCCGCAGCTTGCCGAGTTGCGCGCTCGCTATCCACACGTGCGCTTCGTGGGACCGAAGTTCGGGCCGGAGCTGGCGCGCCACTATGCGGCCAGCGACGTGTTCGTGTTCCCCTCACGCACAGACACGTTCGGGCTTGTGGTGCTGGAGGCGCTGGCCAGTGGGCTTCCGGTCGCCGCCCATCCGGTGCAGGGGCCGAACGACATCGTCGGCGGCAATACGACCGTCGGTATCTTGGACGAGGACTTGGGCGTTGCGGCGCGGCGGGCGTTGATGCTGAAGCCCGAAACGTGCCGCACTTTCGCAACTGCGTTCTCGTGGGAAGTCTGCACGCGGCAGTTCCTGACGAACCTGGCGCAGCCGCAGGAGCGTGTTAGCTAAGTCTTTCAGCCTTTGCTGTACTACATTGCGTGCGTGTGATTTGAGGTGCAGCATGCTCCGCGAGGCGATCAGCGCGCGGGCTGCCTATTGGCGGCTCTATGTTCCAAAGCTCGTGACCGTGCTTGAGGAGGGCTACGATCTCGCGCGCTTTCGAGCCGATATCGTGGCGGGGCTAACCGTCGCCATCGTGGCATTGCCGCTCTCGATGGCGCTTGCGGTGGCGAGCAACACGACCCCGGATCGCGGCCTCTACACCGCGATCGTGGCCGGCTTCCTCATCTCCGCGCTCGGCGGCTGCCGCTTTCAGATCGGCGGGCCGACCGGCGCGTTCGTCGTCGTCGTGTTCAACGTCATCGCGACGCACGGCTATGACGGGCTTGTCCTCGCGACGCTGATGGCGGGCCTCATGCTGATGCTGGCCGGGTTCGCGAAGCTTGGAACGTTCGTCAAGTACGTGCCGACGCCGGTGGTCACCGGGTTCACGAGCGGCATCGCGCTCATCATCCTGAGCAGCCAAGTGGCCGAAGTGTTCGGGCTGCGGCTCGACCGGAACCCGTCGGAGTTCGTCGAGAAATGGAACGCCTACGCATCGGCGATGGACACGTTTCAGCCGGCAACGTTTGCGGTCGCGATGGCCTCGCTTGCCGCGATCATCGGCTGCAGGCTTTGGCGTCCGCAATGGCCCATGTTCCTGATCGCGATCGGCGTGGGTGCGATTGCCGTTTGGGCGCTGTCACTTCCGGTGACGACGATCGGCACGCGATTCGGGGCGCTGCCCGCCACGTTGCCGATGCCGCAGCTTCCGGAGATCACACTGATGCGCGTGCGCGAGTTGCTGCCGTCCGCGTTCACGATCGCGTTTCTGGCAGGCGTCGAATCGCTGTTGTCGGCGGTCGTGGCCGACGGCATGACGGGGCGGCGCCACCGCTCGAATAGCGAGTTGGTGGCGCAGGGTGCGGCCAACATCGGTTCGGCGCTGTTCGGCGGGATCCCCGCAACGGGTGCGATCGCGCGGACGGCCACCAACATACGCGCGGGCGCCTACTCGCCGGTTGCGGGCATCGCGCACGCGCTCTTCATTTTGCTGTTTCTGCTGTTGCTGGCGCCGGTCGCGAGTTTCATCCCGCTGGCGAGCCTCGGCGCGGTGCTGGTCGTCGTCGCCTGGAACATGGCGGAGGTGAAGAACTTCCGGCACTTGTTGAAGGCGCCGCCCGCCGACCGCGCCGTGCTGATCACGACGTTCGTGCTGACGCTCATCACCGACCTTACGACCGCGATCGAGGTCGGCGTCGTGTTGGCGGCGCTGTTCTTCATGCACCGCATGGCAAACGCCGTCGAAATATCGACCGCAGCCAAGGTGATCGACGACGACGTCGACGACTACTCGCGCGAGCGCACGGTGTACGAGCGGCGCACCGACATACCGGACGACGTCGAGGTGTTCCGGATCGACGGTCCCTTCTTCTTCGGGGCAGCGGCACGGCTTGGCGATGTTTTGGAGCGGCTCAGAACGCCGCCCAAGGCCTTCATCCTGCGGATGGGCAACGTTCCCTTGATCGACGCTTCGGGGGTGGCCGCGCTCGAGAAATTCATCGACGACGCCGCGCGGCGCGGAACACGGACGATCCTCTGCAACGTGCAGCCCGACGTGGAGCAGGTCATTCGGGCGTTGGGGCTTACAACCAAACCGTCGGTTTCGCTGGCCAAGAACCTGCAGAAGGCTTTGCTCGCCGCGCAGGAGATCGCGCCTTAGTGCCCCTCGCGTCCTTGGCGGCATGAGTCGCCCCGACGGCGCACGCGTTCCATCGCGTTCGCGATTTTGGGGAATGAAAGCAATTCTTTGTTGCAAATCGGCTTCGCTCGAAGGAGGAGTGCGTCGTCACGCGTGGGTGACGGTTGCGAGCGAACGCGGACTCGAATACGCGAATGGACGATTCAAACCGAAACGATCAGGGGGATAGGATCGTGTTTTGGGGCCGCACGCCGATCGACAAGCTGATCGACGGCTACCGCAATTTTCATCGCACCACGTTCGCGCGGCAGCGCAGACGTTTCGAGCAGCTGGCCGCGAAAGGGCAGAAACCCAAGATTCTCATCATTTCGTGCTCCGACAGCCGCGTGTCGCCCAGCATGGTGTTCGACACGCCGCCAGGCTCCATCTTCGTCGCGCGCAATATCGCGAACATCGTGCCCCCGTACAATCCGGACGGCGGCCCGCGGTCCATCGGCGCGGCCGCGGAGTACGCGATCAAGGTGCTCAAGGTCAGCGACATCATTATCAAAGGACACGCGCGCTGCGGCGGCGTGCACGCGCTCATCAACAACGGTTCGGGTTTGCCGCAGAACGACTTTCTCAAGCCGTGGGTCGAAGTCGCAGCGCCGGCACTAAAACTCTTGCCGCCGAACTTCGAATCTTTGGGCGAGGCCGAGAAGCGCCGCGTATCCGAGCATGCCGTGATCCAGAACAGTATCATGAACCTGTCCGGATATCCGTGGGTGCGCGACCGTCTGGAAGCGGGAACGCTGCGTATCCACGGCTGGCACTTCGACTTCGAGCACGGGAAACTCACGCGCCTCGAGCACGAAAGCGGCGAGTGGGTCGAGGTGAAGTAGGCTTCTCAAGCCACCGCGCGGAGTTCGCGGCCAGGGAGTTCGACGTGGGCGAGGAGGCCGCCTGAGGATTTGTTTTCGACCCATACGCGACCGGCGTGCAGACCCACGAGGCCGCGCACGAGTGCCAACCCTAAGCCTGTGCCGCCGGCGCCGCTGCCGTAGCTGTTGTCGACGCGTTCGAAAGGGCGGAATAGTTTGGCGATCTTGTCGTCCGGAATGCCGGGGCCGCTGTCGCCGACCGTGAGGCGGACGCCGCCGTCACCGAGGCGCATACAGGCGACGTCGATCGTGCCGCCTTCGGGCGAAAACTTGACCGCGTTCGAGAGCAGGTTGACTAGGATCTGTTTGAACGCGCGTTCGTCGGCGAACGGCGTGATGTTCGTGTCGGTACTCGCGTTCAACGTCTGCTTCTTCTGCTCTGCGCGATGAGCGACGAGGCGGAGCGCGCTATCGATCACGTTCTTGCCGTCGAGATATTGGCGGTCGAGTTCCATCTTGCCGGCCTCGATCTTTGCCACGTCGAGCATGTCGTTGATGAGGGTGAGCAAGTAGCTGCCGGACTCGCGGATGTCGTGGCCGTAGCCGCGGTATTGTTGCGAAATGTCGGGACCGACGGCGGCGGCTTCGATCATTTCCGCAAAGCCCAAGATAGCGTTCAGCGGCGTTCTGAGTTCGTGGCTCATGTTCGCGACGAAGGCGGACTTCGAGGCGCTGGCCGCTTCGACTTCGCGCGTCTGAGCAACCGCGTCGGCACGCGCCGCCTCGAGGGCATTCGTCGTGTCTTCCAGGGCGAAGCGCGAGCGCAACAGTTCCGTTGTGCGGTCGCGCGAGGAGGCGCCCATGAACCAGGCATAGGCGGCGAAGATCGGCGTGATGAAGACAAAGAGCGAAGCCGCTTGGCCTTCGCTGACGATCGAGAGCAGCCAACTCGACGCCAGTAAAACGCCGAGTCCGATCCCAAATAGTGCTGCGTGGTAACCGCGGGTGAGCACCAAGGCCCACATGTTCGCGATGACGATCAGGGTGACGAGCGTGTTGTTTGCATCGTTGCCTTCGACCCAGCACAGCATCGCCGTCAGCGCCCACGACGAAGCGGCGGCCGTCTGGAACGCCAGGAGCACCGTCAACAGGCGGCGTGGCGGCGGGTTGGCTTTCGGCGACCAGGTGTGGATCGCGAGTGCCATCACCGACGTCAGAAAGTGCACGCACACGACTGCCAGCAAGGCCGGCATCGGCACGACGCCGAACGCCGGAAACGCACCGCCAAACGGGATCATGAACAGCGCCGCCCAAATCGGGTTGATCACAGCCCCCATCGGCAGCGACGCCACGACGAGGTCGAGTCTGGCTTTCAGCCAGCGGTCGGCGTCATGGATCGGTGCGATTGCGATCATTTCCGGGCCAGGTCCAAGAACGACCAGCCTAGGGGCAATCGCTTAAGAATCGCCCCAGCAAAGCCTTAGCGCGGGGTTAAAGGCGCGTCTTTTCGCGCGGGTTTGGCGCCTTGCCGGGGGGTGGAGCAGTGGCTATACCCCGCCCTCACGCGCTTGAAAGCGCCAATCACGAAACCCCCGATGAACCTGCGCAATATCGCCATTATCGCCCATGTCGACCATGGGAAGACGACGCTCGTCGATCAACTGCTGAAGCAAAGCGGAACGTTCCGCGAGAACCAGCAGGTGGCCGAGCGCGCGATGGATTCGAACGAGCTGGAGCGCGAGCGCGGGATTACGATCCTGGCCAAGTGCACGAGCGTCGAGTGGCACGGCACGCGGATCAACATTATCGACACGCCGGGCCATGCCGACTTCGGCGGCGAGGTCGAGCGCATCCTGTCGATGGTGGACGGCGTGGTGCTGCTGGTGGACGCCGCCGAAGGAGCGATGCCGCAGACGAAATTTGTGACTTCGAAGGCGCTGAAACTAGGGCTCAAGCCCATTGTCGTCGTCAACAAGATCGACCGGCAGGACGCGCGGGCCCACGAGATTCATACGGACGTCTTCGACCTATTCGCCGTGCTCGATGCGACCGACGATCAGCTGGACTTCCCGACGCTTTATGCGAGCGGGCGTTCGGGCTGGGCCGTGCGCGATCTGGAGAAGGACGAGCGCAAAGACCTGACGCCGCTGTTCGAGACGATCATTTCGCACGTGCCGCCGCCCGCGATCGCCGTGAAGGGGACCGCGGATCAGCCGTTCTCGATGTTGGTGCGCGTGATGCAGGCCGACCCTTATCTCGGGCGCATTCTAACAGGGCGTATCGAGTCCGGCATCGTGCAGGCGAACCGGACGATCAAGGCACTGTCGCGCGACGGCACGCTTGTCGAGCGTGGGCGCATCACAAAAGTGCTGGCGTTCCGCGGGCTTCAGCGCGTTCCGGTGGACGAAGCCGGTGCCGGCGACATCGTGGCGATTGCGGGGCTTGTCGAGGCGACGGTCGCCGATACGCTGTGCGATCCTGAGGTTATGGCTCCGATCCCGGCCAATCCGATCGATCCGCCGACCATTGCGATCACGCTTGGCATCAATGATTCCCCTTACGCGGGGCGCGAAGGGCAAAAGGTTCAGAGCCGCGTCATTCGCGAACGCTTGTTCCGTGAGGCCGAGAGCAACGTCACGATCAAGGTGAAGGAAACCGAAAACGCCGACGCCTTCGAAGTGGCGGGCCGCGGCGAGCTGCAGCTTGGCGTCTTGATCGAGACGATGCGGCGCGAAGGTTTCGAGCTCTCGATTTCGCGGCCGCGCGTGCTGTTCCGCGAGGGCGAAAAGGGCGAGAAGCTTGAGCCGATCGAGGAAGTCATCATCGACGTGGACGATGCCTATTCCGGCGTCGTGATCGAGGCGATGAGCAATCGCAAAGGCGAGATGACCGACATGCGGCCGTCGGGCGGCGGCAAGACGCGTCTCACGTTCTACGCGCCGGCGCGCGGCTTGATCGGCTATCATGGCCAATTCCTGACCGACACGCGCGGCACCGGGATCATGAACCGCGTGTTCCATCAATTCGGCCCGCATCGCGGCGCGATCGAGGGGCGCCGCGTCGGCGTTCTGGTCGCGGATCGCGACGGCGAAGCGCAGACCTATGCGCTTTGGTACCTTGAAGAGCGCGGCTTCATGTTCATCGAATCCGGCACCAAGGTGTATCAGGGGATGATCATCGGCGAGCACAGCCGGGAGAACGACCTGGACGTCAACGCGCTGAAGGCCAAGCAACTCACGAACTTCCGCGCCTCGGGCAAGGACGAAGCGGTTCGGTTAACGCCGCCGAAGATCCTCACGCTGGAGCAGGCCATCGCTTATATCGGCGACGACGAGTTGGTCGAGGTGACGCCGAAGTCGATCCGCTTGCGCAAGCGCTGGCTGGATCCGAACGACCGGAAGAAGTACGCGAAGGCTAGTGCTTCCGAGACGTAACGTTCCTCTTTTGCAACACTGTGTGCAGTTTGCACGGTTCCCTGCCAATTTCGGCTCATGCGCGACTTCACTTCAAATCCTAACAGATTGTTTTAATTCACTTATCTGTTCTTGGTGGTGATTGGGAATAAGTCCCAACTTTTGGTTGCACGTGGTGCGTTTAGACTTAAAGATGGGACGTTCGAGATCGGAAATTCCGGTCGTCGCGAAGCATTGGGGGAAGGCTCGTGAAGAACCCTGTAGATTTGCATATCGGTCAGCGCGTGCGCCATCGCCGCTGGCTACTGGGGATGACGCAACAGCAATTGGCGCTGGCGGTTGGGATTCGTTTCCAACAGATTCAAAAATACGAGAGCGGTGCGAACCGCATTTCGGCCTCGCGCCTCTGGGATTTGGCGCGTGCGTTGGATATGCCGGTGTCGTTCTTCTTTGAAGGACTTGCAGGCGACAAAGACGCCGCGGCGATGGCCGACGACGGCTTGCTGCAAAACAAAGAGACCATGGATTTGGTCCGCGCCTATTACGGCCTGGACGAGGGACCGCGCAGGCGGTTGCTCGAACTCGCCAAGGCGTTGAGCAGTTCGTCGGAAAGCCATAGCCCGCGGGCCTAGGCTGGCATCGGATTGACACGGGCGTTGCGGTCCGCGACATGTCGCGCATGACCGCAACCCTTTCGTCCGCGCAGATTTCCGAGTTCGCGAAGTTCGCGGAGGAGCTTGCCGATTTGTCGGGAAGCACGATCCTCCCGTATTTTCGTGCGGGCATCGCCGTCGACAATAAGCTGGATGGCGGCGGGTTCGATCCCGTGACTGCGGCCGACCGCGAGGGCGAAGCCGTTATTGTTGCGGCGATTAGACAACGCTATCCCGATCACGGTGTCTTGGGCGAAGAGCACGGGGCACACGCGGGATCGTCGGCGCTGACCTGGGTGATCGATCCGATCGACGGCACCCGCGCCTTCGTGTGCGGTATGGCGCAGTGGGGAACGTTGATTGCGCTGAACGACCGGTCACGTCCGGTCGTGGGCGTGCTCGATCAGCCCTACACGCGCGAACGGTGGGTTGCCGCGAACGGCGTCACGACGTTTAGCGACGGGCGCGGGCCTTCGGCTGTGCTGCGGACGAGACCTTGCCATTCTTTGAAAGACGCAGTTCTGACGACGACGTCGCCGGTGGGCTATTTCGACGACGCCGAACGACGGGCGTTCTGGGCCTTGTCTACCCGCGCAAAGCTGACGCGCTTTGGCGGCGATTGCTATGCGTACGGTTTGCTTGCGATGGGCTTCATCGACGTCATCGTCGAGGCGTCGCTGAAGGCCTGGGATATCCAGGCGCTGATCCCGATCATCGAGAACGCGGGGGGTGTGGTCACCACCTGGGACGGAAAGCCCGCGATGGACGGCGGCCAAGTCGTCGCTTGCGGCGACGCATCGCTTCACGCCGCGGTTTGCGAAGTTCTGGCTGCGGCTGTCGCGCGTTGAGCGACGGGTGTTAGGCCCCGCACGAACGGATCGAAGCAGGCCCAGAACGCGCCACGGATATCGTCGCGCTCCATCATGATTTCGTGCTCGGCCTTCAGCATCACATACATGCCGCGTTTGATGCGGGTGATGAGCGTGAGGTCCGCGCCGGGATGCACCAGCTGATCGTGCGCTGCGCCGATGAGCAGAACCGGCGTTTCGATGCCGTGGGCGAACTCTTCGCTGGCGACGAGTTCCATCGAGCGGTAGGCGGCTTCAAGCCAACCGAAGGTAGGGGCACCGAGGGCAAGCCTGGGTTCGGCTTTGATGCAGGCCATGCAGCGGTCGAAGCGGCTTTTGTCCGTCGTGACGCCGTTCGTTTCGAAGGCTTGCGCGAACGGGTCTTGCTTTGCGCCACCGAAGACGAACGCGCTGTGCTGACCGGCCGCGGTCGATGCCGTCGCCATGGCGCGGGCGAACCACGGCGGATATGGCGCGGTCTTCACGGCCAGCATCGGTGCGGTCAGAACGGCGCAATCGAACTCGTGCGGGAAGTCATGCAAGTAGCGCAGCAAAACATTGCCGCCCATGGAATGGGCGGCAA
>JABFRX010000132.1 GCA_013140995.1 Alphaproteobacteria bacterium | reverse complement strand
CCATCAAGCTAACCGGTGCGGTCATCGACGATCTGCGCCTGCGCGACTACCACGAAACGATCGACCCGAAAAGCCCTGAGATCGTGTTCCTCGCCCCCAGCGGCACAACCGGTGCGACGTTCGCAGAAATCGGCTGGTCGCAAGCGCCGGGCTCCGCGACCGCCGTCCCGGACGCGAATACGGTTTGGACGGCGTCGAGCAACAAGCTGACCGCCGGAACGCCTGTAACGCTCACCTGGGACAACGGCCAAGGCCTGAAGTTCACGCGCACGATCGCGCTCGACGCGAACTACATGTTCACGATCACGGACAAGGTCGAGAACGCGGCGGCAACGCCCGTCACGCTCTACCCGTACGCGATGGTCACCCGCGACGGCGAACCGAAACACGAAGCCAACTGGCTGATCCACGAAGGCTTGCTCGGCGTCCTGCAAGGCATCTTGCAAAACAAAACGACCTACGCCGAGGCGCGCGAGTTCGAAAAGGGCGAGTTTAAGCTCGACAGCACCGGAGGTTGGCTCGGCATCACGGACAAATACTGGATCGCGACGATCGTCCCGCCGCAAAAAGAGAAATTCACCGGCCGCTTCTCGCGCCTCAAGCAAGGTGCGAGTGAACTATTCCGCGCCGACTATCTGCTTGGCCCCCGCAACATCGCCGCCGGCGCCTCCACGACGGTCACGCACAACGTGTTCGCCGGCGCCAAAGTGGTTTCGCTGATCGAGGGCTATCAGAAGCAGTTCGGCATCGACCGCTTCGACATGACGATGGACTGGGGCTGGTTCTCTATCATCACGTATTGGATGTTCAAGGGCATCGACTGGCTGAATAAGCTCGTCGGCAACTTCGGCATCGCGATCATCCTGTTCACGATCTTGGTCAAAATTATCTTCTTCCCGTTGGCCAATCGCTCGTACGAGTCGATGACCAAGATGAAGAAAGTGCAGCCGCAAATCAAAGAGCTTCAGGAACGCTACAAGGACGACCGGCTTAAGCTGCAACAGGAACAACTCGCTCTGTTCCAGCGCGAACACATCAATCCCATGATGGGTTGCCTGCCGATCCTGATCCAAATTCCGGTGTTCTTCTCGCTCTACAAGGTGCTGTTCGTCACGATCGAAATGCGCCACGCGCCGTTCTTCGGTTGGATCCAGGACTTGGCTGCCGCCGACCCGACCTCGCTCTTCAACCTGTTCGGGTTGCTTCCGTTTGTGTTGCCGTCTTGGCTGCAAGTCGGCGTCTGGCCGGTGCTGATGGGTCTGACGATGTGGTTCCAGATGAAGTTGAGCCCGCCGGCAACCGATCCCGTGCAGCAGCAGATGATGACGATCATGCCGCCGATGTTCACCTATCTGATGGCGCAGTTCCCGGCAGGGCTCGTCGTCTACTGGACGGTGAACAACGTGCTCTCGATCGGGCAACAGTACCTGATCATGCGCCGCCTCAACGTGCCGGTCGATATCAACATCAAGCTGCCGGCATGGGCGAAGAAGGCGCTGGGCCAACCCGATAAACGCGGCGCGCCCGGCGAATGACGCCGGGCCGGGGCGCACTCAGGCACGGCCAGCTTTTGTTCACGCAAGAGTGCAAGTTCATAAGGCCCGTGCGCGCGTTCGAAGACCTGCCGCCGACGAAGCTGCCGGAGGTCGCCTTCGCCGGCCGCTCGAATGTCGGCAAGTCGAGCCTCTTGAACGCTCTCACGAACCGCAAGACGCTGGCCCGCGTGTCGAACACGCCGGGCCGCACGCGCGAGATCAACCTGTTCGATTTGGGCGGACGCCTGACGCTCGCCGACCTGCCCGGCTACGGCTTCGCGCGCGTCTCGAAAGCGATGTCGGCCGACTGGCGCCGCCTGATCGAAGCCTATCTACGCGGCCGTCCGCAGCTGCGCCGCGTCTGCCTCCTCGTCGACGCGCGCCACGGCGCGAACGACAACGACCGCACGATGATGGAGATCCTGGACGAAGCTGCAGCCTCGTTCCTCGTCGTCCTGACCAAGACCGATAAGCTGAACGATAGCCAAATTGCCGAAGCAGTTAACGCGGTGACCGCGGTGGCGAAGGCCCACACCGCCGCCCATCCTGACGTCATCGCCACATCCGCGGATACCAAAAAGGGCCTACCCGAACTCAGGGTCCATCTCGCGAACCTCGCCGAAACAGTCTATAAGGCGCGCCGCTAGCACTCCAGGGCACGCATGAGTTCCGGACCCGACGACCCGACCTTCCAAGGCAAGGACGAACGCATCCAAAATCTTCGCCAACTGGCGAAGTGGCGCGCGACCGCGCGCGTGTTGACCGAAGCGTTGCCTTACATCCTGCGCTACGACCAAAAGACGGTGGTGGTGAAATACGGCGGCAACGCGATGGGCGAAGAAGGCGTCGCCAACCACTTCGCGCAAGACATCGTCCTCATGCGCCAAACCGGCATCGATCCCGTCGTCGTCCACGGCGGCGGCCCGCAGATCGGCGCGATGCTGAAACGGCTGGAGATCAAGTCGTCGTTCGTCGACGGCCTGCGCGTCACCGATCAAGCCGCGATCGACGTCGTCGAGATGGTCCTCACCGGCACCGTCAACAAGCAGATCGTCTCCGCCATCAACAACGCGGGCGGCAAGGCCGTTGGCGTGTCCGGCAAGGACGGTCAAATGATCGTCGCCAAGAAGCTGTTGAAGACGCGCCGCAACCCCACAACCGGCAAGGACGAAACCGTCGACTTGGGCTTCGTCGGCGAACCCGAAGAGGTCAACATCGAAGTCGTCCAAACGATCGTGCGCTCCGACATGGTGGCCGTCATCGCCCCCATCGGGGTCGGCCGCGCCGGCGAGACTTACAACATCAACGCCGACACGGTTGCAGGCGCCGTCGCCGGCGCGCTCAAGGCCGACCGTATGCTGCTCCTGACCGATGTCCCAGGTGTCATGGATCGCAACGGGAACTTGATCGAACGCCTAACCACAACCGAGGCGCGCGCGCTGATCAAGGACGGCACAATCTCCGGCGGCATGATTCCCAAGGTCGAAACCTGCATCGATGCGGCCGAACGCGGCGTGCGCGCCGCGGTCATTCTCGACGGCCGCGTTCAACATGTCCTGCTCATCGAACTGTTTACAGAGCACGGCGCAGGCACCATGATCGTCAAGGGTTAAGCCTCGCGTTTTCAAGGACTTGAGTTTGCTCGTTCCGTTGCGTCCGTTCGCGCTGTCGATGGCTATCGTGCTGGCGCTGGTAAGCGCAGCTGCGCACGCCCAACCCGCGCCCTCTGAGGAAGCGCCGCCACCGACCACAACGCCGCGCCCGGTCGTGATGCCGATGACGCCGGGCACCGAACTTCGTCAGCAGACCCCAAAACCCACGACCCCGCGCCCGCCGAGATCGCGCGTGGTCTCTGCGCCGGGTAGCGCTCCCGCCGACACGGTCGCGTCGAAGCCCATCCCGGGCGTCGGCAACCTGCAGCCGGAACGCCCCGCCCGCAACGCGAAGGCTGATTACTCATTCTGCAACCGCACCTCCTACGCCCTATCGATTGCCGTTGGCATCCGCAACGGCGGGCTGCTCTCGACACGCGGCTGGTGGATCGTACCCGCTGGCGAATGCCGCGTCGTGATCAAGGGCGAACTGAAGCAGCCGACGTTCTACACGTTCGCCCGCTCGTCGTTCGCCCACTCGGGCTCCATCCGCACCTGGGGCGGCTCGCAGACGCTCTGCACTGGCAAGGGTACGTTCCAGGCGACGAGCGACGGCAGCGACCAATGCGGCCCCGGCTATGAGGCGCAAGGCTTCGCTCGCGTCGACACCGAAGGCAAGACCGCCTGGACGACCACGCTCACCGAAACGCCGGGCTTCAAGTCGCTCGACCAAGCGCGCGTCGCAGGCCTGCAGCGCCTACTCGCCGACCTCGGCCGCTTCGAGGGCACGATCGACGGCGTGCCCGGTCCCAAGTTCGCCGAAGCCTTAGGGCAAGTCCGCACTGCGCTTGCCGTCGCGATGAGCGACGCCGCTGGCCTCTACAATAAGCTGCTCGCCGAAGCCGCCAAGAACCAAGCAAGTGCGGGCCTCACCTTCTGCAACCGCACGCAGGACATCATCTTCTCGGCACTGGGCATCGAAAGCCAAGGCAAGAAGCGCTCGATGGGCTGGTGGCGCCTTCAGCCCGGCCAATGCGAGAAGGTCATCAAAGACCGCTTGACCGAACGCTACGTCTACGCGTTTGCCGCCGCCGATCGCGCCGAAGGCGTCGCCGAATCTTGGGGCGGCACAAAGCAATTCTGCACCCGCGACGCCACGTTCGACATCGAAGACTCCAGCGACTGCCAGGGACGCAGTCTCAAGAGCACCGGCTTCCTCGAAATCGACACCGGTGACCGCCCCGGCCTGACCTTCGAATTCGCAGCCCGCAAGGACGCGTCGCAATAGTCAGTGCACGCGCGCGCCAGTAAGCGCCAGTGCCGTGCGAACCCGCGCCGAAATATCGTGCGCAAGCCGCTCTGCCACTTCGATTGCGAGCGCGTGCGAACGCGGCGTCAACTCGGACGCCGGATCGGCAACCTGCCGCCCAACCTTGCATGCCAGCGCATAGCGCACCTCCTCGTCGCCATCGCCCGCGAGTATCTTGTTCGCTTGCTGCGGTGTGCTGGGGTTCGCAGCCACCAGCCGGCGCACGTCCGCCGTCTCGTCGCCCGCGAGGTAGTAGAGGATCTCGGGCTCCACATCTGCCCGCGCCGCGAGGAACAACCGCGCCTCGTGCGCATGCCGCTCCAACGAGGCGCGCGCCTCCGCATAGGACATTTTACCGGGCCGCGTTTCGCGCGCACCCATATCGCTCAGCATCCGCTTCAGCATGGCGTCACCACCGGTTACCCAATCAAAGCCTACGCCCGCGCCCTTTAAGGCCGCTTTTCCCGAACTGGTTAACATTAGGTTGCGATGAGGCCGTCCGTCGCGCTATTCCGCCACCGCACATGACCCAAACCTCGCCCGACTTCAGCGCCATCGACGTTTGGGTCTTCGACCTCGACAACACGCTCTATCCGCCGTCCTGCAATCTGTTCGCCCAGATCGACGTCAAGATGCGCGCCTTCATCGGCGAGCTCCTGAACGTCGACGGCGACGAAGCCTACCGCCTGCAAAAGCAGTATTACCGCGACCACGGCACGACGCTGTCGGGCCTCATGCAAGTGAACGGCGTCAAGCCCGAAGAGTTCCTGAACTTCGTGCACGATATCGACGTCTCCGTCTTAGCCCCGAACGAAGCGTTGGCGGACGCACTCCAACGCCTCCCCGGCCGCCGCCTCGTCTTCACGAACGGCACGGTTTTCCACGCCAAACGCGTGCTCGATCGCATCGGCATCCACGACCACGTAGAAGACATATTCGACATCGTCCACGCCGGCTTCATACCGAAGCCAAAACTCGAGACGTTCGAACGCTTCGTGACCAAGCACAAAATCGACCCGAAACGCGCGGCGATGTTCGAAGACCTCGATCGCAACTTGGCACCCGCGCACGCGTTGGGTATGACGACAGTGCTAGTGCGCAGCGCAGACGGCCATGCGGACCCAGCCGTCCGCGGCTGGGGTGACGCACCGGCCGACGCGCCGCACGTGCACCACCGCACCGAAGACCTCGCCAAATTCTTGACCACCATTCGCTTGAAGGCTGCCCCATGAGCTGGACCAAACTGCAACTGACGATCGACGAAGCCTGGGAAGCGCGCGACACGATCTCGCCGGCGACGCATGGCGCGCCGCGAAAGGCAATCGAAGAAACGCTGGCCGCGCTCGATGCGGGCGAATTCCGCGTCGCGGAAAAAACCGGCGGCGAATGGCACACGCATCAGTGGATCAAGAAGGCGGTCCTGCTCTCGTTCCGCCTGAATCCGATGGAGCCGATCCCCGGCGGCCCGGGCGGCGCGCATTGGTACGACAAAGTGCCCTCGAAATTCGCGAATTGGTCGGCCGAAGACTTCGCCCGTGCGGGCTTCCGCGCCGTGCCCTCCGCGATCGTGCGCTACTCCGCCCACGTCGCGCGCGGCGCGGTGTTGATGCCCTGCTTCATCAATGTCGGCGCCAATGTGGGCGAAGGCACGATGATCGACACCTGGGCAACGGTCGGCTCCTGCGCGCAAGTGGGCAAGAACTGCCACATCTCCGGCGGCACGGGCCTCGGCGGCGTGTTGGAACCGTTGCAAGCGAACCCCGTCATCATCGAAGACAACTGCTTCGTGGGTGCGCGCAGCGAAGTCGCCGAAGGCGTGATCGTCGGCGAAGGTGCGGTGATCGGCATGGGCGTCTTCATCGGCGCTTCGACAAAAATCGTCGACCGCGCCACCGGCCAAATCCACCAAGGCCGCGTACCGCCGTACTCCGTCGTCGTCGCAGGTACACTCCCCGGCGCCCCCGGCAAACCGTCCCTCTATTGCGCGGTGATCGTGAAGACCGTCGACGAACGCACGCGCTCGAAAACAAGCATCAACGACCTCCTGCGCGATTGAAATGTACGAAAACATGTTCAAAACAGCCGCTACACCGCTACATCCGCAGACTTAAGCCAAAAACGCCGCTACTTCGGTGCTACATCGCCGCTACTTGTAGCGGCCTGAACGCACGCGCCGTAGCGGGTGATAAAATGCGTCTCGCACCAAGCGAATGCACAAAAACACATTCAATTCAGACGTTACGGCGTTACAATGGCGGCCTTCCACCAAAAAATGCCGTTACAGCGACGTTACTTGTACCGGGTTGAACGCGCTCGCCGCAACGGCCAAACACGCAGAATAAGAAAAAACGATATCAAGTTAAGTTAAAAAAGTCAAGGCACAGCCTGAGAGCGCGGGCGCCCGGCCCGCTCTTCCTGGTGCCGCCGGCTTCCAGCCCGCTCTTTGTGTAGTGGATAGTCAGCCAAGGGCCGGCAGGGATGCCGACGGTCCCCGGAAGTAAGAGGGGCGGGGCGCCCGCGCTCCCAGGCTTCTCCGCAGCTATTCGTCGCCAGACGCCACACCACCGAGCGCCAAGATCGCCCAGCGACATGGCGCGCACCGCGCGACATGGCGCACACCATACCGCCCGGGCGAACCGTCATGTGCTACGCATACCGGACGATTCCACGGGGCACGATGCGATGGCGGTAGGATGAGCGTTCAACTTGACGGCCTAAAATCCCGCATCCAGGCCCTTCGCGCGAAGACCGTCGACAATGGCTGTACGGAAAGCGAGGCGTTGTCCGCGGCGGCGAAGGTGGCGGAATTGCTCGACCGCTACGACCTATCGCTTAGCGACGTCGAAATCCGCGAGTCGGCGTGCGAGAAGCGCGAGTTCGAGACGTTTCGCAAGAAACGCGTACCGCTCGACGGCTGCGTCGGTGCGATCGCGCGCTTTTGCGACTGCCGCGTGTGGCGCGAAAGGAACGGAGCCGGCGAGGCGCGCTACGTGTTCTTCGGCCTGCGTTCGGACGTCGAGGTCGCGCACTATCTGACCGAACTGATCGACGGCGCCGTACGCAACGAACTCGGCCGCTACAAGACCTCGAAGGCCTATCAACGCTTCCGCCACAACGAACGCCACTTGGCGAATTCGTCGTTCACGTTCGGCATGGTGAACTCTATTGCTGAAAAGCTGATCGCCATGAAGGATGCGCGCGATGCCGCGAACGCCGGCACCGGCCGCAGCTTGTTCGTCTTGAAAACCGCGGTCGTCGACGTTGAACTCGGCAAACTCCATCTAAACCTGCGCACGTCGCGCGCCTCCAGCCGCATGGTGTCCCCCGACGCCTTCGAAGCAGGCAACGCCGCCGGCGCCTCGCTTGCGATCAACCCGGCGCTACGGCGCGCGTGAGGCCACCCGCGCGGCCCGCTCGCGCCAGCTTGCCTCCCGTCCGTCCACAGTCCATTCTTGAGGCGTATCACCCCGGCCAAGATGAGCTCGACCCACTTGAACAAAATCAGGCCGACCCGCCGTGCCCGGACTTCAACCCGCCTCGCTGCTCTGTTGTTGGCGATCGCCGCCGCTGTGTTCCCGGCCGTGCCCCACGCCACCGAAACGGTGCCCAGCGCAAGGGAACTGGAAGCGCTCACCAAAGCCTTTGCGGCACAGGATGCCAAGGACTGGGCCGGCGCAAAGGCCATCGCGGAGAAGCAGCCGGCCGCCGTGCGCGACCTCGTGCAATGGCGCTATGTGTCGTCGCCGGCCTCCGGCGCGACCTTTGACGAGATAGACGCCTTTCTTGGCGCGCACGCGAACTGGCCCGGACGCTCGCCGATCGTACAGCGCGGCGAAGAAATGCTCCTCGACGGTGCACTGATCGAAACGAAAGGCCCTGCGTGGTTCAAGGCCCGCCAGCCCCGCACAAGTGCAGGCTGCCTCTCTTGGGCCAAGTTCCTACTCGCGCACGAACAAAAGCCTGAGGCACTTTCCGGCATCAAGCGTTGCTGGCTCGCCCTCACGTTGAGCCTTGCCGACTACCAAGACTGGGCGAGCGCGACCCTGGCGCCGCTGCCCGACAACGATCACCTCGCGCGCGCCGACGCGGCATTGTGGAATCGGAATGTCGGCGTCGCGCGCGAACTCGTGACCCTGCTACCGCCGAAGCTGCAAGCCGTGGTGAGCGCGCGGGCCAACATCCAGTCAGGTACCGAAGTCGACCTCGACGACGCTGTGGACGGCGCGCCAACGCCAGCGTGGGCCGCGAGCCTCCTCTATGATGAAGCCGTTCGTCAGCGGAAGGCAGGCAAGCCAGAGGAAGCCTGGTCGCTGCTGATGAAGGCAGCCGAAACCGCCGCGCCACCGCCGGCGTACGCGCAAGCCTGGTGGAGCGAACACAATCTCCAAGCCCGCACCGCGCGCGATGCCGGCGAGCACGATACCGCCTACAAGCTGGCGTCGCGCACGCGCCTCACCGCCGATACCAACATCGTGGCATATCTGGATGCGGAGTTCCTCGCCGGTTGGATCGCGTTGCGCGATATCGACGAGCCGAAAAAAGCGCTGGTTCACTTCCAGAATCTCGAGGCAGCAGCGCGGTCGCCCATCACGCGCGCCCGCGCGGCCTATTGGAAAGGGCTGGCGCTGAAAGCGCGCGACGAGGACAAGAAGGCGCGACAATCGCTCGCCGCCGCTGCGGCGGAACCGGCGGCATTCTATGGCCGTCTCGCGTTCGAAATGCTGCCGAACCTGCCCGCCGCCGTGAGCCCGACGCCCAAACCGACAAGCACTGCCGCCGCTGAGAACATCGAAGAACTCGTCCAAGCCGCCGCGACGCTGATGCTCATCGGCGACATCCGCCGCGCCAACGCGTTCGCGAACGCGGCTATCGACGGTTGCCAGTCATCGGCTTGCGCGACGACGCTGAGCGCGCGCCTGTCGAAGCTGGGCAATACGTACGGCGCACTGCGCAGCGCGAAGAAGGCGCAGACCTTGGGCACCTCGCGGCCGGACCAGCTCTATCCGCTGATCGACCTGCCCGCGGCCTGTATCGCAGCCGGCGTTCCGCCCGCCCTCATCCTCGCGCTGATCCGGCAAGAGAGCGAGTTCGATCCGGCCGCCGTCAGCGGCGCAAACGCGCGCGGCCTGCTGCAGCTCTTGCCCTCCACCGCCCAGGATGTGGCGAGGCGTTACGGCCTCCCCTATGCCGGCGCGAACGACCTGCACAAGCCCGAAACCAATCTGGCGCTTGGCTGCTATCACGTGAAGGACCTACTCGACGGCCTAAACGGTTCTTGGGTTCTAACCATCGCCGGCTACAACGCAGGCAAAGCGCGCGTCTTGGGTTGGACCACCGCACATGGCGATCCACGCGATCCGAAGGTCGATGTCATCGACTGGATCGAAGCCATCCCCTTCGACGAAACCCGCAACTACGTGATGCGCGTGCTGGAAAACCACCTCGCCTACAAAGCCCGCCGCGGCGAACCGCTTGAGCCGCAGGAGTTAAACCAAACCCTCCGCCGCGCGCCTTGAACGGGATGAACGGCGTTCGTCTCCGGTACTGCTCGACCCTATTCCGGCACTTGCTCATCCGAACCGCCAAACGCAGACGGGAAATCCTTGAACTTCGGCAGCCCGTCCTTCATCGGCAGCACGGTTTCGGCGTAGTTGATATGAAGGCCAGGCTTGAAGGCGAGCGTTGGCAGTGTTGCAGAGAACACATCGACGACGCCGAGTGTCGGGTGGTTCGTCATCAGATGCCCCCCACACTTCGCGCAGTACTTTCGATCGCTAATCGGCGTCTTGTTGTAGGTCGCCACCTGCTCTTTGCCGGCGGTAATCTTTACGGTCTCCGGCTTCCACAATGTGAAGGCGTTCAAGGGCCCACCTGACCACGAACGGCACGAGCGGCAATGGCAATAACCCATACCCTCGGGTTCGCCCGCGGCTTCAATTTTCACCGCACCGCAGAAGCACTCGCCTTTGTACACCATTGCTCACTCCCGATTAGAGGCGGCAAGCTAGTGTCAGTTGACGGCAAAGAAAAGCCACCCATGCAATCCCACCCTTGGCCGTCGGCGAATTGCTGTACCTTGCTTTCGACGAAGCTGAGAGACCTGCCCGCAGTGAACAAACCCAGCGCCCCCTCTCCCTTCGCGTCCAAATACGGCCCTTGGGGCATCGTCGCCGGTGCATCTGAGGGCCTCGGCGCTGCGTTCGCGGCGGCACTCGCCGCACGCGGTCTGAACGTGCTGCTCCTCGCGCGCAGAGTGGACCACCTGCTCCGCGTCGCCGACGAAGTGCGCAAAGGCACCAACATTGAAGTCCGAACGGAAGCGTTCGACCTCGCGCGCGCCGACCTTCCGGACGCGCTCGACGCACTGACGGCAAATCTCGACATCGGCCTCGCCGTCTACAACGCCGCCCACGCGCCCGTCGGCGAGTTCGTGAGTCGCCCGGTGGGCGACCTCCCCCGCGTCATCGACGTGAACATCCGCGGGCCACTCGTCTTCGCGCGCACACTCGCGCCCACGATGGTCGCGCGCGGCCGCGGCGGCATCGTCTTGATGTCCTCGCTCGCGGGCTACCAAGGCGCGCCGCGCATCGCGACTTACGCCGCATCGAAAGCGTTCAACATCGTGCTCGGCGAGAGCCTTTGGGCCGAACTCAAACCGCACGGCGTCGATGTCGTCGTTTCCACGGCCGGCGCCATCCGCACACCGGGCTACGCGAAAGCCGCCGGCAAAGACGCACCCGGCACGCTCGACGCGAAGGACGTGGCGAACCAAACGCTCGACGCGTTGGGCAAGGGTCCTGTCGTGGTACCCGGAGCCGTCAACCGGATCGCCCGCTTCGCGCTCGGCCGCCTAATCCCGCGCCGCACGGCCATCGGCATCTTTGCCCGCTCAACGAAGGACCTCGCATGACGCTCGAAGGTTTCCTCGCGCCGCTTGCCGTGTATGCGCTCGTGACACTGCTGCATCTCATCGTGCCCGCGCAGACTGTCGACGGCTACGTCATCGATCCCGCGACGGGAAATCCCCACCGCTATCGCCTGAACGGCCTCATCGTCTTCGCGCTCACGATCGCACTCTGGGCGCTCGCCTGTTCGCAAGGCTGGCTCGCGTGGGACTTCTTCTGGACGACACGTTGGGAGGGCTTGGCCGGCGCGTGCATCTTCGGTCTTCTGTTCACGGCAGCCGTCGTTCTGCCGGAACAGCCAACGGGCAAGGGCCTGCTCGCCGACCTCTTCCTAGGCCGCGCGCCGAACCCGCAATGGCTAGGCGGACGCATCGACGCGAAGATGTGGCTCTACATGGTCGGCGCGACGATGCTGGGCCTCAACATCTACTCGTTCGCAGCACACCACGTTCTGACGTACCCCGGCGATCCCTCGCCCGGCGTCATGCTCTACGCCGCGCTCTTCACGTTCTTCCTGACCGAATACCTCTTCTTCGAACGCGTGCACCTCTACACCTATGACTTCTTCGCCGAGCGCATGGGCTTCAAGCTCGGCTGGGGATGCCTGCTGTTCTACCCGTATTTCTACGTGATCGGCTTATGGTCGACGGCGGAACTGCCGAACCCGCAAACGCCAACAGCCGTCCTCGCAGCCGCCGCACTCGTCTTCTTCGCAGGCTGGTCGCTCGCACGCGGCGCGAACATGCAGAAGTACACATTCAAGCGAGACCCAACCGCAAAGTTCCTCGGGCTCGCACCCGAAGTCCTGACCGACGGCAAACACAAACTCCTCGTCAACGGATTCTGGGGCGTCTCACGCCACGTGAACTATCTGGGCGAGTTCCTGATGGCGATCGGCCTCGCGCTGGCCTTAGGCTATCCAACCCACATCGCTCCATGGCTCTACCCGCTCTACTACATGACTCTGCTCATCCCGCGCCAAATCGACGACGATCGCCGCTGCGCCGAGAAGTACGGGGAGTTGTGGAACGAGTACACAAAACGCGTTCCCTATCGCATCATCCCCGGGCTGTATTGAAGCAAGAAGGAGACCGGCCATGAGCTGGTTCGAAAATCCAATCTGGTTGAACGCGCCCCGTCACATCGTCAGCGCCGCCGTCGTCGCGACCGATGCAACGGGGCGCATCCTGCTCGTCCGATCGCCCCAACGCGGCTGGGAGATGCCTGGCGGCCAAGTCGAGATCGGCGAGTCGCTCGAGGCCGCCGCAAAGCGAGAAGCGCTCGAAGAGTCGGGAATCGAGGTCGGCGATCTCGCCTTCTGCGGCATCTTTCAATCCTTGGACAAGAGCATCATGAACGCGCTGTTCCGCGGCCGGTGTCTCGGCGGCGAACCGAGACCGAGCGAGGAGTCGTTGGAGGTCGGCTTCTTCGCACCCGATCATGCTCTGCAACTCGTTACGCATGCGAACTTTCGTGAACGTATCGTCCTGTGTCTTGACCCGCGCCGGCATCCGTTCTTCGTGGCCTGGTAGCATCTGCAAGGAATAGCAATGCACGATTCCCGCATCCCCGCCGCCAAAGCCGCCGCCCTCTTGATCGCGCGCAAAGAACGCATCGCCGTCGCCGAGTCCTCCGCTGGCGGCCTCATCTCGGCCGCACTGCTCGCTGTCCCGGGCGCCTCTGCCTACTACGCAGGCGGCGGCGTCATATATTCGGCGCGCGCCTTCAAAGGCCTGCTCAATCTCGATCGCGAAAGCCTAGGCGGCATGCGCTCGTCGAGCGAACCTTACGCCGCCTTCCTCGCCGAAACGATCAAAACCAAACACCGCGTGGAATGGGGCCTCGCCGAAAGCGGCGCCGCCGGCCCCGACGGCAACGGCTACGGCGACCCGGCAGGCCACACCTGCATTGCCGTGTCGGGTCCCGTTTCGATCGTACGAACGCTGCGCACCCGCACAAGCGACCGCTGGACGAACATGAACTGGTTCACCGAGGCGGCGTTGGAGCTGCTCGTCGAAGCACTGGAAGCAGCCCCGCGAGAACGCTGAGCCGTCAGAGCGCCGTCGTCGCGCTTACATC
>JABFRX010000234.1 GCA_013140995.1 Alphaproteobacteria bacterium | reverse complement strand
GGGATGCCTTCGGTGATGCAAACGGCGAGCGCCACGCCCGCGTCGATCGCTTCCAGTATCGCGTCGGCGGCGAACGGCGGCGGCACGTAGATCGCGCTCGCTGACGCGCCGGTTTTCTCAACCGCTTCGGCGACGGTGTCGAAGACCGGCAAGTTCAGATGCGTCGCGCCGCCTTTGCCGGGCGAGATGCCGCCCACCATCTTGGTGCCGTACGCAATCGCCTGCTCCGAATGGAACGTACCTTGATTGCCGGTGAAGCCCTGGCAGATGACTTTCGTGTTCTTGTCGACGAGGACGGCCATGAGAAATGCGAAGTCCTATTTGCGGATGGTGCTGACGGATAGCGACAAGCCGGGGAGCGTACCGCCGGCGACGACGTAGTGGAGCGTGAGCGACGAGGCGTCTTGGGTTGACCAGGTGTAGGTTGCGATGCCGTCGACTTTTTCCGTCGAACCCGGTTGGCGCTTCAGGTAGGCGCCGTAGGCCTTTACGGCGACGGCTTCGTCAGCCTTCGGCGTGAGCACGCTGCACGAGACGACGGACGAACCCGCGCGGTCGCCGGCGCCGCCGCCTGCGGTGTTAGCTGAGATGGAGACGAGGTAGCGGCCGCCGTCTTTCGCGATCGCCCAGCCTTCGACGCGGGCGCCGTTGCCGGGGGCGAGTGTGTCGCGTTCAGCTTCGGTGAGCGCGCTCCACTTTTGCGACGCGGCGGCGGCGCGGACGTTTGCCATGTCGATGCCGGTGTCGAGGCAGGCGGCGCGGTAGACGTCGAACGCGGCGGCGTGGGCCGAGGTTGTTGTGACGAGCGCAAGCACGGCACTGAAGATCACACGCATGCGCATCACGCTACTCCACCAACAAAACTCAAAGACTCAGCGCGTCCCTCCTTGAGGGGGAAGCTGGCGCGCCGCAGGCGCGACTGATGGGGGGCATTGGCGCGCACCACTGCCCCCCATCCGTCTCGCCACTTTCGCGGCTCGCCACATTCCCCCTCAAGGGGGGAACGGCTGTTGTTCCTTTTGCTCACTTCGCGCCTTTGATGGCTTTGACGATTTTGTCGGCGGCGTCGGCTAGGTCGTCGGCGGGGATGAGTTTTAGGCCCGACTCCGCCAGCATCTTTTTGCCCAATTCGGCGTTTGTGCCGGAGAGTCTTGCGACCAGCGGTATCGAGAGGCCCGTTTCCTTCGCCGCCGCGATGATGCCTTCGGCGATGATGTCGCAACGCATGATGCCGCCGAAGATGTTGACCAGGATGCCCTTCACGGCCGGGTCCTTCAGCAGGATCTTGAACGCGGCCGTGACCTTTTCCTTCGAGGCGCCACCGCCGACGTCGAGGAAGTTTGCGGGGCTCGAGCCGTAGAGCTTGATGATGTCCATCGTCGCCATCGCGAGGCCTGCGCCGTTGACGAGGCAGCCGATCGAGCCGTCGAGCTTGATGAAGTTCAGGTCGTACTTCTTGGCTTCGAGTTCGGCGGGGTCTTCCTCGTTCGGGTCTTGGAGCGCCTCGATCTCCTTGTGGCGGTAGAGCGCGCTGTCGTCGAAGTTGATCTTCGCGTCGAGGCAGACCACGTCGCCCTTGTCCGTGATCACGAGCGGGTTGATTTCGAGCAGGCTCATGTCCTTCGCGACGAACGCTTTGTAGAGCTTGTCGATGACGGCGCCCATTTGCTTCGCGGTTTCACCGGTCACTTTCAACGCCTTTGCGATGCGGCGGCCGTGGAACGGTTGGATACCCGTCGCCGGGTCGACGTAAATCGTCAGGATTTTTTCCGGCGTGTCGTGGGCGACCCTTTCGATGTCCATGCCGCCTTCGGTCGAGGCGATGAAGGCAATGCGCGAGGCCGCGCGGTCGACGAGGATCGAGAGGTAGAGTTCGCGCGCGATCGCGGCGCCTTCCTCGATAAAGAGGCGCTTCACGACACGACCTTGCGGACCGGTCTGTGGCGTAATCAGATTCATGCCGAGGATACGCGTCGCTTCGGATTTGAGGGCGTCGAGCGACTTTACGACCTTGACCCCGCCGCCCTTGCCGCGCCCGCCCGCGTGGATTTGCGCCTTCACCACCCAAACCGGGCCGCCGAGGTCGTTCGCGGCCTTCACCGCTTCATCGACCGAGAAAGCCGCAACGCCGCGGAGGATCGGTACGCCGAATTCCTTCAGGACGGCTTTGGCTTGGTATTCATGGATGTTCATCGCGAGGAGCCTTCAACGCACGATAATCCGCGCTGCCAAAGCGGACGGTTCGTTTGGGAATTGCGGCCCAAAGGTGGGGCCAAATCGGGCTCGCTGGTATAGCGACGGCCCCCCGTTCCCGCAACGGGAACGGGGCGATCCGGATCGGCGATTTGACGCGATTTCGGGCCTAGCGGACCTTGATGCCTGCGAGCGCGAATAAGGCGGCGACGGCCGCCGTGATCGAGACCGTGGTCGCGGCCCACTGCATGCCGAATTGGTCAGCGATCGTTTGGTGGATGCCCCAGGTGGAGCCGACCGCGAGGAACCCCATGAACATCGGGCCTGCCGCTTTGTGCACCAGGAACGCGATGACGCCGCCCAGCGTTCCGTAGATGATCGCGAGCAAGATGCGCAGAACGACGAAGCCGCCGATGAAGAGCGTGGCCAGGAAGCCCAGCTTGATCATCCACGGCGACAGATTCGGCGAGATGTTGCGATCGACGACGCTTTCAAAGGTGTCGCGTGCGAAGCCGACAATGCCGGGGCGCTCGCCGCGATAGGAACGTTGGGAGCCGGGCTGCGAGTAGCTGCCGTCAGCAGGCGGTGCCATGGACGGCGCGGGGTTGAACGATTCCGTCGATTGCATGTTCGGCGGGCCGTCGCCCGAGAAGCCGAAGAAATAAACCGGGATCGCGACGCCGATCAGAAAGAACGGCAGCATGATTAGAAATTGGCGCCAACGCGAATGGCCCGTCGTCTCAGCCATGGCAGTCTCCATCCATCAGGCAGGTCCGATCTCAGACCTTAGCGACTGTACCGCAGATGAACGGGGTGCGCGCGTGCGACAAACAGTGATGGCGGCTACAGGCGGCCATCACTGTTGCCACGCGGGTCATGCGTACCGGCGGCGAAAAAGGCTGTCGATGGCCAGAATGATGCCCATGGCGACGCCAGGGACGAGGCCGAGTTTCAGGCCCTCCTCAATCGAGACGCGCATCGGACCGACGCCACCGAAATATTTCCAGGCGACCCAGGCGCCGACGAGCGCGAGCGTCATCGACGTGATGAAGCCGAGCAGGACCGCGGGCACGCGGCCGGTCGTCTGCGTGGCGCGGGTCAGCGCGTAGGAGACAAAGAACGGGCCGATCGCGGTCAACGAAAGCATCAGCAGCGCGGCTTGGATATTTGCTTGTTCGAGTGGGGCTGCGACGCCCAGGTAGTATTGCTGGTACCCGTAGTAGCCCAAGAAAATCAGAAACAGGAGCCAAGTCATTCGCGAACCACTCCCCTAGTTGCGCGGTGGAGTGCGCATGGCGCCCGCGCAATGTGGCGAAAGCTGGGCGGGAATGGGGCGATGTGGGGATCACCCCAAACTCATCGCAAGAAATTCGTCATGGCCGGGCAAGCGGAGCGCGACCCCGGCCACCCAGGGCCAAGGACATCAGCGTGTGACCCTGAGTGGCCGGGTCAAGCCCGGCCATGACGACTATTATTATAGGGACATGATGACTCGGCCTAGTGCCCTGTAAATTTTGCCGGGCGTTTTTCGACGAAGTGGGCGACGCCTTCTTTGAAGTCTTGTGTGGCGAAGCTCTTTTGCATCTCGGCATCGCCGATCGCGATTGCGTCTGTGAGGTCTTGGAACAGCGATTTCCAGACCTGCGCTTTCATCACGGCCATCGAGCGGGGCGAAACCGTGGTGGCAAGTTGTTTCGCGTAGTCGAGGACTGCGCGCAGGAAATTCTCTTGGCCGAAGACGCGGTTTACAATGCCGATACGGGCGGCTTCTTCAGCGGAGAATTTGCGAGCGGAGAACAAGATGTCGAGCGCATGTGCCGTGCCGGTCAAGCGCGGCAGGAGCCAGGAGATGCCGTGTTCGGCGATGAGGCCGCGCTGGGCGAAGGCGGTCGTGAACTTCGCCTCAGCCGCCGCGAAGCGCATGTCGCAATAGAGCGTGAAGACGAGGCCGATGCCCGCGCACGGTCCGTTGATCGCCGCGATCACGGGTTTGCCGATCGACATCAGATAGCCGAAGCGGCCGGTGTAGTGCTCGCTGACGTCGGGGCCCAACTTCGAGCGCGGGACGTCGATGCTGCTATCAGCGCGGGCGAGTTCGCGTTCGTTCCATTTGCCGGGCTCGATTCTTTGCAAGCCGCCCATGTCGGCGCCGGCGCAGAAACCGCGGCCCGCGCCGGTGACGACGATGACACGCACGTTGCCGTCGTTCGCCGCATCCACCACGGCACGCTTGACGCTCGCCTGCATGGCGGCGGTCCAGGCGTTCAACTTGTCGGGGCGATTCAGCATGACGACGGCGACGCCGTCTTTCACGTCGTACAGAATGTCTTCGTAGGTCGACATGGGTATTTTCTCTCTAGCGGCGCGGGTTGGGTTGTTGCGGTGGCATCAAAATCGCGCCCAGGCCTTGGAGAGCTGCGCGCCAGCCGTCGGCGACGGCGTTGAAGTAGTCGTCGTTGTCGGCGGGCAGCCCTGCGTGCGTGACGCGGAGCAGCGAGCCTTGACCTTTTTGTGTGATCGCTAGTTCGGCGGTCATGCCGTTTGCGAAGGGGAGCATGCCAGAGCGCGCGCGGGAGTAGTCGAAGGCGAGCTTCACAAGCTTAGGCGCTTGGAAGGATTTGATGCGCGCGCCGCTAACGTAGTCGGGGTCGTTTTCGCGGGCTCCCCAAGCGATCACCCAGGCGCCGTCGACTTCGGTCACGACAGCGGCGGTGTTGTTCCAGCGGCCGCGGATCGCCTTGGGCGCGAGTAGCAGATTGAACAACGCCGCCGGTTGGACCGGCAGTTCGATTTCGTGCCACTGGCTGCGCGTGGACATGGGGGTTCGGTTGAACGCACTACGGGGGAAATTGAAGCCCTATCGGAGCGCAGGCCGGACCCACAATCAAGGCGTCGTTAGCGTAAACGGCGCCATTCGGCCGCGGTCATGCCGTAGATCTTGCACGGTTTGCCGTTCAGCTTGCCCTCGCGCAGGTAGGTTTCGCCGAGGCGTTCGGCGACGCGGATGGAGGCGGCGTTGTCCGGGTGGATCGCCGAGACTATTTCGTTCGCGCCCAAGGTTTCGAAGCCCCAGCGCATCGCGGCGGCGCCGGCCTCCGTCGCGTATCCCTTACCCCAAGCATCGCGCAGGAACGTCCAACCGAGTTCTAGGCCGACCCAGTCGTAGGGCGGATCGTAGAGGCCGACGCGGCCGATGAGGCGGCCGGTCGCGCGCTCATCCACCGCCCACTTGCCGTAGCCTTTGAGCACCCAATGGCCGAGGTGCTTGGCGATGTGATCCCAGGCGTCGGCGAGCGAAGGCTGCGGTTCGCCGTTCGACAGAAAGCGCATGACCTCCGGGTCGCCGTGGAGCGCTGCGATCGCGGGGGCATCGTCCTCGCGATAGGCGCGCAGGATCAGCCGATCGGTGGTGAGCGTGGGAATGATCATGGCTCGTTTCCCACGCTCAAGCGTTTCACCCGAGCTTCGGTTCGAGTTTTTTGCAGGCGTCGATGAGGCCACGCACGGATTCGACCGATTTTTGCAGCATGCCGTTTTCTTCTGGTGTCAGGTTCAGCGAGATCACCTTCTCCACGCCGCCGGCGCCGATGATGCAGGGGACACCGACATAGAGGTCTTTCAGGCCGAACTCGCCCTTCAAGTGCGCCGCGCAGGGGAGGATGCGTTTCTTGTCCTTCAAGTAGCTCTCAGCCATTGCGACCGCGGCGGTGGCGGGGGCATAGAAGGCCGAGCCCGTCTTCAAGAGGCCCACGATCTCTGCGCCGCCGTCGCGGGTGCGCTGGACGATTTGGTCGAGGCGTTCTTGTTTGATCCAGCCGAGCTTCACGAGTTCGGGGAGCGGGATGCCGGCGACCGCCGAGAAGCGGGTCAGCGGCACCATCGTGTCCCCGTGACCACCGAGAACGAACGCGGTCACGTCTTCGACCGAGACTTTGAATTCGTCGGCCAGGAAGTGCCGGAAGCGGGCGCTGTCGAGAACGCCAGCCATGCCTACAACTTTATGGTGCGGGAGCCCGGAAAATTCCCGCAACGCCCACACCATCGCATCGAGCGGGTTCGTGATGCAGATGACGAACGCGTCCGGCGCGTGGGCCTTGATGCCGTCACCCACTGCGCGCATCACACTGAGATTAATATTAAGTAAGTCGTCGCGGCTCATGCCCGGTTTACGGGGTACGCCGGCGGTTACGATGACCACGTCTGCGCCTGCGATGTCGGCGTAGGATTGCGTGCCTTTGAAATGCGCATCGAAGCCGTCGACCGGTGCGGATTGCGAGATATCCAGCGACTTTCCTTGCGGCAGCCCTTCGACGATGTCGAAGAGAACGACGTCGCCCAACTCCTTCAAACCAATGAGATGTGCGAGCGTGCCGCCGATCTGTCCGCCGCCGATGAGAGCAATCTTTTTCCGAGCCATGAGGGGGTCTTTCTTGGAGGTTGTGAGACGGCGACGCCGTTCACCAAAGTTGGGATTTCGCGTTCTAGATTAATGCGGGGACGCGTAGCGCATCACCCGACTCAATCGCAAGCGCACAAGCTGTGCGTGCACATGTGATTTCTGCAACACTGTCAACTCAAATATTGATTCAAATAATTTTCGCATGTAGGGTGCGGCATCGATGTAGCAGTGCCGCTAGTTCAAAAATTTGACGGATCCGGCGCCCCACGTGTTTCGGGGGAAGCGAGGCCCGGTTCCGGTTGACCCTGTGGAGTACATGTTCATGCGTCCGGTCGCGCTTGCTGGAATTCTCGCTTCTACAACAATCTTGGCTGGCTGTGCCGGTACGGTTGCCGGCGTGTCGCTGAGTTCGATCTCTTCCTTTGCGGGATTTGCATCGACGATTTTCACCGGGGCGGACCTTGGTGAACATGCCGTGTCGCTGGTGACAGGTAAGGACTGCCGCTTCTCCGAAGGCCTTGTGCGCGAAGATCGCGACATCTGTGAGGAGCCGGGCTCTGCCGCGACGCGCGGCGACTTCCACGGCATCTTTGTCGAGCGCATCGAAGCCGACGGCACCGTCGTTTATGCAGCACCGAGATATATGCCGGTGAACATGGGTGCCGGTGAGGGCGAAGCGACCACCGACACGATTTGGGCCGAGATCAAAACCGCTAAGGCGAAAGAAGAAACCGAACGTCAACTCGCGCGCGCGAATGCGCAGCAGCAGATCGACGTTGCGGCGCTCGCGACCACGACCGTTTCTTCCGACTCGCTGGCATTCATGCCGACGAATTCGTCCGACATGATGGACGGCGATACCGCCAGCCAGACGGCGAGCAACCCCCGTTCGGTCGTGAACGCGTCGGCGCCGAAGCCCGCGAAGGACACGAAAGCTGCTCCGGCCGTAGATACAGATCAACCCGCGCTCGATGCGACGACGTTTGCTGCGGCTTCTCTGGAGGCGACTGGCGCGGGCGGTCCGTTCATCGCGACGGCGACGAGCGGCACGCCGGTGACGTCGAAGCTGATCAATGGCGAACCCGTCGTTGTGCTGCGTCTCCGGCCGTCGATGAGCGCGTCATCTGCAGCGCCGGTCGAGACAGCGGCGGCGACGCCTTCGGATATGCCTGAATTCACCGAAACGGCCGTTCCTCTGCAGCCGACAAAAGTCGCGCTTCGCCCGACGGCGACGCCGCGCTCGCCTCAAATGATCATCACCGACGTTCCTGTTAGGCCGACGTTCCCGGCGACGCCGACGCGGGTTGCGCAGGTAGATCCGCTGGCCGGTGCGGCGACGAAGCCGAAGACGAAGCCTGTGGTCGAGAAGCTTGCCGAGAAGCCGGTCACCGATAAGGTATCGACCGAGAAGAAGCCCGTCACGACGGCGTTGGCCGAAACGAAACCCGCGACCGGTGCGCCGCGCAAGCCGCCAGCAGCGACCGATGCCTATGAACCGCCGGAAGACGCCGCTTTCGTTGGCAGCGTTCCGGTGCAGACACCGGCCGATGTGCCCGCAACGCCCGATGCCAGCGGCACCGCGTTCTCGCAGCCCGACGCCGCGCCGGTGGCACCGTCGCCGCTGATCCCGATGCAGCAGGAATAGCGGGCTTAGGTTTCTTTCAGTTTTGGTTTGTGTGAGCGCCCGAGATACTCGGGCGTTTGCATTTCTACGAGGCGTGAGGCGGTTCGTTCGAACTCGAACGAGCCGTCGCCTGCGCGGTAGAGGTCAGCCGGCGGGGCGGCGGCCGTACAGATGAGCTTCGCCGAACGTTCGTAAAGCGCGTCGATCAGCGTGACGAAGCGCTTCGCCTCGTTGCGCTTCTCCGCCGTCAGGAGCGGGATGTCTTTCACGACGATGGCGTGGAATGCGTCGGCGATAGCCAAAAAATCCTGCGGACCTAGCGCGGCGACGCAAAGCTCGTCGAACGTGAAGCGGGCGGCGCCGCGGGCTAGCTCAGGCACTTTCAGTTTGCGGCCTAGGACTTCGAGTTCTGAAGGCTCGCCCTTCGCGGTACCGGTGAGATCGTGCCAGACGGCGTCGAGCGCGCCTGTGGCCTCGGCGCTCAGAGGCGTGAAATAGACGCGGGCTCGTTCGAGGTGGGCCAGGCGGTAGTCGATAGGACCGTCGAGGTGCATCACGTCCATGTGCTTCTCGATCAGACCGATCGCGGGCAGGAACAGCTGGCGGTTGATGCCGTTTTCGTAGAGGGCGCGCGGGTGGCGGTTCGAGGTTGCGACAACCACGATGTCCGCTTCGAACAGCGCTTCGAAAAGGCGCGCCAAGATCATCGCGTCGGCGATGTCTTGCACCTGGAACTCGTCGAAGCAGAGCAGCGCCGCGTTCGTACGGATGCCTTCGGCGGTGCGGACGATCTCGTTGCCGGGGTCTTCTTGGCGCCAGTGTTTCACCGCTACGTGCACATCGGCCATGAAATCGTGGAAGTGGACGCGGCGTTTCGGCACGACCGCGACGTTCTCGTAGAACAAATCCATCAGCATCGACTTGCCGCGGCCGACTGGCCCGTGGATGTAGAGCCCGCGCGGCGGCGGCGCTGCGCGGCGAAAACCGAACAGCGATTTACGGCCCGGGGTCTCAAGCTTCGTTGCGAGCGCTTCAAGCGCGGCCGAAACGCGCTCCTGCGCCCGATCGCCGGTCAGCTTCTTCTCCGCGACAAGCGCGCGATACCGTTCGGCGGGGTGCATGGGCGGCGGCTGCTCTACAAAGAAGCGGTTCAAACTGTGGCTATCAACATGGCAAGCGATCGAAGCCCTCATAGCGGGCGATGACGGTATCAGCGGTCACTAGGGTTAGCTGCTCGACGATCGCTTGCGCGATCAGCATGCGGTCGAAAGGGTTGCGATGCCAGAGCGGCAGGTCGGCGGCGACCGCTGCATGGCCGAGCGTGATGTCGAGAAGCGCAATGCCGGATTCGTTCGCAGCCGACAAGAACGCCGCGGGGCCGCCATCGAGAACCGGTGAAACCGGTTTCTTCGCGTGCTTGATCCAGAGTTCCCAGGCACTCGCAACGCTGACAAAAACGCTGTTGTCCGGGTCGAAGACTGCGGCGCGCGCCGCGTTGCTCAGTTTGCCCGGTTCGAGTTTCGCCCAAACGAAAGCATGTGAATCGAGCAGTAACCGCCGCATCAGCGCCGGGAGCCTTTCCGCTTGGCAAAACGTCCGCTCTTCGGCTTCTTCAATGTTACTGGGGTCGCATCTTCAGCAAGGCCGCGGCGATGCTTCAGCTTCGCGCCCCCAGGCTCGCCGGGAAACGGTTTTGCGATAGAGGCCTCGAAATCGGCTTCGATCTCCTTGTCCATCGCCTTCCAATCCCGCCACCACTCGTCCCAATTGATGTTTTTGGTCCCAGGTGTGGCCCACTGACCGAGCTTACGTGGCTCCTTCTTCGCGCGCGTGTCGCTTCTCGCCCGTTCGTCCTCGAAGGCGAGGAGCTTCGCCAGCGGCTTGCCGTTCTTAGCGATGACGATCTCTTCGCCCGCCGCCGCTTCGTCGACGAGGCTGGAGAGGTGCGTTTTGGCTTCGTAGAGGTTGACCTGTTTCATGCGCGCATTATGGCGGTGTTGACCAAATTGGTCAAGTCGTTGGTCAAGTCGTTGGTCAATCCCAGGAAGCCGGCATAAATCCTCATGGAATCCGAGTGTAGCGGCCGTCGATAATTGCGCGCATGCCGCAGTAGTCGCTGCAGTTTTTGGTTTGGACGACCATGACTTCGTAGCCGTCCGGGGCGACCGTCATGCGGCAAGTGTCCGCGCCTTTGTCGGCATAGCGGATGACGCCTTTGCCGCCTTGCGGGGCGCTGTCGGTGTCGAACCAGCAGGTGTGGTCGCCGCCGCCGACCGTCAGGACGCGGACGGCTGCGTCGTAGCCGAACCGTACGATCCACATGGAGCCGCCCATGCCTTCGGGCTGGTACTCCCCGAACGCCGCATAGACATTCACGTGCCGGCTCAACTCGGTGAGGCGCGCACGATAGGCGCGTTCTATGCATTCGCTGTCGTCGCGGCAGGCGTCGCGGAGATTAAGAAAGTTGCGCTGACCGGCCATGATCGGGCGGCGCATTTTTGGCTTCTGCGTCAGCGCGAGTTTGTAGAGCCGCGCCATCTGGCGGTCCGTCCATTGCAGGTTCGGTATGTCGCAGATCGCTTTCTCAGTGGCGCTTTGCGCGTTCGCGCAGTTGAAGCTTGGACCGGCGGAAGCTGGCATCGCCGCGAGCATGACGCCGACCGCGAACGCAAACAGACGCAACATTGCTTACCTCATTGTCGGGATGACGAAACTGGAGCCCTCGCGGACGCCGCCTTTGGGCCAGCGGGCGGTGACGGTTTTGATTTTCGTGAAGAAGCGCACGCCTTCGGGGCCGTGCTGGTTCACGTCGCCGAAGGCCGAGCGCTTCCAGCCGCCGAACGTGTGATAGGCGAGCGGCACGGGGATCGGCACGTTGATGCCGACCATGCCGACTTGGACTTTGCTGGCGAACTCGCGCGCGGCGTCGCCGTCGCGGGTGTAGATCGCCACGCCGTTGCCGTATTGGTGTTTCGAGGGGAGGCTTGCCGCTTCTTCGAACGTCTTGGCGCGCGCGACTTGCAGGACGGGTCCGAAGATTTCTTCCTGATACGTGCGCATGTGCGGCTTCACGTGGTCGAACAGCGAGCCGCCCAAGAAGAAGCCGTTTTCGTAGCCCTGCATACGGAAATCGCGTCCGTCGACGACGAGTTCGGCACCCTCCTTCACGCCCAATTCGATGTAGCCCTTCACCTTTTCGCGGTGTTCGCGGGTGACGAGCGGGCCATAGTTCGCCTGCGGGTCGGTGGGTAACGAGACCTTCAATTCTTCGACGCGCGGCTTCAGGCGGCGCACGAGTTCGTCGCCGACCTTGTCGGTGACGGGGACCGCGACCGCAATCGCCATGCAGCGTTCGCCGGCCGAGCCGTAACCCGCGCCGATCAGATCATCGACCACCTGATCGAGGTCGGCGTCGGGCATGATGATCGCGTGGTTCTTCGCGCCGCCCATCGCCTGCACGCGCTTTCCGTGCGCGGTGCCGGTCATGTAGACGTATTCTGCGATCGCGGTCGAACCCACGAAGCTGACCGCCTTGATGTCCGGATCTTTTAGAATTCCGTCGACTGCTTCCTTGTCGCCATGCACGACGTTCAGCACGCCGGCCGGAGCGCCCGCTTCGAGGAAGAGTTCGGCGAGGCGGAGTGGAACACTCGGGTCTTTTTCGCTGGGCTTGCAGATGAACGTGTTGCCGGCCGCGATCGCGACGCCGAACATCCACATCGGGATCATAGCCGGGAAGTTGAACGGCGTGATGCCGGCGACGACGCCCAACGGTTGGCGCATCGAATAAACGTCGATGCCGGTGCCCGCGCTTTCGGTGTATTCGCCCTTCATCAAATGGGGGATGCCGCAGGCGAATTCGATGACCTCGAGGCCACGCTGGATGTCGCCCTTCGAGTCTGCGATGACCTTGCCGTGTTCGGCCGAGAGCATGGCGGCGAGCTCGTCCATGTTCTTTTCGACGAGCGCTTTGAAGTTGAACATGACGCGCGCGCGCTTTTGCGGGTTCTGTGCCGCCCATTCCGGGAAAGCCCGCTGTGCCGCTTCGACGGCCGAACGCATTTCGGCGGCGGAGGCGAGCGGCGTCTTGGCCTGAACCTCGCCCGTCGCCGGATTGTAGACGTCGCCAAAGCGGCCCGAAGTTCCCTTGACGTGGCGGCCGGCCACGAAATGCGTCAGTTCCCGCACCATTGTTTTGATCTCCGCGTTTGGGCGGCTGTGTAGCACTCAGGCGCGCGCTCCTCCAGCGCTAGAACAACGCGATCAGGCGGGGGCCGAAAATCAGGAGGCCCACCGCGACCGAGCCCGTGACTGCAATCAGCACGGCGGCGGCGGCCACGTCTTTCGCCTGTTTGACGAGCGGGTGAAAGTCGGGATGGGCGACGTCGCAGAGGCGCTCGAACGCGGTGTTCAGCGCCTCTGCGCTCCAGACGATGACGATCGCCAGGATGAGGGCCATCCACTCGTTCGCCGGCACAGCCAAGGCGAACGCCAAAAGAACGACGGCAACCGTCGCGGCCAGGTGGAGCCAGGCGTTGTGCTGCGTGCGCAGCATCGTCGCGATGCCGGCAAGCGCGTAGCCGATGCTTTTGATGCGCGCGGCGATTGAGAACTCTGCCATCGCCCTACCCTCTCCTACCCACGCGGAACGGCGACCCAATAGTCGAGGTCGAGAATGACGGCGGAGTCGTAAGATCCGTCGGCCTGCTTGTCCGGGAAGTCCGAACAGGGACGATCCTTCGTCGCGACGGTGCGCAATCTCAGGAAGCCCCAGTCAACGCCTGCGGGCGCGGCGTCCAAGATTTCGCTCCACGCGTAGATTGTGTCACCAGCGAAACAGGGGGCGACGTGGCGGCCCGCGTTGATGCCGGCGACGAACAGCGCGTTTTCGAGGCCGTTGTAGCTTAGCGCTCGCGCCACCGAAATCACGTGGCCGCCATAGACTATTCGTTTCCCGAAGCGGCCCTGGCGCTCTGTGTGCGCGTTGAAATGAACGCGGGCCGTGTTGTGATATAGCCGCGTCGCGATCATATGCTCCGCTTCCTCGACCGTCATGCCGTCGGCGTGGTCGAAGCGCTGCCCCTTCGCGAAGCCGTCGAAGAAGCGCGTGCCGCCCGTGTCCTGGCGCCGATTTGCCGGCAGTGCCGTTTTCGGCGGCAGCACCAGACTTGCGGCTTCGACCACTTGCGGCAGCGTGGGCACTTGGGCGGGTGG
>JABFRX010000304.1 GCA_013140995.1 Alphaproteobacteria bacterium | reverse complement strand
CGACGAACATCTCGACGAAGTCGGAGCCCGAGATGGTGAAGAACGGCACGTTCGCCTCACCAGCGATCGCGCGGGCAAGCAGCGTTTTGCCGGTGCCGGGCGGTCCGATCAGCAGCGCACCCTTCGGGATCTTGCCGCCGAGGCGCTGAAACTTTTGCGGGTCGCGCAGGAACTCGACGATTTCCTGGAGGTCGCCCTTGGCTTCATCGATGCCGGCGACGTCTTCGAACGTGACGCGGCCGTGGCGCTCGGTCAGAAGCTTGGCGCGGCTTTTGCCGAAACCCATGGCCCTGCCCCCGCCGCCTTGCATCTGGCGCATGAAGAAAATCCAAACGCCGACGAGGAGCAGGATCGGGAACCAGTTCGCGATGATCGACAGAAGAGATGGCGATTCGCTGTTCGTATCGGCGAACGAGACGTTGACCTTGAATCCTTCGAGCTGTTTGGCGATCTCGCCGTTGTCCTTCGGACCGACGCTGTTGAACTCCTTGTTCGTGTCGCGATACTTGCCCGTGATCTTTTCGTCGTGGAACGTCACTTCTTGGATCTTGCCCGCTTCCGCCTCGCGCACCACCTGCCACAGCGGTATGTCGCTCTTGCTGACTTGGGGCGTGGTGCCGGAGAAGAGGTTGATCAGCGCCAAGACCAAGAGGCCGATTACGACCCAAACTACGATGTTGCGCAGATTCTGATTGCCGTTCATTCGCTGATACCGGATCCCGTGTTCACAAGCGGCGCTTTGGCGCCAAAGCCGAAGAGTTCAGATAGGTGCGGCGCGGTGCTTTCGCCAGCGCAAATCATAGCAACCTTTTGTGGAGCAGACTTCTTAAGTTCCTCCAAACCCTACGAAACGGGCCGAAATCGCGGGTTCCTCGCCTGCGAAGGCGATCAGCGGCGCTGCGACCAAGCGCTCCTGGCGCCACAGCGCAGGCAGCGCAGCCGCGATCCTGCGCGGTTCGACAGGCGGAAGTTGCACGGCTCTGCCAGCGGCCTTGAGGCCTTCGGCGCCGAGGCAGCGCACCTCCACCCTGCCCTTCGCGGATTTGGGGACGGCGATGAGGAAGCGGCGATCCCAGAGCGTGGTGGCGCCGGGGTCGATGGTGACGCCGGGGGCCTCTTTCGCGAGCGCCGCCTCCTCGCGGGTGGCGAGGATGGTTTTCGCCCCGCGCCGTGCCAGGCGGCAACCGCCGAGCGTGCGGCCGGTGGGTTTTGCGTGCGGCGTAACGAGCCAATCGAGGGCGGCTTCGGTTTGTTCGAAGCGCGGCGGGTAGGCGCCGCCGCCGACGGCTTCGATCAGGCGGGCTAGTGCGCGTAACGCAACTTCGCGCGGCGCGGCGCTGAAGCGTAGGGCATCGATGAGTGCGTAGCCCCACGGTGTCGCGTTGACGGCGGTTGCGAGCAGCTCTGCGACGGCGGTTTCGATGGCATCACGAGCGCGGGCAAGGTTCGTGGCGGCAGAAGCAATGCGTTCGTTGGTCAGACCCGCGTCTTGGAGAACGGCGGTGGCGTTGCGAATTTTGATGCGAGCAAAGCGGTCGTTCGTGTTGCTGGGGTCGGAGAGCCATTGTTGACCGAGCTTCTTAAGCGTTGCCTCCAGTCTCGTGTGCGAAACGTTCAGTAGGGGACGCGCGATTTTGAGATCGTGGAAGCCCGCGATGGGAAATGGGGCGATGCTTGCCATGGCGCTCAAGCCGTCGAGGCCGCTGCCGCGCGCGAGGCGCAGCAAGAACGTCTCTGCTTGGTCGTCAAGGGTGTGGCCCGTGAGGAGAATGGATACGCCGCTTGCGCGCATGCGTTCGCCGATCAAGCGGTAGCGGGCTTCGCGCGCGTGCGCTTGGATGTTTTGAGTGGGTTTCTTGCCGGTCCACAGTAGCGTTTCGTGCGGGATGCTTTCTGCGCGCGCCCATGCAGCGACGCGTGTGCTTTCCAGTGACGACTCCGGACGCAAGCCGTGATCGACGGTAAGCGCGAGCGGCGGCGGCGCTTTGTGTTTCTTGCACCAGGCCGCCGTTAGCAGCAGCAACGTCATCGAGTCGGCGCCGCCGGAGACCGCGACGGCGACCGGTGGTTCTACGTCTAGGTTTTTGAGCGCCGCGTCGAATTCCGCCGCGGCGACTGGCCTACTTGCCGCAGCCGGCTTCGGCCGAGCGTTTGGCTGCGCGGTCGACGAGCGGCTTTGCGGCCGTTGGGTATTTGACTTTGAGCGCGCCAAGCGTGGTGCAGCCTTCTTTCTTCTGGCCGAGTTCGATCAGCGACAGGCCGAGCTTCAACATAGCCTCAGGCGCCTTGGCCGTCTTCGAATAGCGTTTCAACACGTCCGCGAACGACTTGGCCGAGCCTTGGTAGTCCTTCTGCGTGAAGGCTATGTCGCCGACCCAAAACTGCGCGGGGCCAGCCAGTTGATCGGCCGGGTTTGCGGCGACGAACTTGCGGAATGCGCCCTGTGCTTCGGCGTATTGCGCGCGGCTCAACAGGTCCATTGCGTCGTCGTATTGCTGTTGCGGCGAGGCGCCTGCCGTTTCGGAGACGGCCGCGTCGGCGGGAATTGAGCCCAGCATGCCAGGCGCCCTGCCCGCCTGATTGCTGCCACCGCGCGTCAAAGCGACCGGCGGGGCCGCTTTCTGCGACGGGAGCGCCGTGCTGGCACCGGGGCCGCCGGGCGCCGGGAACGCACTCGCCGGGGCGCCGCCTTCGAGGGCACCGAGGCGGTAGTTCGATTCTTTGCGTGCGATGTCGAGTTGTTCGGTCATCTGCTTCACCTGAAACGACAGCGTTTCGACTTGGCCGCGCAGTTCGCGCAGCGACTGTTCCATGTCGTTCAACCGCGCGCCGCCACCGCTGACGCCGCCCGGCGGGCCACCAGCGAGGCCGCCGGACCTTTCAGGCGGGTTGCCTTTGTGGACATCGTATTGAAGTTCGCGCAGGTCGCGTTCGACGCGGTCGAGCTTGTGTTCGAGATCGTCGACGTCGGCGCTCCACGCGGGTGCAAATGAGAGCGCGAAGACGGTGGCGAGCGCCGCCGTGGTCAGTAGTTTTGGTCGTGACTTCATCGCGTGGACTCCGCTCGCAGAAACTCAGGCGTTAGATCGCCCGGACGGGTGACGAAATTGAGGCAGGCAGCCCTAAAATGCTAGAGGCGCGCGAACCCCAGGATTCGCGCGCCACAAATTCCTTACTTCAGCGGTCGGTTACGAACCGGCCCCGGCGGATATGACAGAGAAGCCGCGGCGATTCTGCTGCCAGCAGCTGTCGTCGGCTTCGGCGCAGACCGGGCGTTCCTTGCCGTAGCTCTTTGTCTGCAGGCGCGCGGCATCGACGCCGACCGAGACCAAGAACTCTTTCACCGCATAAGCGCGGCGGTCGCCGAGCGCGAGGTTGTATTCGCGCGTGCCGCGTTCGTCGCAGTGGCCTTCGACCATCAGGCGAACGGACGGATATTGCTTCAGCCAGGCGGCCTGCTTTTGCAGGATGCCTTGCGCGTCGCCGCGGACCGAATGCTGATCGAGATCGAACAGCACCGTGTCACCGACATTGATCCGAAAATCTTCGGCCGAACCCGGCTTGACGCTGGAAGGCGTCGTCGTCGTCACCGGTGCCTTCGCCTCTTCCTTCGTCGAAGAGCAGGCCGTCAGAGCCAACGAACCCGCGAGCACCACGAATCCCAACTTCATCGCACCACGAAACATCCCGCTTACTCTCCCTCACCCAGCACGGCTCGCACGCCCCCGCGCGAAGCCAACAAAACTCTATCTCGCATGCGTAGTCGCCGCCACGCGCAAGCGCAAGCACGTAGGGCGAGTTTTGCATAAAACCCAGTTAATCCACGTGACAATTGTCGCATTTTGTTTAGCGATTGAGCGGCGACCAGGCGGGATCCGAGGCCTCACCCGGCGTAATAACCTTGCGCAGATTCACGCCGGTCAGGTCCACCGACCAGATCGAGGAACTACCGCTGGAACCGCCGCGACCAGGAGTTGAGCGTGTGAAGAGAATCACGCGGCCGTTCGGCGACCAGGTTGGGCCCTCTTCGGAATAGCTGGATGTCAGAATTCGCTCACGTTGGCCGTCCGGCGACATGACGCCGATCGAGAACGTTTGACCGACCTGCTTCGTGAAGGCGATGAGGTCGCCGCGCGGGCTCCAGACCGGTGTCGTGTAGCGGCCTTGGCCGAACGAGATGCGGCTCTGGCCAGAGCCGTCGGCGTTCATCACGTAGATTTGGGGCGAGCCGCCGCGGTCGGAGTTGAACACGAGACGCGCGCCGTCGGGCGAGGCGGAGGCCGACGTGTCGATGCCGGGGTCGGTCGTCAGACGTTGTGGCCGGCGCGAGCGCAGATCGACCGCATAGATATCCACGTTGTTGTCGCGCGAATAGCTAAAGACCACACGATTGCCGTCGGGCGTAAAGCGCGGCGCGAACGTCATGCCGGAATACTGCCCGATAACTTCGCGCTGGCCGGTCTGCAGGTCGAAAACGAAGACGGACGGCGTGGCCCGCTCATACGACATGTACGTGATCGCCTGTTTCGTCGGCGAAAAGCGGGGCGAGAGCACGATGAAGTCGCCGCCGGTCAGGAACGACGGGTTCGCGCCGTCTTGGTCCATGATCGACAGGCGGTAGCGGCGCTTCGTCTTTGGGCCCGATTCGGAGATGAAGACGATGCGGGTGTCGAAATAGCCCTTCTCGCCTGTCAGGCGTTCATAGATCGCATCGGCGACGAGATGGCCCAAACGGCGCCAGTTTTCCGGCGTCGTCTTGAACGACATGCCGATCATTTGTTGCTCGCCGAAAATATCCCAAAGGCGGAAGTCGACTTGCAGCTGGCCGTCGGCGAGTTGGCGCGCCTGGCCGGTGACGAGGCCCTGTGCGTTGATCGGACGCCACTCGCCGAAGCGTGGGATCGATGAAAAGTTCGTGATTTTCTCGACGTAAGAGCGCGGGTCGAGCGGTTGGAAGAGGCCGGAGCGTTCGAGGTCGCCGCGGATGACGCCGGCGACTTGGGCTGCCGTTTGCTGATCGCGCGGCGTCGCGCCCAGAAAATCGGTGATCGCGATCGGGATGGGTTGAACGACGCCCTTGTTCAGATCGATTTCGAGGGCGGCGTTCGCGGGCGGCGCGAATGCGGCGAGTGCCAGCGCCAGTGCGGCGAAGATGCTTTGGGAGAGTTTCTTCATATCGTCTTCGTTCCTCAATAGCCGGCCATTTCGCGCGGATCGAATTTGATCACGATCTCGCTCCAGGTCGCGTATTTCTCCGGCGGCAGGTCGTAGGGGCCGCAAATGTGAACTGCGCGAATAGCCGAATCGGTGGCCGCGCGGAAGTAGGGATCGCCCAAGTTGCCTTGATCAACCAGCTGCGGGGCTGAGGCAATCGTTCCGTCCTCGTTCAGGAACACACGCACGCGGAAGACGAGTGCCGAAGGATCGGGCGCGCCGACCGGCACGTTCCAGCATTTCGCGAGTTGGCTTCTGAGCGCGTCGATCTCGCTCATCGTCAGCGCCGATTGCGCGCCAGCGCCTTTGAGCGAGCGGTCGGCCGTCGCTTTCGCGGGTACGGCCTTCTTCTCTTTCGGCTGTTCCGCGCTGTCGAGGCTTTTTAGAATTTTGTCGACGTCGAACTCGTCTTTCGGCTTTTCGGGTTTCGGCTTCGCGCGCGGCGTCGCCAGCGCATACTTCTGCGCGGGCGGTTCGGGCGGCTTCGGCTTTTCGGGTTCTTTCTTTTCGGGCTCGGGTTCGAGCGCAGGTGCGTCGTCGTCCGGCGGCGGAGGCGGCGGCGGTTCGGTTGATGCGAACTCGGGTGCTTGCGGCGGCGGAATATCGACCGGCACCGGTTGCGGCTCTGGCGGCACCGGCTCTTCGGCTTGTTCTTGCGGGGAGATGTTCGTCGTGTCGGCAACTGTCAGAAGATCGACCGGCACGATGTCGGCCTGAAGGGTGAGCGGCGGCGCCATGTATGGCCACACGACGAAGGCGCCCGCCAGCGCCAAGGCGTGCAGAACCGCGGACATCAACGCCGCGCCAAGCAGCGAGTCCCGTTCCGGCGTGTTATTTGTGCTTCTTGCTCTCGCCACGCGGAGGCTCTGTCACTAGGCCGATGCGGCGGAAACCCGCCGCATTCAACTCACCCATCACTTGCATCACAGTGCCGTAGTCGACCGCCTTGTCGCCGCGCACGAAGATGCGCTGGTCGTAACCGTTCTCGGCGATGGCGGTCAGCTTCGGCACCAACTCGGCCGCGGCGATTTCGGTTTCTTGCAGGAAAATCTTACCGCTTTTCTCGATCGTGATCGTGAGCGGTTCCTTGTCTTGGCTCAGAAGCTTGGCACGCGTCTTCGGCAGGTCGACGGCGACGCCTGCGGTCAAGAGCGGCGCGGTCACCATGAAGATGATTAGCAGCACCAGCATCACGTCGACCATTGGCGTGATGTTGATGTCGGAATTGGGCTTTAGGCGGCTACGCCAAGCGCCGCGCCCGCGATGCGATCCGCCGTCGAGTACGCCCGCCATCTAGCGCGCCTTCTCGTCGAGTTGGCGGGAGAGGATCGCCGCAAATTCGTCGGAGAAGCCCTCGAGGCGGCCGGCGATGCGGCCGACGGCCGTCGAGAGGTGGTTGTAGGCGATGGACGCCGGAATGGCGGCGAGCAGGCCCATCGCGGTCGCGAACAATGCTTCTGCAATACCGGGGGCGACGACGGCGAGCGACGTATCGTGACTTGCCGCGATCGAGCGGAACGAGTTCATGATGCCCCAAACTGTACCGAACAAGCCGATGAACGTCGCGTTGACGCCGACGGTTGCTAAGAAACCCAACGAAGACTCGAGGCGCGTGATCTCGCGCCCGATCGTCACGTTCATGACCTTGTTGATGCGATCCTTCATGCTGGGCAACAAGCCGGTCGAGACGGGGCCCGTTTCGAACGAACGCTTCCATTCGCGCATCGCGGCGACGAAGACGTGCGCCATCGGGTGGTGTTCGACGCGCGCTTGGAGCGCTTGATAAACGTCGTCCAACGAGCGGCCGGACCAGAACATCTGCTCGAACTTCTCGGCCTGCGCACGCACGCGGCTGATACGCATCCATTTGCCGAGGATGATCGCCCAGGACCAGACGGAGGCGACGAGCAGCACGCCCATCACCGCTTTGACGACGATGTCGGCTTTCATGAACAGCGCGACCGGCGACATGTCGATCGCGACGCCAGGACCAGCGCCGGACGCTGCCTCGCGGCCGCCTTCGGGTGGAGCTAGCGGGATCGTCTCCGGCGTTGGATCGACGGGCGCTGCGTCCGGTGCTTGCACCCAATCGGTGAAATGGGTCACGTGATCGGCGAGCGCAAGCAGCGGCTTCACGAAGGCCGCCGCATCATGAACGTGAGCGAGCGCTGACAACTCCATAGACCCTACTTCCCCTTAAGAGTGCGCCGCGCCCGCAAGCGGCCCCCAAACCACTCAATGGTGGCCGGGAAGGACGCGACTAGAACCGTCTAACGTGTCGAAATTTGGGCGCGGAAAACTGCCGTTTTCGCGATGCCGCCCAAACCATTACCGCTTCCCTAACCTGAACGGGGAGGCACGCCAAGGGCTGGGCCAGTAAATGACAGGGACTTCACGCGGTTTGCTGCGTTTCTCTGCACGGAAAACTTGCGGGACCGCTCAGCATTCGCGCATCGTGGAACCTGTCGTTTGCACCTGGAGGTTTCGATGCGCTGGTTTGCCGTTGGTGTTGCCTTGTCGTTTGCGGGCGTAGCGCACGCGAACATGCTGCCGCCGCAAACGACGACACCGCATACATTTTTCGCGGGCGTCTGGTCGTTCGACCGCACCTGCGCGAGCGGGGACGGGATGGTGCTCAAAGGCGACGGCAAGGCGAGCTACGACGAATGGGGCTCGGGCTTATGGGCGTCGGCCGAAGACGGCGCGCGGTTGGTACTCATCGTCGAGGACATTACCGAAGAAGCCGACCGCAAAACGCAAGCGCAGCTGATCGAGTTCCGCGACGTGGTGCGCATCGGCGCGGAACTGATGATGACACGCGCCTCGGACGGGGCGAAGATGAGGGCGAAGCGGTGCCTGAAGGCGGCGCGTTAGCGTTCAGTCTAAGTACGGTGCGAGTTTTTCTTTCACATCCTCCGGAATCCGCCTCGGCTTACCGGTCATTGTGATGAGGGCGGCTTCGATTTTGGCGGTGACGAGGCCGGTGCCTTTGCACTTGACCCATTGTTCGCCGGTCAATCTGGCGCCCGTCAGCGTGCGGTAGCGGGTGTGGATTTCGAGCGCGTCGTCGAGGCGGGCAGGTTTGGCGTAGTCGATTTCCATCCGGCGGATCGTCCAGGCGACCGGTTCTTCGCCCGCCATCATCACCATGTGGTGAATGCCCACGAGGCGTAGGAACTCGCTGCGGCCGCGTTCCATCATGCGCAGATAGTTGGCGTGATAGACGATGCCGGAGACGTCGGTGTCTTCGTAGTAGACGCGTGCCGGCAGGATGTGCGTCTTGCCGTCGAAGCGGCCCATCGTGGGCTCAGACATCGGCGTCCTCGTCGCGCGCCGTGTCGAACAGCGTTTGTTGCGTGGTCGCCTTCGGCGGTGTGAGGCCCAGATGCGTGTAGGCCATGCCCGCCGCCATACGTCCGCGCGGCGTGCGTTGCACGAAGCCTTCTTGGAGCAGGAACGGCTCGATGATTTCTTCGAGCGCGTCGCGCGGTTCGCCGAGCGCGGCGGACAGCGTTTCCACGCCGACGGGGCCGCCGTTGTAGTTGTCGATGATGATCTTCAGGTAGCGGCGGTCGAAATTGTCGAGGCCGCGCTTGTCGACCTCTAGACGCGTCAGCGCTTCGTCGGCGGCCTTGGCGTCGACCTTGGTCAGTTTTGCGACGGCGGCGAAGTCGCGGATGCGGCGGAGCAGGCGTCCGGCGATGCGGGGCGTGCCGCGCGAGCGGGCTGCGATCTCGCGTGAGGCGTCGGGGGTGAGCGGGAGATTCAGAATGCGCGCGCCGCGGCTCACGATTTCGATCAGGTCTTCGACTTTGTAGAACTCGAGGCGCAGCGGGATGCCGAAACGGTCGCGCAGCGGCTTGGTGATCATGCCGGAGCGCGTCGTCGCGCCGACGAGCGTGAACGGCGCGAGGTCGATCTTCACGGTGCGCGCAGCCGGGCCTTCGCCGATGATGAGGTCGAGCTGAAAATCCTCCATCGCGGGGTAGAGGATTTCTTCGACCGCCGGGTTCAGGCGGTGGATCTCGTCGATGAAGAGGACGTCGCGCGGCTGAAGGTTCGTCAGGATCGCGGCGAGGTCGCCGGCGCGCGCGATCACGGGGCCTGAGGTCGAGCGGAAGTTCACGCCGAGCTCGCGGGCGACAATCTGGGCCATCGTCGTCTTGCCGAGGCCAGGAGGCCCCGCGAGCAGCACGTGGTCGAGCGCTTCGTTGCGGCCGCGCGCGGCGTCGATGAAGACCTTTAGGTTCGCGCGGGCTTGGTCTTGGCCGATGAATTCGGCGAGCGTCAGCGGGCGGAGCGAGGCCTCGCCCGTGTCGTCGTCGCGGGTTTCAGGTGTGATGAGGCGGTTGGGTTTGGTCATGCGTACGCTCCCATCGTCATCACGCCGCGCTTGAGAGAGCGCGCAAGCCTTCGCGGATCATGGCTTGCAGCGGCAGCTCCTTGCCTTCGCGGGCGACGACCGCGGCAATCGCTTGGCTTGCTTGCGCTTGGCTGTAGCCGAGATTCACCAAGGCGGAGACGGCTTCGGCGGCGGCGCCTTGGGGCTTCGTGAAGCCGACAACGGTGCCCTCGCCTCTTGCGATGTGGAGCGGCGCGGAGATGCTGGCCGCCTTGTCTTTCAGTTCAGCAGTAATGCGGGCGGCGAGTTTGGGACCGACGCCTTGCGCGCGTCCTACCGCCGCCTTGTCTTCGAACGCGACGGCGCGCGCTAGGTCGGCAACGCTGAGCGTGCTCAGAATAGAGAGCGCGACTTTGGCACCGACGCCTTGCACAGTTTGCATCAGGCGGAACCACTCGCGCTCTTCACTCGTCGTGAAGCCGAAGAGTTTGATTGCGTCCTCGCGCATTTGGGTTTCGACGAACAGCGTCGCGCGTTGGCCCGGCTGAGGAAGGTTCGAGAGTACGCGTGCCGCACAGTGCACGACGTAACCGACGCCGCCGACATCGATGACCGCGAAGTCGGTGCCGATTTCGTCGACGATCCCGGTGAGTTTACCGATCATGGTTCTTCTTCCTACCGAGCCCTTGCCATCAGCGATGCCATGCGGTCGCTGCTTTCGGACATATGGGCGTGGGTGATGGCGATGGCGAGCGCGTCTGCGGCGTCGGGACCTTTTGCGTTCGAATGGGGGAGCAGGATTTTCACCATCGCGTGCACCTGATCTTTGTCCGCGTGGCCGACGCCGACCACGGATTTTTTGACTTGGTTCGGTGCGTATTCGGCGACCGTCAGCCCTGCGCGCGCGGGCACCAGGAGCGCGATCGCGCGGGCCTGGCCGAGCTTCAGCGTGGCGACGGGGTCCTTGTTGACGAACGTTTGTTCGACGGCGGCGGCTTCGGGGCGGAGGCGTTCGATGACGGCGGAGAGGCCTTCGTGCAGCGCGACGAGGCGATCGGCCAGCGCCATCTCGCTATCCGAGGTGACGACGCCGCATTCGACGAATTTGAGCCGGGTACCGTCGCGTTCGATCACGCCCCAACCAGTGCGGCGGAGGCCGGGATCCAAGCCCAAAATGCGGGTGGCGCGGGGGAGCGTCATCGGCGGCCTTGTACACTAAATGTTCCGCGTAGACCATAGCCGATTCGTGATCAGTGTTGCTGACCTTTGATGCACAGTCCGTCCACAATCATCTTGGAATCAACAGAGGAGACCTCATGCGTTCTTCCATTGCTGCTATCGCTCTTGTTGCGAGCGCCTTGCCTGCCGCCGCCGTGCAGGTGCGCGAATGCGACTACGCCGCAAACATTCAGACGTTGGCCGAGCCTTGGGAGAAGAACATCCGCAGCTTTTATAAGGGCCAGGTGCGCGTCGCGCTGCTCGACACCGGCGGCGAGCCCGTGTGCTGCAGCATGCACCTCTTGATCATGATGCCCAGTGACGACGAGCCGGCTGAAGGGCGTGTGTGCCGCATCGTCGGTACGAAGGATCAGTTGGGCTTCGAGGGCATCGACATGTCGCGACTGCGCACAAGCTACGATGCGAAGCGCGGGTTGCTGATCGAGTTTCCTTATACGCTCTACGTCGACGGGTTGAAGCACCGCAGCGGCGCGGCGCGCGTGCGCGTGAACGTGAAGCAGGGAACGGTGAAGGCCGAGTAGTCCAACTTTTCGGGAGAGAGCCTATGCGTGCTCTTATAGCTGCAGCTTTGCTTGTTGGCGCCGCCCTGCCCGCCGCCGCGACGCAGGTTCGCAATTGCGACTACGCCGCGAGCGTGACTTCGATCGCCGAACCTTGGGAGCGGAACACGCGCGCGTTTTATAACCGCAACGTCCGCGTGGCGCTGCTCGACACGGGCGGCGAGCCCGTGTGCTGCAGCCAGCATCTGCTCGTGCTGCTGCCCGATCGTGCGGGCAACGTGCCCGGCATGGATGAAGGGCGCTTGTGCCGCGTCGTCGGCGATCGCGATGGAATGGGCTATCTCGGCATCGAGTTTCAGCGCATGCGTTCGTGGTACGACCGGCGCGGGCTCTTGCTCGAGTTTCCGGTGCACATCTACGGCGACGGCGTGCGCAACCAACGGCGCCTCGTGCGCCTGCGGATCGACACGGCGCGCGGAACGGTGACGCCGGAGTAGCGTCAGCCGAGTCGGCTGCGGCGGTACTCGTGCAACGCGGTTGCCGCGAGAGCAAGCGTTCCCGGGGCGAAGAACGCGAGCAGCCAGTAGGAGACTCGATTGTCAGCTTGCCACGACCGTTCAACGTCTTCGAAACTGCGTATGGTCTTGCCGTTCACGGTGAGCGCATACACCGTGGTTCTTTGATCTTCTTCGTCAACGAATCTGGTGCCATCGACGAGGACGGTTGCATCGCCGCCCGCTTGAAGGGCGGCAACTACATCGGTGAGATACCTTGCCTTTGAGGGGTAGTCGAACCTTGGCTTCCACGGCTCGAGTTTGAAGATCACGCTGTATTTGTTGGCGTGTTGGAAGTTTGCAACCCCGCGAAGTTCACGGAGCTGCTGTCGATCGGGCAGACCATGGCGGTCGCCCTGTGCGACCATTAAGACCAGGAAGGCCGTTACGATAAGCAGCAGAAGTGAGTACGCGGACAGAACGCGCCAATCACGCGGGACGCCGAGAAGCCAAACGTTCTCGTAGAACCAAGTCCAGTGAGACTGCGGCTGTTCGTTCGTCACGCCGTCAGCTTCGCCATCGTGGCGTCGGACATTTCGAAGTTGGCGTAGACGGTTTGGACGTCGTCGTGGTCGTCGAGGGCGTCGAGGAGTTTGATCAGCGCTTCGGCGGTTTCGCCTTCGACGGGGACGCCGGTTTGCGGCCGCCAGACAAACTTTGCCATGTTCGGAGGCCCGAACTTCTTTTCGAGTGCGCGGGAAACTTCGTTCAGGTCGTCGGGCTTGCAGTAGAGGTCGTGCGTTTGGTCCGACGTTTGGCAATCGTCGGCGCCGGCTTCGATTGCGGCGTCGAGCATCGCCTCTGCGTTGGCGACGCTTGCCGGGTATTGGATTTGGCCCAAGCGGTCGAACATGTAGGCGACGGTTTCGCCGGCCTGGCCGCCGTGTTTCGTGAACAGCGAGCGCACATCGCCCGCGGTGCGGTTGCGGTTGTCGGTCAAGGCCTCGACGATGATGGCGACGCCGCCGGGACCGCGGCCTTCGTAGCGGACCTCTTCGAAGTTATCCAAGTCGGGGCCGGAGGCCTTCTTGATCGCCCGTTCGATGTTGTCCCTCGGCATGCTTTCCTTGCGCGCCGAGATGATGGCTGCGCGCAGTTTCGCGTTCTTGTCCGGGTCCGGCAGGCCGCCTTTGGCCGCGATCGTGATTTCGCGCGCGAGTTTGGAAAAGAGCTTCGAGCGCTTCGCATCCTGCGCGCCCTTGCGGAACATGATGTTCTTGAACTGACTATGGCCGGCCATGCAACGTCTGTCGGATCGTTTGGATTTGGGGCGGTGATAAAGCGCAAAAGGCCAGGCTAGGGCAAGACCCCCGATCCCCTGTGCCATAACCGTCAAGGCTGATACGCTCGCCCCGGGAGAACACGGACCCGTGACCACCGCCCCGCGCAAACTCGCCACCATCGTCGCTCTCGACGTCGCGGGCTATTCGGCGCGCACGGAGGCGGACGAGGCGAAGGCCACGTCGGAGGTTGCGGGGTTGCGCGGCGTCATCGACGGGATCGCTTCGCGCCATTCGGGCCGCGTGTTCAATACCGCGGGCGACGGGTTCATGTTGGAGTTCGGGTCGAGCCTTGGCGCGGTGGAGGCCGCGTTCGAGCTTGCCGAGAGGTGCGAGCCGAAGGTGCGGGTGGGTGTGCATCTGGGCG
>JABFRX010000060.1 GCA_013140995.1 Alphaproteobacteria bacterium | reverse complement strand
CAACCGTTTCGTCATCAATACCTTAGCACCTCACCAATTCTCTATGCCTTCGATTGCGTTCGATGATTGTGTTCAGACGGCCGGCTGCCGGCGGAATTCCTCTTGCTTGATCATGAGCGCCCACACGTCCCCGGAATACCCTGATCGAGATGCCGATGCCGGCGAGCTGGCGCAGCGTCCGGCCCTTCGAGCCGCGTCCGCATCCGCCAGACGCGTCCAATGCTGCGGACCGCGCGTTTCCAATCCAATGCTAGCGGACGTCCAGTTCAAGGCGCTAAATTTGATCGGCGGTGGAACTTGGCACGCACGTCCGCGTTCTCTGCTTGCTACTAGGAGGCAACTTTGATGAAGAAGTCCGGACTTGCATTGGTGGGGGCGGCGTTGCTGCTGACACTGGGTTTTGCGACGGTAACCGTCGGAACGGCGGCGGCGGCGCCTTCGGCACCGGTCACGGCACCGGCCGCCGAAATCACGATCGCGCAGTGGGATCGTCGCGATCGTTACAGACATCGCGCCCGTTGCCGCAACACCATCCACTACGGTTGGCGGAACCGGCGTTGCGTCCGCGTGGAGCAAACGGTGTGCCGTAACCGCAATGGCGGAACGTATGTGACCAATCGGCACGTCACGCGCGCCCCGCAGTGGCGTTGCCGGTATCGCTAGAAACGGCCGTTAGAGCCGCGAGCCAGCCCGGCAGTCGCGCTGGCTCGCGGCTTGTTCTCTAGCGCAGCCGACCCTATGGAGCGAGAAGCAGCCGCAAGAACTCCACGTCGCTGAAGCCGGATCGTTCGCCAAGCAGCATTCGGCCGGATTGGCGCACGACGACCATGTTGCGTTCGGGCAGGATCACCATGCGTTGTTTGCCGGCTCCCGCCGCCATCCAGACTTGGCTCACCGGCAGCGCATCGGCCCCGCCGCGGTAGAAATCGGTCGCATTTTCTGTCGTGCCCGAGAGCGGAACGGCCGCACCCTTCGGCGGTTTCAGCCACCACGTCAGGCCATACCCTCCGTGGACGGACGATCCCTTGAAGCACTCGGCGAGGGCCGCCGGATCGACCAATTGTTGTCCGTTCCACTTGCCGCCCCGGCGCACGAACTCGCCGAATTTCGCCCAATCGCGCGCGCTGAGGCTGGCGCCGCCGCCCCAAGATGGATCACCGCCGAATATGGGTTGGCGCATCTCGAGCTTGATCCCCAGCGCGCCGAGATAGCGCCGTTGGAGATAGGTTTGATACTTTTCGCCGTTCAGTTTGCGTTCCATCAGGGCCGCGAAAATTTGGAACGGCGCTTGGCCATAGGCGTAATGCGTGCCCGGCGCATGCTCCAACGGCAAGGCCACCGCTTCTGCAAAGTCGATCTTGAGCGTACCCCAGCCTGGCGCCGGTGTTTTGATCCCGCTGGTCAGCGACAACAGCTGGCGAATGGTTATGTCCTTGCGGGCGTCCCCCTTCCACGCCGCCAAAATGTCCGAGACCTTATCGTCCAACTTGAACAGACCATCCTGGACAGCTGCAGCGGCCGCGACACCGGAAAAGCTTTTTGTGCCTGACGCCAGTCCCCAGGCTTTGTCCGCGTCGCCCGCGTCGCGATAGGTCTCATGAACGACCTTGCCGTCCACCATCACCAGGCAGGAGACGCCGGCCGTGCTGGCACTGTAGTCGCAGGCCGCCTTCGGGCCGGCATGGGCGGAGACGGCGAGCGCGCAAAAGCCAGACAGAAACGCAGCGATCCGCATCTTTCCCTCTTTTCGTATGAGACGGGGGCAGTCGTCGATTCCGCCGTCCCGCAGGACAATGTATAGTTCCTTCCGGGTCCGAACTCAATTGATCCGCCAGATGACGACGGCTGCAAGGCTTGGAAAATCAGAAAACCAAGAAAACAGGGACATGATACCTATTCCCCTTGTTTCGACGCACACCCCGAACCGCGGCACACCACTCTGTCATGATTTGTCAGCTTTGTTCGGCGTCACCGCCCGTTCCATTTGGTTTGCACCACGGGTGATCCGGCCGGCGCGCAGCCGCGTAATCCCCTGCATCAGCAAGGGAAACCCGGTGACCACGCGGCGTAACGTTCTTCTCGGCACCGGCGCGCTCGCCCTTACCGCCAACGTCACGCGCGCCGCACTCCGCGACGATATCGCGATCCTGCGCCAAGCCTACGAGGCGATGCACCCCGGCCTCCGCCGTTACGCGACGCCCGCGCAGACGGCCGCCCGCTTCGACGCGCTTGCCGCCGCATGGTCGCGCGATCTCACCCCACCGCAAGCCTACCTCGCGCTCTCGCGTTTCCTTGCCACCGTCCGCTGCGGCCACACCTACGCGAACTTTTTCAACCAAAGCAAAGCGGTGAGCGCCGCCTTGTTCGCACGCCCAGACAAGCTTCCGTTTCACTTCCGCTGGCTAGGCCAACGCATGATCGTGACCGCGCACGGCGGCGAACTCGCGCGCGGCACAGAAGTCATGGCAATCGACGGCCGCCCCGTGAGCCAAATCTTGCGCGGCCTCATGCAGTACGCCCGAGCCGACGGCAGCAACGACGCCAAGCGCGTCGCCCAGCTCGAAATCGAAGGCCGCGATACGATCGAATCGTTCGACGTCTTCTACGGCCTCACCCGCGACAAGCCGGGCGCGCCGTTCACGATCGCCGCCATCGCACCGGGAACGGTCACGCCGAAAACGCTCCGCCTCAACCCAATCGACCTAGCTGCACGCCGTGCACAATCCGCGCGGCCGGACGAAGCCGCCAACGCCCCGAAGTGGACGTTCGAGTCCGGCGCCGTCGCCCGCCTCACGATGCCCGATTGGGCTATGTACAATACGAAGTGGGACTGGCGCGCCTTCCTCGACCGCGCGTTCGAAGATATGGCCAGCCGTGCCACCCGCACCCTCATCGTTGACCTGCGCGGCAACGAAGGCGGCAACGACTGCGGCGACGAGATCATTTCACGCTGCATTGACGCAGATTTGCCGCGCCGGTCCTACGAACGCCGCGTCCGCTACCGCACGGCACCGGCTCACCTCGACCCCTACCTCGACACTTGGGACCCCTCATTCAAGAACTGGGGCAACGATGCTGAGCCCATCGGCGGCGGCTTTTTCCGCCTCATCGAAAAGGACGGCGAGAGCCGCGCGGCTATCAAACCTAAGGGCCCGAAATTCAAAGGAAAATTGCTCGTGCTCGTGGATGCCACGAACAGCTCCGCCACGTTCCAGTTCGCGGACCTCGTGCAGTCGAACCGGCTCGGCACTTTGATCGGCAGCCCCACCGGCGGCAACCGCCGGGGCATCAACGGCGGCGCGTTCTTCTTTCTGCGTTTACCGAACTCAGGACTCGAAGCCGACCTGCCGCTGATCGGCACGTTCCCGGCAACGCCGCAGCCGGATGCGGGGCTGCTCCCGGACATTGCCGTCGCCGAGACGCCGGCCGAGGTCGCCGACGGGCGTGACGTTGTGCTCGCGCGCGCACTGGCCGCCTAATCCGGCGACGGGAACCAAGTCGGACACCGGTGGACAGCGCGATGACGGACAGCGACCCCTGTGCGAATTGTCCGGCATCGAAGCCCGAAAATCGGGGCTTTCCCCATCCCGGCCACGATGGCGCGTTGACTTACGGGCTTGGGGTCGGCCACGATCCTTTCGACGCTCAAAGTCCGCCGTGACGGCGCGCTTTGGCGGCTATGCAATCGACCCCTTGCGGGAGAGAGCGCCGCGCTAAAAGCCCGAAGGGCGAAGGCGGGCGCCGCCGAAGGAGCAACCGCCCTGGAAACTCTCAGGCACAACGGACCGCAAGGGCGATGACAGTCTGGAAAGCGAATGCCGGCGTGCGGCGTTCCACCGACGGGGTAGGCGGGGTCTAACGGATCCCGCGAAATCTCTCAGGTCCTCATGACAGACAGGGCGCGTGACCTGCGAAGCCGGTTGCGGCGAGACCTGTTGTGTAAGAGGGCCAATGAGCGACCTAAAGCGAACCCCGCTGTTCGCGTTGAACACCGAACTCGGCGGCAAGATGGTGCCGTTCGCCGGCTACGACATGCCGGTGCAGTTCCCCGCCGGCATTATGAAGGAACATCTGCACACGCGCGCGGCAGCGGGCCTCTTCGACGTCTCGCACATGGGCCAAGCGTGGCTCCACCTCGACGCTAAGGGCGGCCACGACGAAATTGCGGCAGCGCTCGAAACGCTGGTGCCGGGCGAGATCAAGGCGCTCAAACCCGGTCAAATCCGCTACACGCTATTGCTCAACGACGAAGGCGGCATCCGCGACGATTTCATGGTGAGCCGGCCCGCCGCGCTGGAGAAAGCGGGGACACTGTTCCTCGTCGTCAACGCCGCGACGAAGGACGCCGACTTCGCCCACATCGCAGCGAGCCTGAAGGGCAAAGCAAAACTCGAACGCCTCGAAGACCGCGCACTGATCGCACTACAAGGCCCAAAGGCGGCCGCGGTGCTAGAGCGCATCGTGCCCGGCGTCGCCGCGATGAGCTTCATGACGATCGCGACGTTCACGTGGGAACGCGCGGAACTCTTCGTCTCACGCTCCGGCTACACAGGCGAGGACGGCTACGAAATCTCGGTCCCCGGCGCGATGGCCGTAGCCTTCGCGCGTGTGCTGCTAAGCGACCCCGCTGTCGCCCCCATCGGCCTTGGCGCGCGCGATAGTTTGCGCCTCGAAGCGGGCCTCTGCCTCTACGGCCACGACATCGACGAGCAAACCACACCCGTCGAAGCCGGTCTCACCTGGGCGATCGGCAAACGCCGCAAGCTTGAGAAGGGTTTCCCCGGCGCGGACAAGATCATCGACCAACTGTTCAACGGCGCCAAACGCGTGCGCGTCGGCATCAAACCCGAAGGCCGCGCTCCGGCGCGCGAAGGCGCCGAAATCGTGGACGCCAGCGGCGCACCCGCCGGCCGCATCACCTCCGGCGGCTTCGGCCCCACCGTCAACGGCCCGATCGCGATGGGCTATGTCCGCGCAGATCTCGCAAATGACGGCACGAGCTTGAGCCTCATCGTCCGCGGCCAAAAACTCCCGGCCCGCGTCGTGCCGATGCCTTTCGTTCCGAAGAGGTTCCACAAGCCATGATGCGGCGCCTCTCATACTCATCACTGTCATCCCGGAAGCTAGACGCGTCCAAACGCGTTAGCGTTTGGGTAACGCGTCTTGCTATCCGGGACCCAGGAGCGACAGGCGCAGAGCCCTACGCCCCTGGGTCCCGGCTCTCGGCTTTGCCTCGGCCGGGATGACAACAAGATTTTGCCATTAATCCGTACACAGAAGAACGAGCACCATGACCACGAAATACACCAAAGATCACGAATGGGTTCGCGTTGACGGCAGCGTCGCGACCGTCGGCATCACCGCCTACGCGGCCGAGCAGTTGGGCGACGTCGTCTTCGTCGAACTGCCCGCAGTCGGCAGAGTGGTCGAGAAGGGCGGCGATGCTGCCGTCGTCGAAAGCGTCAAGGCCGCCTCAGAAGTTTACGCGCCGATCTCCGGCGAAGTCGTGGAAGTGAACACGGCGCTCACCGACGAACCGGCGAAGGTCAACGCCGAACCCACCGGCGCCGGCTGGTTCATGAAGCTGAAAATGAAAAACGCTACCGACCTCACCGATCTTATGAGCGAGGACGAGTACCAAGCCTACGTGAAGGGGCTCTAATGCGCTACCTGCCGCTCACCAACGCCGACCGCAACGCGATGCTCGGCGTCATCGGCGCGAAGTCGGTCGACGACCTCTTCCGCGATGTCCCACGCGAAGCGTATCTGACGACGCTCGTCGATCTGCCGATGCACGCGGGCGAACTCGAAGTCGAGCGCCAGATGGCGAAACTCGCCGCGCGCAACGTCGCCGCCGGCAGCGTTCCGTTCTTCTGCGGCGCGGGCGCTTACCGCCACCATGTCCCCGCGTCCGTGGATCACCTGATCCAACGCTCCGAGTTCCTGACCAGCTACACGCCCTACCAGCCCGAGATTGCGCAAGGCACGCTGCAATATCTGTTCGAATTCCAAACGCAGGTCGCAATGCTGACCGGCATGGATGTCGCGAACGCCAGCATGTACGACGGCTCGACCGCGACGGCCGAAGCGGTGCTGATGGCGTCGCGCGTGACGAACCGCAAGCGCATCGTCCTTTCAACCAACCTGCACCCGCATTACATCGAAACCGTGCGCACGACCGCAGAAGCCGCGGGCCTCACCATCGTTGAAGGTAACGAGACCGCTCTCGACGACAAAACCGCCTGCTTCGTAGTGCAAAACCCCGACTTCACCGGCGCGATCCGCGACATCACCCCGCTGTCCGACGCCGCGCACGCCAAAGGTGCGCTGCTTGTTGCGGTGGTGACCGAAATCGTTTCGCTTGGCGCGATCACGCCGCCCGGCGAAATGGGCGCCGACATCGTGGCGGCCGAGGGCCAGTCGATCGGCAATTCGCTGAACTTCGGCGGCCCCTATGTCGGCCTCTTCGCCACGCGCCAAAAATTCGTGCGGCAAATGCCGGGCCGCCTCTGCGGCGAAACGGTGGACGCGCAAGGCAATCGCGGCTTCGTGCTCACGCTCTCGACGCGCGAACAGCACATCCGGCGCGAAAAGGCGACATCGAACATCTGCACGAACTCCGGCCTTTGCTGCCTCGCGTTCACGATCCACATGGCGCTGCTCGGCGAAGACGGCTTCCGCAAACTCGCCGCGCTGAACCACGATCGTGCCGTTCAAGCCGCCGACAAACTCGCGAAGGTCAAAGGCGTCGAGCTCATGACGCCGACCTTTTTCAACGAGTTCACGCTGAAGCTCGCCAAACCCGCAAGCCCGATCGTCGATCAACTGGCGAAGGACGGCATCATCGCCGGCGTCCCCGTCTCGCGCCTGAAACCGCACGATCGAAACGCGACGAACCTGCTCCTCGTCGCCGTCACCGAAACGACCACACCCGCCGACATCGACGCACTCGTCGCTGGCCTCTCGAAGGTGCTCTCATGATGAACAAGCAAGGCCGCCCGACCACAGGCGCAGCGACTGGCAACGGCGAACTCGCCACAATCTCCGGCCATCGCGGTCTCGACCGTGAAGTGAAATTGATCTTCGAAACCGGCCGCCCCGGCGCCTCGGGCGTCGACCTGCCGGAACCTGAACTAAAGCACGATCGCCTCGGCGGCTTGCGCCGTCGCGGCCAGATCGGCTTGCCGGGCCTCAGTGAGCCCGAAGTCGTCCGCCACTTTGTGCGCCTCTCCCGCAAGAACTACGCGATCGACTACGGCATCTATCCGTTGGGTTCTTGCACGATGAAGCACAACCCGCGCCTCAACGAAAAGATGGCGCGGCTCCCCGGCTTCGCCGACATCCACCCGCTGCAACCGTCGTCCACGATCCAAGGCGCGCTCAGCCTGATCGATCATCTCGCGCACTGGCTGAAACTACTCACCAACATGCCGGCCGTCGCAATGAGCCCGAAAGCGGGTGCGCACGGCGAACTCTGCGGGTTGATGACGATTAAGGCTGCGCACGAAGCGCAAGGTCACGCCCACCGCACTGTGGTGCTGGTGCCGGAATCAGCGCACGGCACGAACCCCGCAACCGCGGCGCTCGTCGGCTACACGGTCGAAGAAGTGCCCGCGAACGAACGCGGCCGCGTGGACGTGGCTGTGCTCAAGAGCAAGCTCGGCCCCAACGTCGCCGCGATTATGCTCACGAATCCGAATACCTGTGGCCTGTTCGAAAACGACATGATCGAAATCGCGGACGCCGTGCACAAGGCTGGCGCCTACTTCTACTGTGACGGCGCGAACTTCAACGCGATCGTCGGCCGCGTGCGCCCCGGCGACCTCGGCATCGACGCAATGCACATCAACCTGCACAAGACGTTCTCGACCCCGCATGGCGGCGGCGGCCCGGGCGCTGGCCCCGTGGTGCTGTCCGCAGCCCTCGCGCCTTTCGCGCCGGTGCCGCTGATCGTGCACGGCCCGAACGGCTTCGAACTGATCGAAGACGACGCCGCCGCAAAGGCGCACGACGCCAAACCGTTTGGCCGCATGTGCGCGTTCCACGGCCAGATGGGCATGTTCACCCGCGCGATGGCTTACATGTTGAGCCACGGCGCCGACGGCCTCGCCCAAGTCTCGGGCGACGCGGTTGTGAACGCGAACTACGTGCTGGCCTCATTGAAAGACGTGATGTCCGCGCCCTTCGCAGCGAGCGGCCCGTGCATGCACGAAGCGCTGTTCGACGACAGCTTCCTAAAGGACACCGGCGTCACAACGCTCGACATCTCGAAGGCGCTGATCGACGAAGGCTACCACCCGATGACGATGTACTTCCCGCTCGTCGTCCACGGCGCAATGCTGATTGAGCCGACCGAAACGGAATCGAAACACGCCCTCGACGAATTCATCCACGTGCTGAGCGAGCTCGCGAAGGAAGCAAAAGGCAACGACAAACGCCGCTTCGAAGGCGCCCCACACTTCGCCCCGCGCCGCCGCCTCGACGAAACGGCGGCAGCGCGCAAACCCGTCCTTCGCTGGACACCACCGGCGAAAGCACAGGCGGCGGAGTAGGGCGCATGACGACGTTGGACGCACAAGCGGGCAAAAGCCGGTTCCAATCGGAATCGCGCTTCTTCCTGATCATGTCGATCGTATCGGTGGCGATTCTGTTCGTGGGCTTCGCACCGTCGCTCTACCTGAAGCCCATCATCCAAGCCCCAGTGCCGCCGCTGTCGGCATTGTCCTTCGCACATGGCGTCGTCGGCACGCTCTGGATGGTCCTCTTCGTGACACAGGCCGCGCTAATCTCGAACAACAACCATGCCTTGCACCGCCAACTCGGCATGATGGGCGCTTTGCTGTTCGGCCTCATGGCGATGTTGGGCTACTGGACTGCGATCAAGGCCGGCGAGCTCGGCCACGCACCGCCGGAGGCCCCGCCGCCGCTCGCCTTCATGGCTTTGCCGCTGATCGGCATGACGGGCTCGCTGCTGTTGGTGGCGATGGCGCTTTGGAACCGGAGCCACAGCGATTGGCACAAGCGTCTCATGCTCGCGGCGATGTTCTCCGTCACGGGGCCCGGCACCGGACGCATCGCTGTCCCCCTCGGCGTGGCCGCATGGGGTCCGCACGGCGGAATGTTCGTCACCGAACTGCTGCTCGTCGTGGCGATGGCGTACGATCAAATGCAGTCGAAGCGAATCCACCCCGCCTACTGGTACGCAGCCGCCATACTCGTCGCGACCCACATCGCCGTTACCTGGGCATTCGCCAGCCCTGCCGCCTGGATCGCGTTCGCGCAGTTCTTGACGCAGCAGTGAACTATCGCAGCGGCGCGCCGCGTAGCTGCGTGTACACGCTATCGAAAACGGCGAGGGCATTCGGACGATCCGGTGTCCCCACCGTAGGCTTGTCGGTGAGCACGAGCAGCGGCCCGGTCGACCCGGCGAACGCGGGCCAAGCGGGCACACTGGCGCCGTTCGGATTTCCCGTCTTCACGAAGTTGACCCAGTACGCGGCCATCGTCTGGGCCAGACGCCGGTCTTCCGCACGCCACGGCCACGGCGCCTGGTCCAGATGGTCGAACATGTACCAAAGCTCGGCAAAATGCGCGGGCCCCCAACCGGCGTAGGGCGAACCCTGCGGGAACGGCGGATGCTGCGCGAAGCGGTATGAAAACACCGGCGCGCCGGCGGCGGCATGAAGCCGCGCCCACGTCCACATGTTCCACCCGAAACGCAAGTCGGTCTCGAAGGCGATCCGCGCGGCGCGCGCCTCGCCGTCGGTCTTGAACGGATAGGCCTCGATCAGCGGCGGCGGCAGCGGCCCGAACGTTTTCGTAATGTCCGCGGCGAACGAGGGAGCGGTGACCTTCGACACGTCGCTCAACGACCGCGCTTCCTCTGCGTTCACTCCGACAAGCAACGGCACCGGCGTTTGGCGCCGCTCGGAACACACTTCGAACGGTGTCCGCGGCAGCACGTGGCGATCGATCACGGGATGCGAGATCCGCCCGGCATTCGCCTTCAGCACGGCCTCAGGCGGGAGACGCCGGAGTGCCTCGACGGACGTCGCGCCCAGCGAGGCCGCAAACGCCACGCCGTCCCGCTCCGCGTTCGCGAGCAGATACTGCGGCGCCAGCTGCACCGGCTCGAAGAACCCGCCGCTCTGTCCAATGGCGCGATGGAATAAGCCCTTGGCGAGCGGCGAGGCCATCAAAATGTTGACCGACATCGCCCCCGCCGATTGCCCGGCGATGGTGACGCGGGTCGGGTCGCCGCCGAATGCGCCGATGTTCCGCTGAACCCACTGCAACGCGGCAATCTGATCGCGAAAGGCGTAATTGCCGGAGCTCTTCTGCGCCGTTTCCGCGCTCAACTCCGGATGCGCCAGAAATCCGAACGCGCCGAGCCGGTAGGCGACGGTCACGACGACTATCCCCCGCCGCGCAAGCCGGTCGCCTGAGTAGAGCGGCATCGACGCCGACCCGTTCGTGAACCCGCCACCATGAATCCACACCAGCACGGGCAGCTTCGCCGCCCAGTTCGCCGCCGGCGTCCAAACATTCAGATAGAGACAGTCTTCGCTGGTGCGCGAAAGAACCTCGCCCGGCATCGAAACGCCGTTCTGCAGGCAAGCCGGCGCAAACGCCGTCGCGGGTCTGACACCGCTCCACGGCACCACCGCCTCCGGTGCACGCCACCGCAGAGCACCGACCGGTGCCGCCGCAAACGGCACGCCCTTGTAGGCAAGAAGGTCGCCGTCGCGCACCCCGTCGATCACCCCGCCATCCACCCTGATGGGGTCGGCCAGGGCCGTCCCGACGGCGAGCGCGAACAACAATCCTACGGTGCGAAGACGCCACTTCATGATCAACCTCTTTTGCCGAAACCGGTCATGTGAATGTGGGGCAGGGTGCCGGAAAACGGCAACAATCTGGGCATCGGTTCGTCCCTCGCCGGGCACGTCTCGTCACAAACCCGTGCACGGCGCGCGACTGGACACCCCGCAAAGCCCATCCCACTATCCAGCGATGACACGGACGCACACAGCGATCTTTGAAAGCAGCCGGGAAATCGCACTTGGCACCTTCTATTGGCTCTTGTTCCTGCTGGCGCTCGAGCCCGGAAACATGGCGCGCGCCGCCGCAAGCGGCCTTACGCTTCACTGGCATCTCGAAGCGGCGCGAATCCTGGGTGCGAGCATGCTTGGCGGCCTCGCGACGCCCCTGGTGATGGCCCTCGTTCGCCGTTATCCGGTGGAAGCGGGCGCGCTGTGGCCGCGAACGCTGCTCCACGCGTTGAGCGCGATGGCCATAGCGTTCGCCCTCGTTGCCCTCTCGTGCATTTTGGCCCCGATCCTCGGCATCGGCGACACCCGCCCGTTCACCGTGGCTTTGCCCGATCACATTGCCGCAAATTGGCTGCCGCTCGGCTTCAGCCTGATCGCGATGGTCGGTTTCGCGCACGCGGTCCGCTATCAAGCGCAAGTTCGGACGCACGAGCCGGAAGGCGGCGAGGATGTTCGCGCGCCGTACCTGACGGACGTTGTCATAGGCTCGCGCGGTCACGTCGTGTCGATCGAGCTAGCGTCGATCCATTGGATCGAAACACAAGGCAACTACCTCGCCCTCCACGACGGTCAAAAGACGCACCTGCTGCGCGAAACCCTGGCCGCGTTCGAGCCGAAGCTCAATCCGAAAAAATTCGTGCGCATTCACCGTCGCATGCTCGTCGCCGCCGATCGCGTGCGCGAAATCGTGCCGCTAGCGAACGGCGACGGTCTTGTCCGCCTGACCGACGGAACCGAACACCGCCTCAGCCGCAATCACCGAAAGCGGCTGCACGAAGTCGTGCGCTTGGCGTGATGCAGCACGAGGCGGAGTTGCGCCGCATCGTCGCCTCCGACCCCACAATCGCCGCACTCATCGCGGCGATGCGGACATTCGACGCGCCGGACCTCTGGCTCGTCAGCGGCGTGCTGTTCCAAACGATCTGGAACGTCCTCGAAGGCAAGCCCCGCGGCCACGGCATCCTGGACTACGACCTCTTCTACTTCGACGCCGACACGTCGGAAGAAGCCGAAGACCGCTGGATCAAGCGCGCTGCCGCGCACTTCGCCTTCGCCGACCGCGAGGTACAACTGCGCAACCAAGCGCGCGTCCATCTCTGGTACGCCAAGAAGTTCGCCATTCCGTACCCGCAGCTCCACGGCTCATGCGACGGCATCAGGCAGTTTCTGATGCCCGCCTGCATGGTCGGCATCCGCCCGGCTAAGAGCGGCATCGAAATCTTCGCCCCACTCGGCCTCGACGACATCTTCGACCGCGTCATCCGCCCGAACCCGCTCTGGCAAGGCCCGCCGCGCTTGCAATACCTGGTCAAGGCAAAGCGCTACATGCAAGACTGGCCGCCTGTCCGTCTCACTACGGAGGAACGCGCGTGACGTTTCGCTTGAGTGCCGTTTTGCTTTTTGCCGTGACCGCCGCCGTCGCGAGCGCGACCTCGCCGTTGCCGCCGCCGATGCGTCTCATACCCATCGATGAAGCAGTGAAGGACCCGTCTTTCGTGCAGTTCCGCAACGAACTGAAGGCCGTTGTCGCACGCAAAGATGCGGCGAAGCTCTTTCACTACCTCGCCTCCGACATCCACCTGAGCTTCGGCGGCGACTATGGCGGCCCCGAGTTCCATAAGATGTGGAAGCCGTTCGACAAAGACACGAAGGTCTGGAACGTGCTCTCCCTCATCGTCGACAACGGCGGCAAGTTCGTCGTCCCCGGCGGCTTCGCGGCGCCCTATGCTTACGCCGCCTTCCCCGAAGACTTCGACGCCTTCACCTCGGTTGTCGTCACGAACCCACGCGCACTGCTCCGCGAGAGGCCGAACCCCAACGCCCGCGTGATCCGCGAGTTGGACTTCGACATCCTCGAGGTCGTCAATTCTTCGGGCAAAATGCAACACGAAACCGGCCCCAACGACTGGGACGAAGTCAAACACGCCTCCGGCCAACGCGGCTTCGTATTGTCGTCAGACGTACGCAGCCCCGTCGAATACCGCGCAATCTTCGAAAAGCGCAATGGCAAGTGGGTGATGCAAACGCTGATCGCAGGAGACTAGTTCCGCTGCGCCTCACTTACCAACCGCCCTACGACTGGCCCGCGCTGCTCAAGTTCTTCGCGGCGCGTGCTATACCCGGCGTCGATGAGGTCGATGGCGGTAGCTACCGCCGCACGTTTGTCCTCGCCCGCACACAAGGTCGCATCTCGATCGCGCCGCAAGACGGCGGCCTCGCCGCAACGCTGACCGGTACCGCAAGTGCGGATGTAGTAACGGCCAAACTCCGGCGCCTGTTCGATCTCGACGCGCCCGGCAAACAGATCGCCGCCAATCTCCGCCGTGACGAAACACTCAAACTCTCGCTCAAGAAGCGTCCCGGCTTGCGCGTGCCGGGCGTCTGGTACCCGTTCGAACTCGGCGTCCGCGCGATCTTGGGCCAGCAGGTGAGCGTCGCCGCCGCGTCCACGCTTGCCGGCCGCATCGCGACAAGATTCGGGTAGTCCGCTGCCGAGAGCCAC
>JABFRX010000107.1 GCA_013140995.1 Alphaproteobacteria bacterium | reverse complement strand
CGGGCTCGCGCTGGCGGAGCTTATAGGCGGGTGGACGCTCAGGATCGGCGTCTATGCGGCGCTGACGAATGCCATTGCCCTGCTCATTGTCACTTGTCCGTGCGCGCTCGGGCTTGCGGTGCCGGCCGTGCAGATCGTCGCGACAAGCCGTCTGTTCCGTGCTGGGCTGCTCGTCAAATCCGGCGACGCGTTGGAGCGGTTGGCCGAAGCCGATACGGCCGTCTTCGACAAGACGGGGACATTGACGGTAGGGCGGCCTGTACTCGCGAATGCGGCGGTCGTTGCGCGCGGCGATCTTGAACTTGCCGCGTCGCTTGCGCGCGCCAGCAAACATCCGCTGTCGCGTGCGCTGGCCGAGGCCGCAGGGCCAGGCGGCGTGGCCGCAGGCGTGACCGAGACGGTCGGCGAAGGGCTTGAGGCAGTCATCGACGGCGTGCCGATGCGCCTTGGCCGAGCGGCGTGGGTCGCCGTGAACGACGCGGGCGATGCGACGCACCTTTGGTTCAAGAAGGGAACGGCGGCGCCGGTTTGCTTCGCGTTTGAAGATCGAGTGAAGCCCGATGCAGCTTCGACGGTTGCCGCATTGCGCGCCCGCGGGCTTGGCGTCGAGATGCTCTCGGGCGACCGCGCCGTGCCCGCGGAAGCGGTGGCGCGGCAGGCGGGGATTGTAGCGTGGCGTGCCCTCAGCGACCCGAAGCAAAAGACCGAGCGGCTCGAGGCGCTCCGCGCCGGCGGGCACAAGGCGCTCATGATCGGCGATGGGCTAAATGATGCGGCGGCGCTTGCGCTCGCCCATGTGTCGATCTCGCCGGCGGCGGCCGCGCAGGCAAGTCAAGCGGCCGCCGACATGGTGTTGCAGAGCGACGCGCTGGGGCCGATCGCGGAGGCCGTCGATGTCGCGCGGAGCGCTCGGCGGATCGTATTCCAGAACTTCGCGTTCGCGGCAGCCTACAATGCACTTGCCGTGCCGTTGGCCGCCGCGGGACTGGTCACGCCTTTGATAGCTGCCGTCGCCATGTCGGCGTCCTCGCTGATCGTGATGCTGAACGCACTCAGGCTCTCGCGGGGTTGACCATGGACGCGTTTCTCGTACTCACCATCGCCGCGATCGTGCTGGGCGGGCTTGGCGTCGCGGTGTTTTTCTGGACGCTGAAAACAGGCCAGTACGACGATCTCGACGGCGCGGCGCACCGGGTTTTGATCGACGACGAAGAGGACTCAGGGCGGTGAGCTTTCGCCGATCACGATCGTGCGGTAGGCGTGCCAGGTCGCGTGTCCGATCAGCGGGAAGACGACGATCAGCCCCAGGAACATCGTGGCCAGGCCGATGGCGGTCAGGACCGCGATGAGCCATGCCCAAAGCAGCATTGGGCCCGGATGGTTGAGCACGGTTTGAACGCTGATCCAAATCGCCGTCAGCACGTCGATGTCGTGGCGCAGCAGCAGTGGCACGGAGATCGCGCTGATCGCATAGGCAATAGCCGCGAGCGCGCCGCCGGCCAGCGTGCCGACGACAAGCATCGTCAAGCCCTCTTCGGTCTTGAGCGCGAAATCGAGAAAGTCGCGGACCGGTACATAACTTCCGTGCGTGAACAACGCATAGTTCAACGTCGCGAGCCGCAGCCAGATCAGGAACAGAAACATCAACACGAAGGCGAGGAAAGCGAACTGCGGCGGCGAGGGCACGCGAGGCGCGACGACTGCGCGCAAAGAGACGGACTCGCGGGCTTCGTACCGGCGGCTCATTTCATAGAGTCCGACCGCCAGCACGGGCCCGAGCAACGTGAAGCCCGCGGCGAGCGCCGGCGCCATCGACTCAAGTCCGAGCGCCCAAAGCCCCGCGGTCACGAGCAGACCGATGCCGACGAAGGCCGCGCCATAGCCGAGGCTCAACAGCGGATTGCGCCAAAGATCTTCCCAGCCTCGCCCCAGCCAGCGCCACGGATCGTCCATCGTGGGCGCATGGATCACCAACGGGCTCCGGGCTGCCCAGCGTGGCACGGACTCGGCGTTCGCCATGGCGGACTCCCCAAGGGCATTTGCTTGGAAACTATGTGCGCACAACAAGGAACGAGCCTTGACCTAGGTCAATGGCGCAACTGAATTTGTTACAGGGGCGTGAACCTTAGCGCAGGTGCTCCCAAAGCTCGCGTTCTTCCTCGAGACGGCCGCGCTCAGCCCCTTTGAAATCGCCACGCGACACAACACCCAGCACCTTGCCGCGATCGACGATCGGGATGTGGCGGAAGCCGCCGTCCCACATCAGGCGCAAAGCCTCGATGGCCGTCGTGTCGGGCGCCATGGTGGTGGGCTTTGGGGTCATGACGTCGGCGAGCGCCGTCGTCTCCGCGTTCTTGCCTGCCGCGACGACCCGGCAAACGGCGTCGCGGCCGGTGAAGATGCCGACCAGGCGTCCTTGTTCGTCCGTGACAAGAACGGAACCTGCCCGTGATTCGCGCATTCTTTCGCAGGCATCCTTGACGCATAGGTTAGGCCGCATGGTGAGCGGTTGCTGGTTAAATACGATGTCCGACAGTTTGCGCATCGATGCCTCCGCCTCAGGTATTTGCTGTATAAGTATCGCGGCAGGGGTGGCGGATCGTTGATCCTAGTCAAGAAGCGGTTCCGATCGCACGACACGCATCCGCGGTGCCGGCGTCATGCGGCATGCTTCGGGGCTGCAGCGGCACGCTCGTGAAACGACCCGACTATGTGGCGGAGCGCATCCCAATCCGTGAGCTCAAGCTCGACCACGCCGGCAGTCTTCATGCCGCGTTCCCAAGCGATGACCTTCATCATCCAGTGCTTGAAGAAGTCGTACTCCGCAAAGCGGAAGGCGCCGGCGACGTGATGAACTTCGCTGGGCTTCCAGCCGGAATCTTTTTGGAAGCGATCGGCGCAGGCCGTCATGCCCCTCAGGTCCTCGGCGTCCTTGCGGCCCGCCGACAACGAAACCGAAAGAAAGGCGGTCGGCATGTTGTTGAGCGCCTCATGGTGCTTGCGCGCGAAATGGATCAGCGGCGTTTGATAGACCCCCGCGTGCAGCGATCCCGCCAGGATCGCCGCATCGTAATCTTGCGGCCGCATATCCCATGGGACATCGGCCGCATCGATCATGGCGACGATATCGCCTCTATCCTTCAGCTTCGTCGTGACGAAATCGGCGATCTTCCGCGTTTGCCCTTCGGTCGTACCGTAAAGCACAAGAAATCTCATGGATGTCGTTCCCGAACAGTGTCCGCCACTAGCGCGTCTCGTCGGGGCGCGGCCGATCGTGCGCGGCCTCCTCGCCCGTGTCGCGCATCGTATCGCTCATCAACTCGCTGCAGCGCTGCCACTCCTCGGCATAGGCGCTGGTCATGCCAGCGAACCATTTCTGCTGCGCGGCGAACAGGTCGGGCAGGCTCTTGCACGAGCCGAACTCCTCGGCGGCCTTTACGTTGTCCTCGAGGCGTTGGTTGAAAAAGCGCAGGCCTTCCTTCTGCAGCGTTGCGAAGCTACGACCGAACATGGATGCGCCCTTGCCGAAGACTTCGGTCATAGGCGCCGCGAAAGGCGTGTCTTCGTGAAACTGGCTGGGTTTGTGGTGCTTCATGTGGGTCTCCGGCGGGCTGGGGAGCCCACTCATCGCATGTGGGGCAGGGAAGCGACTTGCGCCAGGTCAATAACGAGAGCCGCTTCGTGACTTTGATGAGCGTCAAGGCCCCTATAGCGGGGTGTAGGTAGAAACCTGTCCGGACAATGCGAATCCGGAGCGAGGTCATGGAACTCGCAATGGCGCTTCCCGTTCAAAAACTCGCTTTCATCATCGAAAAAGCCCGCGAAATCGACGCGATGGTCGAGGACGACGATCCGGATACCGGCTCGAACCCTGCTGACGATATGGAAGTCGCGATTTCGTCAAAAGTCGTCGTAGGGTGCTTTGGCTCTCTCATAACCTGAAGGTCATAGGTTCAAATCCTATCCCTGCACCCATCCTGTGGCCCCAAAATCCCAAAAACTAACGACGAACACGCTCTCGCTCGCTGAGGCACGCCGCCTCGCGATCGCGGCCCAAGGCTTCGGCAACAAGGGCCCTTTGCTCAAGACGATCAAACAGATCGGCTTGCTTCAACTCGACAGCGTCAACGTCCTCGTCCGCTCCCACTATCTGCCGCTGTTCTCAAGGCTCGGTCCCTACGACACGGCAGCCCTCGACAAGCTCTCGCTAAAGGCCCCACGCCAACTCTTCGAATATTGGGGACACGAGGCATCCCTCATCCCCATGACCTATCACCAACTCTTCCGCTGGCGCATGGCAAAGGCGCGCGAAGGGCAGGGTGGGTGGAAAAGCCTCGCACGCGTCGCTCGCGAACGCCCGGATTTCATCAAAGCGGTGATGCAGGAAATCGCGGACCGCGGCCCACTAGGTGCGGGCGAACTCTCGGAGGGCGGAAAGTCCACCGGGAATTGGTGGGGCTGGAGCGACGGCAAGCGCGCGCTCGAATACCTGTTCTGGACCGGCCAGCTCACGTCCGCCGGCCGCCGCGGCTTCGAGCGCCTCTACGCGCTCCCCGAACGCGTGATCCACGACGCGGTCCTGAACGCACCGACGCCCACGCCCGAAGACGCGCAACGCGAACTACTGCGCATCGCCGCCCGCGCACACGGCGTTTGCACCGAATTCGACCTGCGCGACTACTTCCGCCTCCCCGTCGCCGACACGAAAGCGCGCCTTCGCGAACTACTCGACACTGGCGAGCTTACCGAAGTCACCGTCGAAAGCTGGAACCACAAAGCCTACATCCCAAGCGGTGTAAGAATCCCGCGCGAAGTCGAAGCAAGCGCACTCCTCTCCCCCTTCGACTCGCTGATCTGGATGCGCCCGCGCACGGAGCGCCTGTTCAATTTCCACTACCGCCTCGCGTTCTACACGCCCAAACACAAGCGCACGCACGGCTACTACGTGATGCCGTTCTTGCGCGGCGACCGCCTCGTCGCCCGCGTGGACCTAAAGGCCGACCGCAAACAAAGCCGTTTGTTGGTCTTAGGCGGCCACACCGAACCCGGCATCGACCCCAAAGCAATCGCCCCCGCGCTCAACAGCCAACTCATAGCGATGGCGCAATGGCTCGCCCTCGATCGGGTCACCTTCAAGAGCCGCACCGAACTCGCGAACACACTCCGCCGGTTCTGAAACAGCATCAGTGCGCCAGCAGATCCTGCGTCAGCGCCTTCTCCGTGAACCGGAACACGATCGCGGGGTCCACCTTCAACACCTTCTCGTCCTTGCCCTTGTAGTCGAACTGCCCAAGCAGGTGGCGGATGATGTTGAGCCGGGCGATCTTCTTGCGGTTTGCCTTCACGACGAACCACGGCGCGGCGTCGTGGCTCGTGCGCATGAACATCGCGTCGCGCGCTTCCGAATAAGCACTCCACTTCTTCATCGCCGCCGCGTCGATCGGGCTGATCTTCCATTGCTTCAACGGATTGCTGCGCCGGTCGGCCAGCCGCTCTTTCTGTTCTTCTTTCGAAATGTCGAGATAGTATTTGACCAGCCGCACGCCGGCGCGCGTCAGCATCGTCTCGAAATGCGGCGCCTCGTCGAGGAAGCTCTTCGTCTGCTCCGGCGAGCAAAACCCCATCACCGGCTCGACGCCCGCGCGATTGTACCAAGAGCGGTTGAACAGCACGATTTCCCCGCCGGCCGGCAGAAACGGCACGTAGCGCTGAAAGTACCACGACGCGCGGTCCCGGTCGGTGGGCTTGCTCAGCGCCACGACCCGCGTTTCCCGCGGGCTCATGTGCTCGACGATCCGCTTGATCGTGCCGTCCTTACCGGCCCCGTCGCGCCCCTCGACGACGATCGCAACCTTCGTCCCGTCCGCAATCACGTCGCGCTGAAACTTCACAAGCTCGATCTGCAACTGTTCCAGCAGCTTCTCGTAGTCCTTATCCGAGAGCTTGTCGTCTGCCTTCGGCTTAGCCTTGTCCTTCGCCATCCCGTGCCCCTTTTCGTGTCACCGCGAATTGAGCGGATTTCGGCGCAAAGAAAAAGGGCCGCAACGCGCGGCCCTCGCATTCTTTGGGGGTAGGTGTCTAAGCCCGCACCAGCAACGCCTCGGCGATCTTGCCGTGGATGAACCCGATCACCCGCGCCAGATGCAGTGTGAACAGGATGCCGATCATGCCGGCAACCACGAGCAACACCAGCCCGTGCGGCGTGTTCAGTAGTGCGTCGAGTTCCGGATAGGTGTCGATACGCACGACGTTTTTACCCGTGCTGAGCTCGTAGAACGCGCCGGCGATCACCGACCCCGACGTCACGCCAAGCCCCACGGCCAGCGTGAAATAGATCACGCCAAGCGGCAGCTGCAGGATCATGTAGATCAGCGAACCCCACGTCCGCCCGTCGGCGAGCACGCGCTTAATCCGTATCCAAAGGGTGCCGCCTTCTTCTTGCGTCGGAAGCCGTCGCGGCATGCGCACGCCGAGCAACGCCTCGACCACCCGCCCTTCAACCCAGCTGATCACGCGCACCGAGTACACAAAGAGCAGCGCGAACGGCACGCCGATGATCAGGATCGCAAGACCGAGTGACAAGCTGACGCCCGTCACCGCCCAGGTGAAATAGAAGATGCCCGTCGCAAGCGAGAGCAACATGTAGATCAACGCGCCATAAGCCTGCGGGTCGACAAGTACGCCGAACAAGCCCGGCCCGCTGCGCGCGGGCGCTACATCTTCGGTGCGTGATGGGAATGGGCTGATCGCTTGTTCCATGGCGATGTACTCCTCGGCCGTTTCTTGTGGTGTTCCATAGGTTTCGATGATGCGCGCCATCATGACCGCTTCGCCTTCTTCAGGCGCATCGGCTTGCTCGCCGCGCAGATACTCTTCCGCATCGGTCAGCGCGTCTTGAATCAACGCAGGCGGCTGGCCTTTCAAACAAACGCGAAGCTGATCGAGATAATCTTTGATGCTCTGGGGCGGCACGGCGCCCGGCTTGTTGCCTTCAGCCACGCGAGCCTCCCGGTTCCACGAGAGCATCGACAAAGCCGCGCAGGTCGGCCCACACGACGCGCCATGTCTCCAACGCCTCGCGGCCTAACGTCGAGATCGCATAGTAGCGCCGCGGCGGCCCCGACATCGACACTTCGACACGGCTGGACAGGAGCCCCGCTGCATGAAGCGAGCGCAGCACCGGGTAGATCGCCCCTTGTTTCAGGAACGATGCACCGCCTGCTTTGGCGCCGATCTCCTTGGCGATCTGGTAGCCGTACATTTCGTCCCCCGTCCGCTCCAGCAACGCCAGAAGCACCATAGCGGCGATGCCGCTATGCAGTTCCTTGCGGAACTTTTTTACGTGTGCTTCGGCAGACGTCACTGCGCCCTCCCGCTTGGTCGCTTGGGCGCCGCGAACCTCGGCGTTTCGAAATCGGTATCATGGAGACGCATATAGTGCGAAGCTCATACTAGTCAAGCGTTGGTACTAGGTTAATCCGCGGAATACCTACCCGTCACGAAAACGTGGCCCGTTCGCCACCGTGTGCCGCCATTTGCCTGGGGAGTAACGGCGCTCAATTGACCCGCCGCCCCCGACAGCTAGCTTGGCTGGCTAGCGAGAAGAGAAGCAGGCGATCTAGGGGGATTGAGCGTGCGTCGTCACTTGAAGCCGGTCTTGGCCGGGGCGGCAGCTTTGTGCCTGTTAAGCTTCTGGACTGAGGCGTCCGCGCAAGGGATGCCGATCGCGCAACCGCCGGTCATCCAGCCGCCACCGCCCGCGCAGCCACCGCCAGCACAACCGCAACCAACCGGACCGGCGATCGTCACGGCGCCAGAGCCGCAAGGGCCCGCACTCCTCGTCAACACATCGTCGACTTACCGCGTTTTCCGCGATGCGTGGAGCGACGCCGACGAACGCGGCTATTCCGAATTCATCGCCGCGATAGGCAACGCGAACTGCCGCACTGTCGATCAATGCATGAAAAACCCGGCGAACCCGTTCGCGCGCACCGATCGCCCCGGCGTGTTCTTCAAGGCCGACTGCGCCGACCTACCGTACTTCCTGCGCGCCTACTACGCGTGGAAGCGCGGTCTGCCGTTCTCCTACATCTCGGCGGTCAGTCCGCGCGGTAGCACGCGCGACATTCGCTACACAGCGAGCGGCAACAGCATCGCCGGCCGCCGCGATGTCGTGACAGGTTCGATGAACGGTCTCGACCTGCTCCTCAATCTGCGCAACGGAATCTCATCTGCCATGTACCGGCTGCACCCGGACATGGAAGCGACCGACCTCTATCCTGTCCGCATCGACCGCAAAGCGCTACGCGCAGGCTCCGTCCTCTACGATCCGAACGGTCACCTCGCGGTCGTCTACAAAGTCGAAGACGACGGACGCATCCTCTATATCGACGCTCACCCCGACAACACGCTGACGCGCGGCACTTACGGCCGTAAGTTCGTGCGCTCGTCCCCGGGCATGGGTTCCGGCTTCAAGAATTGGCGCCCCATGCGCCTAGTCAACGCAACGAAGTCGGCCGACGGCACGCTTCTCGGCGGCACAGTCACCTTCGCAAAGAACGCAGATATCCCCGACTACTCGACCGAGCAATTTTTCGGCAACGTGGCGAGGCCCGAAAGCGACCGCCAATGGGCGTCGGGCGCGTTCCTGCTCGAGGATCAGCAAGCCGACTACTACGACTATCTGCGCGCCAAGATGGGCGGCGGCTCGCTCGCGTATGAGCCGGTGCAGGAACTTCGCAACATGATGCGCGCGAACTGCGAAGACATCAAATACCGCGCCGAAGCCGTAGATATCGCAATCGCGCGTGGCATTCACCTGAAGGGTCAGCCGCCGCGATTGCCGCCCAACATCTACGGCACGGAAGGTGAGTGGGAAGACTACTCGTCGCCATCGCGCGACGCGCGTCTGAAAACGTCGTTCAAGGAACTGCGCGACCAGGTGCAACGCTTCGTCGAATGGCACGCCGCCGGCGACCGGCGCATCCAATACGCGGGCTACGATTTGCTCACCGATCTACTTGGCGCGTACGACCAGGAAGCCGCCGCGTGCACGATCACCTATCACCGCTCGAACGGCACGCCGTTCCAACTGGGTTACGAAGAAATCCGCAAGCGCATGTTCGCGCTCTCGTTCGATCCCTACCACTGTATCGAACGCCGCTGGGGCGCGAACGACCCGGCCGAACTCGCCACCTGCCGCGACGACGGTTACAAAGCCGAGTGGTATGCAGCCGAACAGTCGCTACGCAACCAAATCGACCGCACCTACGACGCACGCATGGACTTCGGCCTTAGCGAACTAAAACAAGGCCCAGGCCCCGGCAAAGGCGCAGCAACCCCACCCGACATCGACGCCCGCGGTTTGCTGATGACGCTGCTAACTCAGCGCGGCGCCCCACCGCCGGCACCAACGGGATACCCTGGTGCGCCACCAGCAACAGCACCAGCGACGCGGTAAGCGATCAGCTATCAGAAAAGAAGCTGATTTCTTTTAAGGCGCAAGGTCGCCCAAAAACGTAAACGCCACGCCGCGGCCTTTGACCGTCAGCGTCCAGCGTTTGAAGTTCGGCGCGGCCGAGCACGAGTTCCCATCGCCGTGCAGGATCAACGTCGCAAACACAGCCGGTCCCCCGGCGGCGATCGGACCTCTGAACTGCGCCGCGCGTTGCAAGCGCCACTCCTTGTAAAGCGAGGGCCCGTTTGGTGGCACAGGCCCAACGCTCGCACGCGGATCGACCTCGAAGCGTCCCATCACGTTCGGCCGCGGAAACGCGAGGCGTCCGATGCGGCCCGAAGGATCGGTAAACTCGAACGACACGACATTGCCGATAGAGGCCCGCACGCCATAGGGGCCGCCCGCTGGATTGCGAATGCCCTGCACGCTGTCCGGAAAGCCCGCGTCGCTGTAAAGCACCGCGGTCGGCGCAAAACGCATCTGCGCCATCTCGGCGCGCAGGTAGGTGTCGATCGCCCCGGCGTACTCGAACCGCTGACCCGGCTCCGTACAGCAGGCGCACGCGTGCGCGGTGTCGGTCTGGACCAAAAACGCAGCTGCAACCAGCAACGCGGACATGGTTTCGCGCTTCACGACGAACTCCCTTTTTGCTGAGAAACTACCGCGCCGTCGCGCCGTAGGGCATCACGCCTTCGTATTCGGCGACCGGCACGTCATCCGGCGTGACCGGTGCCTTGTACTGATCGTACTCGCGCACTTCGTCAAGCGTGACGAACGTGTAGCCTTCGGCGACGAGCTGCGGCAGCAGCTTCTCGATCATCCAAAGCGACCGCTCGCGAATGTCGTGCATCAACACGACCCCGCCTTGCTTGCGGCGGATTTCGCGCAAGTACCCGCGCGCGCATTCGTCTGCCGAAAGATCGTGCGACCAGCAATCCCAATCGGCCGCCGCACGCAGCGTACCGTTGTCGTCGTAGGAGATACTGCCGCCGACATCCCAATAGATCGGCCCGACATAGTGCTTCAGCACCGGATCCTCGTTCAGGATCCGCGCATGCGCACGCCGCCAAACGCCATAGGGCGCGCGGAAGTAAAGCCCTTGTCCCGGCCGCACATAAGGCGCGATCGCGGCGTTCGTGTTGCCGACCTGCACGATCAGACGATGCGGGGTCTCGACATACTGCCCAAGATTGGCGTGCGAGAACGAATGGTTCGCGATCACATGGCCTTCGCGCATCATGCGTTCCATCGCCGCCGGATGATGCCGCACGCGCGTCCCCACGACGAAGAACGTCGCGCGCGCCTGATGGCGTGCCAGCGAATCCAGGATGTCGTCGGTGAAGGCGGAAGGTCCGTCGTCGAACGTCAGTGCCAGCGTCTTCGTACCCACGAGGCCCGATCGGTAAATATTCCCCGGTTGGAAATACGCGTTCGCAGGTTCGATCTGCGACGGTGGCAGCATCACAAACGCGAGTATCAGCGCGACCGCGGCAACGGCCGTCGCAACGAACGACAATGCCTTGAAAAGCATTTCGTTTCCTTCCCCAGTCCCAGCTTCGCCAGTGTCGCCGCAACCTCGCGCCACACTCAAGCGGAAGTTAATGACGCTTCAGATGCACCCGGGGGATGGCTTTGAAAATCCGCCAAAAACTGCCAAGGTAAATCCGAACGAACTAGCCAAAGGGTTGCACGATGAAGACCGAAGGTCGCCGCCAGAGCGAAAACGTAGAAGACCGCCGCGGTAAGGGTGGTGGCATGCCGATGGGCCGGGCCGGCATCGGCGGCCTCGGGCTGATCGTCATCGTGGTGCTGGCGCTGATCTTCGGCGTCGATCCACGCCAGTTCTTAGGTCAGATGGAGCAGCAGCAAGCCGGCACCGAAACCGCGCCCGGCCAGCCCTATCAAGAGAGCGGCGAAGAAGCGAAACGCAGCGCCTTCATCAAAGTCGTTCTCGCCGACACCGAAGACGTCTGGTCGGAAATCTTCAAGAACTCGGGCAAGGCCTACCAAGAACCGACGCTCGTATTATTCTCCGGCATCGTCCAATCGGATTGCGGCACCGCGCAAAGCGCGTCGGGTCCGTTCTACTGTCCGCGCGATCAGAAAGTTTACCTCGACCTCTCGTTCTACGACGAAATGGCAAGCAAACTCGGCGCGCAAGGCGACTTCGCGTTTGCTTATGTGGTTGCGCACGAAGTCGGCCACCACATCCAAACGCTTCTTGGCACCTCGCAAAAAGTGATGGCCGCGCGCCAGCGGGCAAGCGAAGCCGAATCGAACGCACTGTCGGTGAAGCTCGAACTACAAGCCGATTGTCTCGCAGGCGTATGGGCCCACCACACCGAGAAGCAGAAGCAGGTGCTGGAACAGGGCGACATCGAAGAAGCGATGGCCGCCGCCGCCGCCGTCGGCGACGACCGTCTGCAAAAGGCCGCACAAGGCTACGTCGTGCCCGAAAGCTTCACGCACGGTTCGGCCGCTCAGCGCGCGCAGTGGTTCCGCACCGGGCTGCAGGGCGGCGACCCGAACCAGTGCAATACGTTCGGCGCGGCGAACCCGTAAAGTCGCCTCGCGTGCGGCCGGACCTGATCGCACAATTGTGAGGGGAACTGCGCTGGTTTTGCGCAGGAACGCGCAAGAAAACTTGATGTGCTCCTAAGAGACGGCCTTGTATGTTGGTCGCCTCTGGCACCATTTATGTTGCCTTGAAACCCATCTAGTCCTGAGGGGGCATATCTCATGTGGTCTTGGTTCTTGGCGCGTCTTGGCGGCATTTTTAACCGCATCGCGTCCGTGATCATTTTCTTAGTTCTCCTTGTTGCCGTCTTCAGCGTGATCGGCATTTTCACCCAGCCGAAGCTGCCGGGCGACATGGTGCTGACGCTGGACATGCGCGAAGGCTTGCCCGACGCGCGTCCGAACAATCCGTTCGCCGACCAAGGCCGCGTGGCCTCCGTGATCGACGCGGTGACGGCACTCGCAAAGGCCGAAACCGACGACCGCGTGAAAGGCCTCTACATGCGCGTCGGCGGCGGCGGCATCTCCGGCGCCCAGGCGCAGGAAATGCGCGCCGCGCTGAAGTCGTTCAAAGCGAAGGGCAAGTTCGTCATCGCGCATGCGCAGGCGTTCTACTCCGCCGGCATGGGCGATTACTTCCTGGCGTCGGCAGCCGACGAGATTTGGCTCCAGCCGGTAAGTGGGATGAATACGACTGGTGTAGCGACGACTTCGGCGTTCCTGCGCAGCATGCTCGACAAGATTCAAGCCAAGCCCGAGTTCGCGCAGCGCTATGAGTATAAGAACGCCGCGAACATGTTTATGGAAAAGGACTTCACGGCGGCTCACCGCGAGGCGAGCTACCGCTTGATCGAATCGATCTTCGAAACGGCGACAGCGGGTATTGCTGGCGACCGCAAGAAGACGCGTGACGAAGTCGTGGCGCTCATCAACACGGCGCCCTACCTCACGCAAGAAGCGATCGACAAGAAACTGATCGACAAGCAGGGCTATGACGACGAAGCCGAAGATGCTGCCGTCGCCAAGGCTGGCGGCAAAGCCGAACTGAAGACGCTGACCGAGTACTTCAAAATCGCAGGCAGCCCGTGGAAAGGCTTCGGCCGTCCCACGATCGCCTTCATCCAAGGCGAAGGCGGCATCAACGATGGCAAGTCGGAAGGCGGCGGCTTCGGCGGCGAATCCTCGATCGGCGGCGATACGGTGGCGAAAGCCTTCCGCGACGCAACCGAAGACGACGAGGTCAAGGCGATTCTGTTCCGCGTGAACTCACCGGGCGGCTCCGCGCTCGCGTCCGACCAAATCCTGCAGGCCATCCGCAAAGCCCAGAAAGCGGGCAAGAAGGTCGTGGTCAGCATGGGCGATGTCGCGGCGTCGGGCGGCTATTACGTGTCGCTCTCGGCCGACAAGATCTTCGCGCATGAAGCGACGATCACCGGTTCGATCGGCGTGCTCTCGGGCAAAATCGTGACCGCGGGTTCGTGGTCGCTGATCGGCGTCGATCTGAAATCGCTCGCCGTCGGCAACAACGCGCTGATGGAATCGGCGACGCAGCCCTTCACGCCGGAGCAATGGGCGATCTTCAACAAAGGCATCGACCAAATCTACGTGGACTTCACCGCGAAGGTCGCAGAGGGCCGCAAGATGGACGTCGCCAAAGTGCGTGAAATCGCCAAGGGCCGGGTCTGGACCGGCGCCGATGCGAAGCAGCGCGGCCTGGTCGACGAATTCGGCGGCTTCCGCGCAGCGCTTGAAGCGACGAAGGCTCTGGCCGGCATTCCGGCAGATGCCGAAATCAACTTGAAGAGCATGCCGGAAGCGAAGTCGCCGTTCGATGAGATCGCCGAAGCCTTCGGCACCTCGGCCGAGGTCGTGCGCACCGTCGCCGTCCTGGGCAAGGTTCTCGAGAACGAGTCGGTCGCCCAGTTCTTCGGCGCCGTCGCGGACGAGAACAAAGTCCAAGGCCCGCAACTGCGGATGCCGACCCAAAAAACCCGCTAGGACACGCGAACAAAGTTAAAGGGCGCGAGGCTTAACGTCTCGCGCCCTTATCTTTTGCGCGAAGCGCTGCCGGTCGTTAAAAGCCTGCCCATGGACGAAGCACAACGCCGCAAGCAAACGATCGAGGCAGGTCAAACCGACCTCGCCCGCTGGTCCGATCCGAAGCAACTGGAGCCCGCCTGGGAAGCGCGCGCGGCAACAGCGGCGGCGTTCGTTCCCGCGGGCACGCGTGTGCTCGACATCGGTTGCGGCGCGATGGCGTTGGAGCGGCATCTGCCGTTCGGCACCGCGTACCAACCCTGCGACATCGTCGCCCGCGACGCCCGCACGATCGTCTCGGATTTGAACGTGCAAAGCGCGCTGCCGCTGAGCGCGGTCGCTCAGGCCGACCTCGTGGTGATGCTGGGTGTGTGGGAATACATCTACGATCCCGCGAAGTTGTTCGAAGCCTTCGCTGCGACCGGCAAGCCGATCCTGTGCAGCTATTGCGACGCCGCGTTGACGCCCGATGTCGACCGCCGCCGGACGCTGGGTTGGGTCAACGACTTCACGCTGCAACAATTCGTCGAAATCGCTTGCAGCCAAGGCTACCAAGCGACGCTAACCAGGCAAATCGATCCGCTGCAACACCTGATCCGCTTCGACCGCCGCGAACCCGCGGCGATCACGGCGCGCAAACGCGTACACGTGATCTCCTACAATAACGTGGGCAACTTCGGCGACCGCCTGGGCTATCACTTGCTGAACGAGGTGCTGCCACCGCACGCCGAGGTAACATGGGGCACGCTCCGCCCGTTCTCACCCGTGCCCGCAAACCTCGACCTCCTCGTTATCGGCATCGGCAACAGCCTGTTCGGTGAACTCCTCGACGACCAGTTGCTGGCCGCGACCCAGAACGCCAAAGCGGCGATCGGCATCTTCGGCACGCAGTACCGCGCGCAGCTGCCCGCGCAGAAACTTGGCGAGCTGATCGGTCGACTCTCGCACTGGTATGCGCGCTACGAAGAGGACGTGCTGCTATTCGGCCGCGAACGAACGAACGTCTCGCACCTCGGCGATTGGCTGATCAACGCGTTCCCGATGACAGTGCCCAGCATCGACCAACCGCTGCGCATCGGCAGCCAAGTGCTGAACGACATCCCGATAGATCGCACGATCCAGCAGATTCAGCGCTACAAACGCACGTTCTCCGAGCGCCTTCACCCGCTGCTCTGCGCGTTGACCGCAGCCGATCAGGTGGGCTACGTCGAACAGCGCGAGATGGACGGCAAAACGGTGTCGGGAAAGTTCCGCTCGATGCTCGTCGATATCTTCGGCCACACCTATCCGGAGAACATCTTCTGGAAGGTCGATCGCGACGCCGTCACAGCCTACAAGGCAAAGGTCCGCGCCAACACCGACGCGATGCGCACGGACATCGCCAAGCTACTGGCCTGACGCCAGCTCCTCCAAGGCCGCACGAACTTCGGACAACACCGTTCCCCAAGTTCCCGGCGTGTTCTGACGGAACAGCCTCGCGCTCGGATACCACGGGCTCGCCGGCCCCTCCGCCAGCCAGCGCCAGTCCACGCGGGTCGCAAGCAGGATCCAAACCGGCTTACCCAGCGCACCCGCCAAATGCGCAACCGACGTGTCGACCGTGATGACGAGATCGAGCTCGGAGATCAACGCCGCCGTCTCCGCTAGGTCCGTGAGTTGCCCCCGCCAATCGCAGACACCGCTGGCCGCGAGCGCTGCGTCGTCGTCCGGCCGCACATCCTTCTGCACCGAGCGATAAGTCGCACCCGAAACGCCGAGCACGCTGCGCAGTTGCTCGAACGGCATCGAGCGCGCCCAATCGCTGACATGGCTCTGGCTGCCCGACCATGTGAGACCCACCCGCAAGCCGGTCTTAGCCCCCAGCCGCTCACGCCACGCAGCGGCCAGTTCGCCCGGCGCCGCAAGATACGGCACCTGCGCGGGAATGGTTTCAAGCGTCGTCTGCAGCAGATACGGCGCCGACATCAGCGGAAAGGCAAAGTCGGCCTCAGGCCGCATATCGTCCGTCGCGATGTCGATGTCTGGCCCAAGACTGGGCAGCAGCCGCGCGAGCGCAGGGTAGGTGACCAGCGTCACCTTCGCCCCGCGATCCGCGAACGCGCGCGCAAACCGCGCGTATTGGATCATGTCACCAAGTCCCTGCTCGCGATAGAGCGTCAGCCGCTTTCCGCAGACGTCATCTGCGCTCAGCGGCTCCGGCTGATCGAACTTCATGAGCTTCAGCAACGGCGCGGGCCCGCGCCGCCGCCATTCGTACTCGGCAAACCCCTCCGCCAGCTTGCCTTGCGTAAGCAGCGTCAGCCCCTTGTAAAAATGCGCACACGAATCCTCAAGTTGCCCGGCGATCGCGCCATCGAGCGCCGCAACCGCCTCGTCGAACCGCCCTAGCACCAGCAGGATCATGCCCTTCACGATCAGCAGCTCGCTGTTGCCGGGCGATGCGGCGAGCTTCGCTTCGCACGCCGCCAGTGCCTCTTCCCCGCGCCCCAACTGCACTAGAGCGCCGCCCAGGTTCTGCAACGCGATCCAGTTGCGCGCGTCGAGCTCGAACGCACGCTCGTAGTAGCCGAGCGCTTCCTCCGGCCGCTGCAACTCTTCCAGCAACACACCTTTGTTCGCATACAGCAGCGAGCTGGGCTTGAGCGCCAGCGCCCGCTCGCAATCGGCCAGCGCCTCCGCACGCCGCCCCAACTCGCGCTTCACCTGCATCCGAAGCGCAAGGACATCCGTATCGTCCGGCGCGATGTCCACCGCACGATCCGCGTCGTAAAGCGCCGCTTGCAAATTGTTGAGCCCGCGCGCGGCCCGCGCCCGACCGTAATAGGCAAGCGCCTCGTTGGGCCGCGCGTTCGCCGCCCGGCTGAACGCGTCCGCGGCCTCGGTGAACTTGTCGCTCTCCAGGCACACCATGCCCGCCGCAATCAAAGCATCCCAATGCGCGGGATCGGCCTGCAACGCTTGATGAAAATTGGCGAGCGCCTCCATGTTTCTGCCCGCGCGCTTCAACGCCTCGCCGCGCAACGTCCAGGTCGTGGCATCTTGCAGACCCAAAGCGATTGCGCTGTCGATCGCAGCGAACGCATCGGCGGGGCGATCCGCCGCGAGCAGCACATGCGCCTTCGTCCGGTGCAGTCCCGGGTTCTGCGGCTCAAGCGCCAACGCCGTATCGCACGCTGCCAGAGCGTCGTCGGTGCGCCCAAGCTGCATCAGCGCGAGGCCCCTGTTGCCGAGCGCGGCCGCGAAACGCGGGTTCACGCCAACCGCGGCATCGAAGTCCGCCATCGCGGCCTCCGCGCGCCCGAGATCGAGCTGCGCCAAGCCCCGGTCGTTCAGCGCGATCGCATCCTGCGGTACCAGCGCCAGAATGCGCGTGCAGCACGCGGCCGCCTCTTCCCCGCGTCCCAAGTCGATCAACACGGACGCGAGCTGCCGGAGCGCCGGCACAGGCGCGTCGGGCCGCAGCGCCGCCGCGTTGTCGAAAGCCACCGCCGCCTCGCCAAGCCGGCCAATCCGCTTCAACACGCCGCCAAAGTTCATGTGCGCGCCTGAGTGTTGCGGCGCGGCTGCGATCGCGCGCTGCATCGCATCGACCGCGGCCGGAAAATTCTGCGCCTGAGCGAGCGCAATGCCGAGCAGATTGAGCGCGTCGGCATTGTCCGGGTCGCGCGCAACGACGTCACTCAGAATGCCGCGTGCCTGCTCGAAGGCGCCGCCTTGAAGCAACTGCACCGCCTGTGCGATCGCCTGCGCGCTCACTTGGCGTCGTGCACGTAGCAGCCGGTCAGCACGTCGTGCAGCATCTGCCGCTTCTTCGAAAAGAACGCCATCAAGACGCCAAGCAGCGCCGGCGCGATCGACACGACCTTGCTCAAATTCCGCACCGTAGCCTGAATCAAGCCGGGCTTGCCGCCGTTCACGTTCGACACGCGAAGCCCCATCAACAGCTTCCCGGGCGACGCCCCGCGCATCAGAAGACCCTCGCTCAAAACCAGCACCAGGAAATAGATCGCAACCGCCGCCATCCAAAGCGAGGGCCGCGAAATCTCCCGCCCGCCACGCTTATCGAGTAGCGCCTCGCGGATCTGTACCTCCGTGGAGCCGTTCTTCTTCACCTCGGCCGCAGTGCGCCGGTAGGTTTGCGTCAAGAAGCCCGTATAGTTCCGCTCGACAACCGACCTGACGGTCGTGCGAGACGTCTCGCCACCATCCGCAATCTCAAGCGACGGCAAATCGCTCGACAGCGTGCGCTCGCTGGCAATCCAAGTGAACGGTGCGTCGAGTGTGAACACCGGCCCCATAGCGCCTTGCAGAGCCACCGCCAACGCAAAAGCCAGCACGCACGCGAGAAGCCCATCGATCGTGCCGGCCACCATCCGAAGCGGCATCAACCCCGGCGCCTTGAGCGCTATCGCGGGCGCGCCGCCGATCGAAACCGCGCCGATCGGAATCGACGACGCCACATCGTGTGCGACGACGAACACCGGCACCTGCTCGCTGATGTTCTTGACCTGTTGGTGGCCCATAAAGTTGAAGCCCAGCGCCAGCTTGTTCTTCACCTGGTCGTGCACGGAGCCCGAGATCAAAATCCCGCCGGGCGTCGCCAGCGACTGCAAGCGCGAGGCAATGTTGACCCCCTCGCCGAAGATGTCGTGATCGTCGATCATCACGTCGCCCAGATTGATGCCGATGCGAAAGTCCATCCGCTCGCGCTCAGGCACGGTGTCGTTCTGCGCCTTCAGCTCGCGCTGAATCTCGACCGCGCATTGCACGGATTCGACCACGCTGGAAAAATCGGCAAGCACCGCGTCGCCGGACCAGCTGACCACCCGCCCGCGATGGCGCTCGATGAACGCCTGGATCAGCTCCCGGCACTCTTTCAGCCGTTTAAGCGTCCCATGCTCGTCCACCCCCATAAGGCGGCTGTACCCCACCACATCGGCGCAGAAAATCGTCGTAAGCTTACGTTTGACGGCGTGAACCAAGGGTTGTCCTGACGGGTGTATTGACTTGACCGCTGTTATAGCCTGCGAATGACATCGGTACAAAAAGACCCGCAACTAGAATGACGCATTTGCAATGACCGCCCCGCTCGCCCCGGCGGCGTACTCCGCAAAATTCGAAGAGGCAAAAACGGCACATCTCGCCGGCGACTTCAGCCGTGCGCGCCATCTTTACGAAACGCTGGCCGCCCACAATCCTCAGGAGCCCGGACCTCAGGCCCTACTCGCGGAACTCGACCTACGCGACGGGCGCCTCATGACCGCTAGAGCGCGATTGGAAAAGGTCGTCGCCGCACACCCTGAGTCGCACGAAATACGAACTGCTCTTGCCAACATCCTCGAAGAACTCGGCGACGTGAATGCCACAACGCTGCTCTACGGCGAGGATGTCACCCGGTCGCCTGATTCGCCGGAGGCGTGGACAAAGCTTGCCAACGCTTTGCAGGTGGCTGGCAAGATCGAAGACGCGGAGGCAGCGTATCGAACCATCGTCGAGCGTTGGCCAAGCATGGTCGCAGGCTACTTTGGGCTCGTCGGTATCGATGCCAAATCGCTATCCGGCGAAGAAGTCGGCGCTCTTCAACGCATAGCAAGCACGGGCGTACTCAGCGATCGCGTCCACGCGTTGTTCGCGCTCGGTGCTGTCATGGAGCAGCGCGGTCTATTCGATGAAGCTTTCGAAGCGTTCTCGCAGGGCAACCGTCTGAGGCGCGAGAATCCAAATCTCTACGAAACGGGTCCTGCGGTGCGACCGACCTACCCCGCGGGATCACCGGTATTTACGTCGGTGGAGAAAGCGGAGCAAATGCATGACAGTTTCGTTCGCGAAACAAAGCAAATGTTCTCCGCTGCCTATCTCGCTAAGTTTGCGGGCGGCGGGCACGAGACCCGCGCCCCCATCTTCATTGTCGGGATGCCGCGCTCGGGCTCGACGCTGTTGGAGCAGATTCTATCAAGCCACCCCGAGGTACAAGGTCTCGGCGAGACATCGGCACTCTCTCGCACATTCCGGGCGGGATTGAGCGCAATGCAGCACAATGCCGCCCCAGATCCGGCGCCTTTTTACTGGCGCATCGGGAGGGACTACTTGGGGGCGTTGCGCGAACTCGGCTGGGACGGAAAGCGGCGCGTTATCGACAAGATGTTGGGAAACTACGTGAACGCCGGAATAGCCCACTTGGCGATGCCGGACACGGTAATTTTGCATAGCGTTCGCGACCCGGTAGACACATGTCTGTCGTCGTTTCGCCAGCTGTTCAGCAAACGCAATGAAGCAAGCTACGATCTGGCGGCCATCGGCAGACAGTACGTACGCTATCGCGAGATGATCGCGCATTGGGATGCCGTTCTGCCCGGCCGCATCATCCACATCGAACACGAGAAACTTCTGGCCGACCCGGAAGTCCAAATTCGGGGCGTCGTCAAATCCTGCGGTCTCGCTTGGAACGATCGGTGCCTGCGGTTCTACGAGAACGAGCGGACGGTCCGGACGGCAAGCATCAGCCAAGTGCGGCGCCCACTGTCCAGTGGCGCGGTGAAGCGTTGGCGAAACTACGAGCGCCATCTAGGGCCGTTGTTCGACGCCCTTGGCCCCTACTCACCCGCTCGCGATTGATTGCAAAGCGAAGCGGCGGCTCCTTTTGGAGCCGCCGCTTGTCAGGCGCAAATATATCCCGGCGATCCTAGAACCGCGTCGTCAGACCGATGAACACTTCGCGGCCCAGCGAGTCGTACACGACCGGATAGGTGTTGGCGTTACCGAACGGCGGGCTCGAAATGCCCAGGATGTTCGAGTCGAGAACGAACGGATCGTTATCGGTGACGTTGTTGACGCCGCCTCGCAGGGTGAGGTGTTCGCTCATCGTCCAATCGAACGAGACGTCAAAGTAGTCTTCGGCCGGTATCGCCGCATCCGGGAAATCGAAGAACCCGTTCGTAAGCGATGGATCGTTTGTGTTCCCGTCATAGGAAACCTCGCTGATCCGGCGCCAGGCCACGGAAAGATCCACGTCCCATGGGGTTCCCCACGTCACGCGGAACTTATGCCGCCACTCTGGCGTTGGGTTGCCGCAGGTTGTTCCGAACAGTCCTGCGCAGTCGTAGATCGCAGCGCCCGGCAGCGGCTCGACTTCGAAGCTGTCGATCACGGTACCTTCGAAATTGAAGTTCAACGAACCGTCCAGATCAATCATAGCCAGATCGAAACGATAGTTCGCAGCGATATCGATGCCCTTGGTCTGCACCGATCCGAGGTTCTGGTTCGGGCTGTTGATGAAGCCGGAATTGCCGAACAGAACGCCCGTCGTGGGTTCGCGTTGAATGTTAACGCAGATCGGATCCGTCGGGTCGGCGGCGCAGGTCTGAAGAATGACGCGTTGCGGAATGACGCCGATGATCCCATCAACCAGGATATCGTAGTAATCGACGGACGCGCTAAAGCCCTTCAGGAAGGTCGGCGTGAACACCAAACCGAACGATGTGGTGTCCGATTCTTCCGGCTTTAGGCTGACGTTACCCGTGAACCGGGCAGAGCACTGCGCGGACGGACACGAGAAGTTCGGGCTCGCTTGGAACAACGCAACTTGCGCCAGGTTCAGGCCAAGATTCAAACACTGAGCCGTCGTGAACGCTGGCGGCGAAGATGTCGTCGCCGCGCAAGGATCTTGCCCGCCCCAAAGGCCGATGAAGGTCGGCGTAAACAGTTCCACGATATTCGGTGCGCGCACAGCTCGTTGGAAAGTACCGCGCAACCGCAGGTCTTCCACGGGCATATACGAGCCGCCGACTTTGTATGTATGCGTAATGCCAGCGTTTTCATAGTCCGACAGACGATAGCCGGCATCGGCCTGGAGCAAGTAGATTCCAGGTGCGTTCTCGACAATCGGAACCGATACTTCGCCGAATGCCTCTATCACGTCGAATGATCCGCTAACGGGCGGTGTCGGGCCGCCCTGACCGGCGAGGTCGCCGGTTGAGAACGCTAAATCGACGCGGTGTTCAAGTCTTTCTTGACGATACTCGCCGCCGATGGCCGCGGTGATCGGGCTTTCGGCCCACGGAATTGTGGCGCCCAAATCGCCGTTCAGCGATCCGCTAACGACCCATTCCTGGGTTGTGCCGATTTGGAAGCCCGGCGTTACCAAGTAGTTCAACAACCCTTGATTCAGAGTGCCGGTACGGAAGATATCGAACGGCGTACAATTGACGTCGCTGCCGTTGATGAAAGAAATACACTGAGCCGTGCCCGTGGTCGGAAGGGCCGGCCGCGTGTCGATCGCAACTTGCAAGGACTTGGCAATTCGAGAGAGCGAGACGTCGTTCAAGTACGTACGCGACTGCACCGTCTGTCCGTACTGTGCATAGACGTCATAGTCCCAACCGATTTCATCCAGCGTGCCCTTCAGGCCGACGACCGAGCGGAAAGACGTATGTCTAAAGTCGTCTTGGCGCGGGCCGCCTTCGGTAAAGCGCCTGCCGATATCCAAAGTTGCTTGTCCCACGGCAACGCCGCCGCAGAACACGTCGAGCGGCCGGTTTGGCGCGACCACACCACCTGGCGTCATAAACGGATTGTCGCAATTGATAACGTAGTTTCCGCGCGCAAGTCCTGACCCGCGGAACAGACCTGAGGGTGCAATCTGCGCAACGGTCCGATCATCGTTGAATTGGAACTCGCCATAAACCTCTAAGTCGCCGGCCAGCTCGTAGTGCCCCATTGCGCCCATGATGTAGCGCTCGTCGGGACGTTGCAGGTAGTTGTAGGGCGCAAAGTTGAAATTGTGGTTCGCGCCGACAAACGGAGTTGCCATCGAACCGTTGGCTGTTGCGATGAATGGCCCGTTGCCGTTGTCGAAGCTGACAAAGCGACCGAACGCAGAGTTGCTCGAGCCCTGGCAAACCTGAGTTCCGGGTGTAAACGGCGGCAGTGTGCTGATCGAGCAGGCCGAGAAGTCGCGCTCCGATTGGAGAATCGGTTCGGCGTGCCTGTACTGAGCAAATAGCGTGACGTTGCCCTTGTCGTCCGCTGTGTTGGCGCCCATGACGCCCCACAGCTGGATGGTACGGCCGTCCGTAACATGCGAATCGGGAAGCGCAAATTCATTCGGATTCGTCGCGGCCCGCGATGCAATCAAGCCGCGCATACGCGCATCGTTGTTGTCGTGGTCGGCGATGCCATATTGCGCGCCGAATTCCACACCCTCAAAATTCCTGCGCATGATGAAGTTGACGACACCGGCGACCGCGTCTGCGCCATAGACGGCGGACGCACCACCCGTCAGCACTTCGACGCGCTCGACCAGCGCTATCGCAATATTATTCAAGTCGGCCGTGGGTTGACCGGCGCTGGCGGGATTGAGGCGCCGTCCATTGATGAGCACCAGGGTCCGTTGCGGTCCAATGCCGCGAAGATCGACCGTCGCCGTACCCGACGAACCGTTCGAAACCTCGGCGCCTTGGTTGGCAAATACCTGAGGCAGGTTGTTCAGCAGTGTTTCAGCCGAAGTCGTACCTTGGGCCTTCGCCTCCGCGTTCGTGATCGTCGACACCGGAGAAACCGATGTGAGACCCTTCTGCGGAATGCGCGTACCGGTGACGGTGACTTTCTCCACCGTGTCCGCGTCTTGCGCGTAAGCTGGCGTAACGCCGGCTGCCGTTGCGATGGCGGCGCCCGCCATCAACGTCGATCGTAGGGTTTGTCTGCTCAACACTTTGTTTGCCCCTTTCTGTTACGCGCGCCGGGCCCCCGCGGCCCCGGTCACCCAGTTACGTTCGCTGCCGGATCCTCTGAAACGGCCGAAAATCCGCACGAAAAGTCGCGCACGGCGCGTAACGCCGCGAACGAGTCCCCCTCTCGCACGAACAATTCACGAACAACATCCCTCAAAGGTAACGCTTCGTTAAAGGTGACGTCCAACACCAACAGCGTGAACCCGGGCAGAAATAATTCGCATGTGGCCCATCGGCATCATGAATTCCCTGCGATCCTTTGCAGGTCGGCCGTGTACGGAGCAGTTTGCTGACGCTTGCGTCACGTGCGCATACTTGCGATGCCCATTGGCACAACTGATCGTGGTTTTGCTTTGGTCGAACGCGATTCATTGACGGGCCTCATCGATTCCGCGCGCCGCGCTGCGAGAGCCGGGCGCTTGGACGAAGCTGCACGCGCCTGGGAACGGGTACGCACCGTATCGCCGGACAACCCGGAGGCGTTGTTTTTCAACGCTCAACGCGCGTTGGCATCCGGCGATGCACGCAGCGCCGCACAGATGCTGAAACGCGCCGCACTTTCGGCACCGAAAGATGCGCTTATCCCTTTGGCGCTAGCGGCGGCGGAACGTGCGATCGGCGACACCGCCGCCGAACTGTCGGCCTACGACCGAGCATTGACCGCCGATCCATACTGCTATCCGGCATTGCTCGCGAAAGGCGCGGTGCTCGAACGCTTAGGCAAGACACGCAACGCGGCGCGCATCTATAGCGACGCGCTGAAGGTGACGCCGCCGGAGACGCGGCTGTCCCCGGATTTGCAAAAGCTTGTTCAGCGCGCACGCGTCGCCGTCGGTGAAAACACCGAAGCGCTAAGCGCCTTCGTCGAAGCACGAATCGGCCGCGTCCGTGCGCAACACGAAGGCGCCGGCCTCGACCGCTTCGACGAATGCAAAGACGCGATGACGGGCAAGAAGAAGATCTACCGCCAAGAACCCGTAATGCTCAACTTCCCGCAGCTGCCCGCGATCCAATTTTATGACGACGATCAGTTTCCCTGGCTGCCGGAACTCGAAGCGAAAACGGATACGATCGAACGCGAACTGTCCGCCCTGTTGCAAGACAGCTCAGCCGGCTTCCGTCCCTACATCGACATGCCCGATAACGTGCCGTTGAACGAAACGGCTGCGCTGAACCGCTCGCCGGACTGGAGCGCCTATTTCTTCTGGGACGACGGCGCGAGGATCGACGCGCACTGCAAGCGCTGCCCCGAGACCGCGGCGGCGCTGGACGCGATGCCGCTCGCGCAGGTGCCGGGTTTTGCACCGGCGGCGTTCTTTTCGTCCCTCACGCCGGGCACGCGCATCGCGCCGCACACGGGCGTCACGAACACGCGCCTGATCGTGCATCTGGGGCTTATCGTGCCCGACGGCTGCACCTTCCGCGTCGGCAACGAAACGCGCTCGTGGCAACGCGGCAAAGCCTGGGTCTTCGACGACACGATAGAACACGAGGCGCACAACGCCAGCCGCGACCTTCGCGTGGTCCTCATCTTCGACATCTGGAACCCGTACCTGAGCGCGGCGGAGCGCGACCTCGTCTGCGCGCTTTTAGCCGCCCAGCGCGAGTACTATGCTGGCGACGAAACCTAGAGAAGGCTGCCCCTTGTTCCTCGAAATCAATAACCTGCTGTCGGCCGCCGAAGTAGCGCGGCTGACCGCGCTCGCCCGCGACTTGCGCTTCGTCGACGGCCGCGTGACGAACCCCGCGAACACAACGAAGCAAAACCTGCAAGCCGACTACGCCGACCCGAAATACGCGGAATCGGTGCAAGTTCTGCAGGCCGCGATCGGCCGCTCGGAAGAGTTCATGAACTTCGCGATGCCCAAGCGCATCGCCCCGCCGCTTTTGAGCCGCTACGAACCCGGCATGAAGTACGGCGCGCACGCCGACTCCGCCATCATCAACATCCCGAACGCCCGCCTTCGCTCGGATCTTTCCTGCACGATCTTCATCGCCCCGCCCTCGAGCTACGAAGGCGGCGAACTGTCGATCAATAGCGGCACCCACACCCTGACATTCAAGGGCGAACCCGGCGGCGCTATCGTCTATCCCTCGACGATGCTGCACGAGGTGACGCCCGTGCGCGCGGGTCAGCGACTCGTCGCGATCACGTTCATCGAGAGTCTGATCGCAGACACGCATCAACGCATGCAGGTCTATGAGTTGAATGAAATCGCCGCGCTCGAAGGACTAACGATGAAATGGGAAAACCGTGTCCGTCTTGACGTCGTGCGCCAAAATCTCATGCGGATGTGGGCAAAGACCTAGCTCGCGGCCCGCGCACACACGGCAGCAACGGCCGCATTCGCCGCCGCCATCCGATCCAGCCAAGCGAGGCCTTTGGCGATCTCCTCGGCCTCGCGCGTGCGCGCCTCGTTGAGAAGCTGCGCCCGAAGCGCCGGCGAATACGCATGCTCGGGCGCCTTCGCATACCGCGTCAGCACGGGGCTTAAGGGCACATTCGCAAGATAGTTAGACGTGTGCGGTAGACCCAGGTGCAGGACGATCCGCCCGATCTCTCCGCCGGTATCGCCAAGCAGCGTATCGAAATCGACGGCGATCATGCGCGCGCCGCCGGCATCGAGCGCTTTCTGCTGGCTCCACGTCTCCACCAGCCAACTCGCCGCCGCCAACTCGCCGCGCGAATGTTGATGCAGTGGCTGAAGCTCCGCCACACCGTAGTTCACGAGCCGCCGGAACCGCTCCGCTCCGTGCCCGCGCAGGTCGAGCGCGGCGTTCGCGCCGGCAAGCAACGTCACGATATAGGGCTCCGCCCGCAGGTTTATATAGATCGCGCGCGCCGTCGTCTGCTGCGCAAGCAGGGCAGGGGCCATCCGCCCCACACTGCTGGTCGCCTTGAGCACGACGGCTTTTGTTGCCGCATCGCCGCGGCTCCAAAGCTTCAATAGGCCGCCCAGCAAGATACCGAACCCGCGCGCATTGATGAGAGAATCGACCCGCCCGCCCGCATCATAAGTTTCGGCGAGCTGTCGCAGCGCGGCCGGCTCCCGCAATGGAAACACGGTTCCCGTCTCGTCGAGCAAGCGGCTAACCAGCGTCGACCCCACGTGCCCCGTATGGAAGATGAAGTGCAGCGGGTGCTGAAGCTTGACGCTATGCGCGGCCTCCATCACGCGTCCAAGCTCCATCCACGCGCCTTTCGCGCCCTGCTTTAAGATGCGCTCGTCCAGAAAGCTTGCCCGCCTGTACGTCGCAGCGCCAAGCTCGACCAACAACGCCTTGTCGCGCACGAGATCGAAAGCCTGCACGGCGACATCGACCGAACCTGAAAGCCGCTGAAGCAATTCTTCCCCGGCAGCATTCGCATTGCCGCTCATGTCAGTAAGGACCCGCCATAATCGTTCGGGGATCGACGCGTCCCGGCACGACGTCGAATGCGATCGTCAGCCGGTCGGCCGCCGACTCGAACGGCACCGTTCCGTGCCAAAAATAGGAAGGAAACAACACGAGGTAACCGACCTCTGGTCTTACGAAATGCTCAGGGCGATCGTCGTCGCCTAAACCCAAATGCGACTCGCCGAACTTCAACCACCCTTGCCGCTGAGCGTGGTCGGCAAGCGCATCGGGCAGACTCACATAGTAAGCCGAACTGATCCACCCCATCGGGTGCACATGGTTCGTATGAAACCCGCTGGAGCGCAGCTTGCACGACCAGGAATGCGTGAAGCTCCACGCCTCTTGCTTGCGCGAAAGCAACGGATGGTCCGCGTGCGCGGGCATCGCCGCCACATAGTCCGCGACGGCTTCCGCGATCTGCTCGCGCACTTGCTCGACCGCCTTCAGACGCCTGAGGAACAGCAAGCCCGGCGTCTGCGTCCCGCCGCGAAGCGTCTGATCCAAAGGCTCGGCCGTGGCCGTGTGAAGCTTGAGCAACTCTTCGGCAAGTGCGTTGTTGAACGCGCGTGCGTCGGCGAACCCCGCGGGCACGCGAAGCGGATAGACGCGCACAAATCGCTCGATGTCGAAGAGCTCGGCGTAACGGCTGTCGCCGAGTGCCCGGTGGGCAAGGCACAATCCGCCGAGCGCCAACTGATCGTCGCGATTGAGTTGCCGCGCCGCCTCGAACTGCGCCAGTGCCGCGCGCGCCTCGTTTCCCTTCAGCAGCGCATAGCCGAACTCGTTGCGAAAAACGCCGGCCGCCGGATCGCTCCGGACCGCCACCTCGAACCGCTCATAACTCTCGCCGAACGCGGAACGCCCCGCCAGCAACCGGCCAAGCATCGCGTTCGCGTCGGCCCGTTCCGGCGTCACTTGCAGAGCCTTGCGCAGCAGCGGTTCCGCACCATCGGCGTCGTTGCGTTGAATACGTAGCTGCGCTTCGGCCACCATCAGGCTGGGATCGTCGCCCTGTCTATCCCTTACATAAGCAAACGATGTCAAAAACGCGTCACGCCGCCCGGTCGTCCAAGCAAGCTGGTTCAGGTTGTTGTGCGTCGTCACTTCGAAAGGCGCGAGATCGATCATCCGCCAATAGACATCGAGCGCTTCCGCATGCCGGTCTGTCGCGCGAAGGTTGTTCGCCAGCGAATGCATCGCTTCCAGGCTCGACGGCCGCAACGCTGCCGCTTGCTGCAGCGCCGCTACCGCTTCCTCGGACCGCTCCAACTGCGCCAGCGCGAGCCCGCGATAATAGTGCGCGTCGAATGCTTGGGGGTCGGCCGCAACCGCGGTATCGATCTCGGCGAGCGCGTTCTCTGCACTTCCTTGCTGCATCAGGATAGCGCCGATACGAACCCGCACGGCGGCTCTCGCGTGCCCAAGTTCCAGCGCGCCGCGATAGGCGTCCAGCGCCTCGTCGCTGCGCTTCATGTCCTCCAACACGACGCCCAGATTGTACGCGGCCTCGCCGTAGATCGGTTGCAGCGCCAGTGCCTTGCGATAGCTCGCCTCGGCATCGCCGGGCCGCCCCAGATTTCGCAGCACGTTGCCCAAATTGTTATGCAATGCCGCCTCTTGCGGCGCCGCGGCGATCGCGCGCCGGAGCAACCCCTCCGCCTCGCTAAACGCTCCGGCAGCCTTGCGTAGCAGGGCGAGTCGCGCCAGCAGCACCGGCTGCCCCGGCATCGCGGCCAGCAACCGGCGATAGCCGGCCTCTGCCCCGGCAAGGTCGCCCCGCGCCTCGAGCGCCTGCGCATCGGCAAAGTCCTGCTGCGGATTCGAAGGGGTACCGTTCATCAGCCGTTCATACAGCGACCGCGGATTGGATAGAAGTCCGCACAACGCGTGTCACAATCTCGCGAGTTTCGATTTCCGCCGCCTCGCGATTGCGTTACGCTTTATAGCATTGGATCGATCGGGTTTCGACAAGGAGGCTATCATGCGTTCGGCCGTATTGTTTGTAGGTTTCTTGGCAGCGAGTGGCGTTATCGCGCTCGGCACGACCGGTGACAAGGCAGAAGCATCGCCGCAGGCCTGCCTAAAATTTCGCGACTTCGGCAGTCTGACGAAGGTCGATGACCGCACGTACCTCGCCAGCACCAAGTTCGGGAAGGGCAAGTACGTCGTCGCACTGCGCGGACCCTGCCGCGCTCTGGAGCAGCCGGACAACTTCTACACAGTGCGCCTCTATGGCGATCGCGAGTGCTTTGATCGCGATGACGTGTTGCAGTTCCGCTTCGGCCAAGTCTGTTTCGTCGACAGCGTGACGCCGGCACCGGCTGGCTAGGCAGCATCAGCAGCATTTTACGCAGGAGCGGCTCGGCGCTCCTGCGTTTTTTTATGTTACGAATTCCACCACTTCTGCCAGGCGTCGTAGCTGAACCACGAACCGAGCCACGACCAGAACCCGCCGCCCTCCTGTGCCTGCCCGTCGCCGCTGGCCGTCTCGCCGGACTTGTCCGTGATGTCGAGCCAACGCGTACGGTTCACGCCGCGTGAGGTTTCTTCCCAGTTCCGCACGCGCGACTTCACCAGCGGGCGGATGAACTGGAAGAACGACGGCGCGACGGCAACGTCGTTGATCAGCATCCCGGCCGCTTGGCCCAGCAGCTTGCCGCGCGCGACTGCGTCTTTCTCGTTCTCGGCCTGCGCCATCAGCGCGTCGTACGCCGGGTTCTTGTATCCCGGATAGTTCAGCTGGTCCGTAGAGCTTTGAAACAAGAACAACACGCTCTGCGCATCGTTGTAGTCGAACACCCAGCCCGCTTCGCCAATCTCGAAGTTCGCCGTCTTCAGATTGTCGTAGTGAACGGCGAAATCCTTCGCCACAAGTTCCACCTCGACGCCGATGTCTTTCAACATCGATTGCATCGCAATCGCTCTGCGCTTCGTGTCGGGCCGGTTAATGAAGCTGTATGTCAGTTTCAGCGGTTTGTGGGGGCCAAAGCCCGCCGCCAGCAAAAGTGCTTTTGCTTCGGCCCTGCGCGCGTCCATCGGCTTGCCCGACCAAGGCACTTTCGCCGAAACGTCGGCATTCGCCATGCCCGGCGGCAGCACGTTCTCGGCCACCAAGCCGTGGACGCCGAAGTGCACGTCCTTCTGAATCGTCGCCCGGTCGACGGCCATGGCAAGAGCCATGCGCACCCGGCGGTCGTTCAAAGGCGCTTTACGCGTGTTGTAAACGTCATAGAGAACGCGAAGCCCCGGATACTTCAGCGTCTCGCTCGGGACGTTCGCGGAGAGCCACTTGTACTCAGCGAGCGGCCAGCGGTCGACCGTGTCGAGTTCGTCTGCACGATAGCGCTTCAGCGACGCCGCCTCGTCCGTCGTCGGATAGAAATTGACCTCGTCGATCTTCACGTTCGCCGCGTCGTAGAAATACGGATTGCGCACGAGTTTGATCCGATCGAACGGCCGCCGCTCGGCAAGCATGTAAGGGCCGTTCGACGCCATGATGCCGACCTTCGTCCAATCCGACCCCTTCGCCTCGATGACATGTTTCGGCAGCGGGAAGCACGAATAGTGCGTCATCATCTCGGGCAGGTAAGGCGCCGGGTGAGCGAGCTGGATGACGAACGTTTTCGGGTCCGGCGCACTGACGCCAAGCTCGCTGAGCGGCAGCGTCCCCTTGTTCACTTTCTCGGCGTTCTTAATCGGGTAGAGAATGCTCGCATACTCCGACGCCGTCTTCGGATCGAGAATGCGCCGGTAGGAGAAGACGAAGTCCTCCGCAGTCACCGGCTTGCCGTCCGACCATTTGTGATCGCGGATCGTAAACGTCCAGGTCAGCCCGTCTTCCGATGTTTCCACCTTTTCGGCGGAACCCAGGATCGGTTTGCCCTTCACGTCCTCGGTGTAAAGTCCGACAAACATGTCGCCAAGGATCTGGTTCTCCGGATCGCCAGACGCCTGATGCGGATCGAGCCCCTTAGGCTCCGCGCCATTGCCGCGGTTCAAAACCTTGGCGGCAGAAGCCGGCAACGCCATCGCCAAGCAAACCGCAACCACGCCGACAAGCCGGACGAACCGGCCAAAGCCATGTCGCGTCATCGTCGTCCCCTCGCGCATCATGAGTTCCACCACTTCTGCCAGGCGTCATAACTGAACCAGGATCCCAGCCACGACCAGAACCCGCCCTCGGACGCTTGCGCACCGCCGTCGGTCCCGCCTGCCGTGCCGGCTGGCCCCGGCTTGTCGCCGATATCCATCCAGCGCGAGCGAAAGATCGTGCGCGGATTCTCGACGAAGCCGAGAACATAAGGCTTCACCAACGAACGCTGGAACTGATGAAACACCGGTGCTGCCGGCAGGTCGCGCATCAAAAGCGCGTTCGCCTGACCCAGAAGCTTCGCACGCTTCGCACCATCGGGCTCCGCGTCCGCGCTCTTCATCAGCTGGTCGTACTCGGGGTTCTTGTAGCCCGGATAGTTCTGTTGTTCCGTGGAGCTCTCGAAGAGATAGAGGATGTTCTTTGCGTCGCTATAGTCGAACACCCACGCCGCGTTGGCGGCCTCGTAGCTCTTCGTCTTCAGCGCGTCGTAGTGAACCTTCGGCTCGGCCGCCAAAAGCTCCATCGAGACGCCAATCTTCTGCATCATCTCTTGGATCGCGATGGCTGATCGCTTCGCATCGGGAAAGCCGATGAAGTTGTAGGTAAACTTCAGCGGCTTGTTCGGCCCATACCCAGCCTCAGCCAGCAGCTTCTTCGCCTCTTCGATACGCGCCGGCATCGGCGTCTTGGCGTAAGGCACCTCTGCCAGATACTCCACGCCGGCAAGGCCTGGCGGCAAGAATGAGAACGCCTCTTTGCCGTAGGCGCCGAAGAACACCTCGTTCCCGATCCGCTGCCTGTCGATCGCCAGCGCGATGGCCTTACGCACACGGAAGTCGTTGAACGGCTTCCGCGTCATGTTGAAGGTCGTGTAGGTGACCGACAAATAGATGAAGCTGCGCGCCTCGTTGGGAATATGCTGCTTCAGCCACTTCTGTTCGGTCAGCGGCCAACGCTCTTGCAGGTCGAGCTCACCGGCCCGGTAGCGGCGCAGCGCGGTGAGATCGTCCTCGATCGGAAGGTACGTGACGCGATCGAGCTTCACGTTCGCCGCGTCGTAAAACTTCGGGTTCTTGACCAGCGTAATGTGATCGTGCGGCCGCCATTCGAGCAGCATGAACGGCCCGTTCGAAACGATTTTGCCGGGCTTCACCCAATCGCTTTGATGTTTCTCGACGACATGTTGCGGCAAAGCAAACGTCGTGTAGTGCGTCAACAATTGCGGCAGATAAGGCGCCGGATTCTCAAGGTCGATAATCAACGTCTGATCGTCGGGTGCCGTTACGCCGAGTTGATCGACCGGCACCGCGCCGCTGCTGATCTTGTAGGCGTTCTTGATCGGATAGAGAATCTCCCGGTACTCGGCCGCAAATTTTGGATCGAGGATCCGCTTCATCGCAAACACAAAGTCGCTGGCGACGACCGGCTTGCCGTCCGACCACGTGTGCGGCCGGATATGGAAAGTCCAGCGCAATCCGTCGGGCGACGTCTTCGCATCATCGGCGGCACCAAGGATCGGCTCCGCGTCCGCCGCCTCGGTATAGAGGCCCAACATCATGTCGCCGATGATGTTGTTTTCCCATGTGCCCGTAGCGCGGTGCGGGTCGAGGCTCTTAGGCTCGCCCGCGTTGCCGCGGATAATTTCCTTAGCCGCGTGCGCCAGCGGCGCGAACGCAAGCACCGCGAACAAGATCAAAAAACTAAGCCAGACCCAAAGGTGGCGCAGGTCGTTTCCCTGCGCGCGGGCGCGGGCAACCGCGCGGTATGATCGGCTCATGCTCAATCGATCTCCCTGTATTCTCACCCCTAGGACGAAAGCCTGGAGCCTGGTCTGTGAACAGCATCTGAACCGCCCCCGGCGGCCAGAATCTGCGGTTTCGACAGCCCACTAAAATCCAGTTGGGCTGTGCGGCGAAAGTCGTATAGCAATAATACTGTGGGGATTGGGGGTTTAGCGAGTGCGGGGCGACCTGCGGCGCGGCGTCCCAGTCAAGTTGTTGCGAGGGTGATATGCGATTCTTTTGGCTTGTTTCTGCCGTTGTTCTGACAGTCCTTCCGGCATATGCCGACCCCTCCGGGGAAGCCCTCTCCGAGTTCGCGAAATGCTCGTCGATCTCCGCGGTGATCGAGCGTCTGCAGTGCTACGACAACGCAGCAGTCGCGGCGAAGATGGCGCTGGCCGCCCCGCCGTCCGCACAACAGCAAGCTTCCGTACAAACCGGGGAAGAGGAAAGCGGCGGGGTCCTGCAATGGTTCGGCTTGAGCGATAACAAGTCGGCCAAAAAAGCCGAAGACTTCGGCCGCCCGCCGCCGCGCGCTGACGAACCGAAGGAGGTTACCGAAATCGCCGCCAGCGTTTCTAAGTTCGGACGCACCAGTCTCGGCCGCGCGATCTTCACGCTCGACAACGGTCAAGTCTGGACGCAAATCGAAGGCGATATGACTGAAGTAAGAGACGCGAAGACGGGTGACGAAGTGACGGTCGAAAAAGCGTTCTTCGGCAGCTACTCGCTGGTCTTCAAAGAGCGCAAAGGCCTCATCAAAGTTCGCCGCACGAAATAGACGTTTTGCTCAAGACGGGAAGTGGCAAGCCACAGCATGGTGGGCCGCTCCGTCGCGCGTCTCCAACGCCGGCACTTCCTTCGCGCACTTTGCCTGGGCGATCGGACAGCGCGTGCGGAACACACATCCTGACGGCGGGTTGAGCGGCGAGGGCAGGTCGCCTTCCAGCAAAATTCGCTTCTTCGCACGCTCAACCGCGGGATCGGGAATCGGCGCCGCCGAAAGCAGTGCTTGCGTGTACGGGTGCCGCGGCTTTGTCAGCAGCACGCTGGCCTCCGCCAGCTCCATCACTTTGCCCAGATAAAGCACCAAAACGCGGTGGCTCACATGCCGCACGACCGCAAGGTCGTGGCTGATGAACATCAACGCGACGCCGGTCGCTTTCTGCAAATCGGCGAGCAGGTTGATGATCTGCGCGCGGATCGACACGTCGAGCGACGACACCGGCTCGTCCGCGACGATCAGCTTCGGCTTCAAAATCATCGCCCGCGCGATCCCGATGCGCTGGTTCTGCCCGCCGGAAAACTCGTGCGGATAGCGGTTGACCATCTGCGGTAGCAGTCCAACTTGGCCCATGATCTCTTGCACACGCTTCTTGCGCGCGTCGGCGCTCAGCCCCGGTTCGAACGTGTCGAGCGGCTCGGCGATGATGTCGCCAGCTGTCATGCGCGGATTGAGGCTCGCCAACGGATCTTGGAACACGATCTGCATCTCGCGCCGAAAGGGCTTCATCTGCGCGCGCGAATGCCCCGCAATATTCTTACCCAACCACGCAACGTTGCCGGCTGTCGGCTTAATAAGTTGCAGCACCGCCCGCCCGATCGTGGATTTGCCCGATCCGGACTCGCCAACGATGCCCAGCGTCTCGCCGGGGAAGACGTCGAACGAAACGCCGTCGACGGCCTTCAGCGGCTTGGGTCCCCGGAACAGAGATCCGCCCGACGGAAAATGGACCTTGAGGTTCTTGACGGACAAAATGGGCTCGGCAGTCATCTGATCGCCTCGCCGTTGCCGTCAAAGGCTTTCAAGTGGCACGCCTTCGCGCGGCCCTCGCCGATGCCAAGAAGCTTCGGCCGCTCGGAAATGCAGCGGTCGAATACGTAGTTGCAACGCTCCTGAAACGTACATCCGGCCGGCAAGCGCTGGAGGTTCGGCGGTTGCCCCGGGATCGCAAAGAGACGGTCGTCTTCCGGCCGGTCGAGCCGCGGTATCGAGGCCACCAAACCGCGCGCGTAAGGATGCTGCGCATCGTGAAAGATGTTTTCGGCCGTCCCCGTCTCGCAGAACTCGCCCGCATACATCACCATCACGCGGTCGCAGAGGCCGGCCACGACACCAAGGTCGTGCGTGATCATGATGATCGACATGTTGCCCTGCGCGCGCAGCTCTTGCATGAGCTCCAATATCTGCGCCTGCACCGTCACGTCGAGCGCCGTCGATGGTTCGTCTGCGATCAAAAGCTCCGGCTCGCAAATCAACGCCATCGCGATCATCACGCGCTGGCGCATACCGCCTGAGAACTCGTGCGGATACTGATCGAGCCGCCGTTTGGCGTCGGGAATTTTCACCTGATCGAGCATTTGCAAAGCCCGTGCCCGCGCATCGCGCTCGCGCATGCCCTTGTGCAGCACCAGGACTTCAGTCAGCTGCCTGCTTATCTTCAGATGGGGCGTCAGCGACGTCATCGGATCTTGGAAGATCATCGTCATCTTCGATCCGCGAATTTTGTTCAGCTTCTCGCGCTTCATGCCGACAAGCTCTTCGCCCTTGAACTTGGCGCTGCCCGTCGCTTTGCCGTTCGCGGCGAGCAAACCCATCACCGCCATGAACGTTTGGCTCTTGCCCGAACCCGACTCGCCCACGATGCCGACGCTTTCGCCCGGCTGAATGTCGAAGCTGACTCCGTTGACGGCTGAAACGGCACCCTCCGGCGTCGCGAAGCGCACGTTCAGGTCTTTAACGGAAAGGAGCGCGCTCATCGGTGGCCTAACGGTCCTTGGGGTCGAGCGCGTCGCGCAACCCGTCGCCGATGAAATTGAAGCAGAACAACGTGACCGTCATAAATAGCGCGGGGAAAATCAACATCCACGGATAGGACTCCATCTGGTCCTTACCGTCGGCGATCAAAACGCCCCACGACGTGAACGGCTCCTGCACGCCGAGCCCCAAGAAACTCAAGAAGCTCTCGACCAGAATAACGGCGGGCACGGTCAGCGTCACATAGACGATCACCGGGCCCAGGACGTTCGGCAGAATATGGCGGCGAATGATGTTCCAGTTCGAAACGCCGGCCGCTTCCGCCGCCTCAATGAACTCCTTACGCCGAATCGAGAGCGTCTGTCCCCGCACGATGCGCGCCATGGTCAGCCACTCGACTGCGCCGATCGCGACGAACATCAAGATGAAGTTCCGCCCGAACACGACCATCAAGATGATGACGAAGAAGATGAAAGGCAGGGCATAGAGAATATCGACGAACCGCATCATCAAATTGTCGATGCGTCCGCCTAAGAACCCCGCCGTCGCCCCGTAGAGCACGCCGATCATTAGCGCGACCAGCGTCGCTACGAACCCGATGGCCAGCGACACCCGCCCGCCCATCATCACGCGGATGAAAAGATCGCGTCCGTTCGCGTCGGTTCCGAAGATATGGCCTTTGCCGACGGCATTCGGGCAAACCTCGTTCTGATCGCCGAAAAGCCATACCATGCCGAGTGAGTTCGGCGGCGGGCACGAAACGCGCTCGCTGTTATAGGTGTCGTCGAACGAGTGCTGCCACATCATCGGCATGACGATCGAAAGCCCCGTGATCAGCGCAAGGACGATCATCGACGCCACGGCAGCCTTGTTCGCGAACAAACGCCGCCGCGCGTCATCCCAAAGGCTGCGCCCTTGAACTTCCTGCTGCACGGGTGCGGCAACGCTGGCCATCAGTCGTACCTCACCTTCGGGTCGAGCAGCCCGTAGAGAACGTCCGCAACCAGGTTCAGCAGCAGCACAAGCGACGCGTAGAGGATCACGACACCCATCACGAGCGTGTAATCGCGCTGCAGCGCGCCGTTGATGAAGTATTTGCCGATACCCGGCAGCCCGAAAATCTGCTCGATGACAAGCGAGCCGGTCACGATGCCGGCCGTCGCGGGTCCCAAATAGCTCACGAGCGGTAGCAGCGCCGCCCGCATGGCGTGGCGCGTAATCACGAGCCGCTCAGGCAGCCCCTTGGCGCGCGCGGTGCGCACATAGTTGGAGCGTAAAACCTCAATCATACCGCCGCGTGTCAACCGTGAGATGACGGCGATCTGCAACAGCGACAGGCTGATCACCGGTAGCAGCATGTTGCGAAACGCGCCGTCGTTCCATCCGCCGACCGGAAGCCAACCCAGATAGTTCCCGAAGATCAGCGTCAAAATCGGTGCCATAACGAAGTTCGGGATCGTGACGCCGACCATGGCAAGTGTCATCGTCGAGTAGTCGCCGACGCCGTTTTGGCGCAAGGCGGCAAACGTCCCGAGCGTCAGGCCAACGGTCATCGCGAGCAGGATCGCAGAAATGCCAAGCGCGGCACTGACCGGCGCGCCGTCGGCAATCAACTCGGCGACTGTGAAGTCCTTGATCTTGTAAGAAGGTCCGAGATCTCCGCCGAGCAGCTTCCCGAAATACCCGCCGAGGCATCGAATCTGGCGATCGTTCTCGTCGAAATACTTGCCGTCGCGCAGCGTGAGCTTCTGCGCCGCCAGCGCTGCCGCATCTGCGCCCGAGTACTGCGCGCTGCAAACGGATGTGTTGATGTCAAAGAACTGGCGATACAACGGTTTGTCGAGATCGTAGGCCGCCAGAATATTCCGCTCGATCTCCGGCGGCAGGTTTCGCTCCTGATCGAACGGTCCGCCGGGCGCGGCACGCATCAGGAAGAACGCCATCACGATAATGATGAAGAGCGTGGGGATCGCACCGAGCAGCCGGCGAACGATGAAACGCAACATGGCTGGCGGCCGAGTCCCCGGTCGAGTCGTTGGCGTGCCCTATCCGCAGGGAAAGCGGCGCGCGCGTCCAGAGGCTAACTTCAATAGCCCACATCGAAAGTCAATGTGGCTCTTCCGCCAGTAACTACGAATTGATGAATGCGATCAACGCTTTGGCCGCCGCGTCGCCGGTCGCTTCGTGGCCAGAGCGCGGACTCGTGTCCGCTCTGGCTGAAGCGCCTCGAAGTGGCTGAACGCTTTGCCCGCTTCTGCAATGTCGGAGAGCGCGACGAAGTCGGCGACGGCAGCGAGCTTGTTCCACATCTCGCGGACCGGCGCATGCCGGTGCGCTTCGTCGGCTGCCTTCGGCGACACCCACTCGAAGATTTCGAGCAACGTTCCGTCCGACCGCGCGCGCAGGATCATCGGCTGCTTGGCTGTGACGAGATGGGCGTCGGCGAGCGTACGGCGATGCTCTCTCATCAGCTTACGCAAGGCTTCGTCCTTGCCCGGCTTCGGCCGATAGGCGGCGATGACCGTTTCGGTTCTTTCGCGCATACGCGTTACTGTTGTCCTCTCGACCACGAGGGCAAAACTCACTCAGCACGTGGAGCTAAGCACCGCCCGCCGCGGGGCGCTACAAGCCGCATGTTGTGTTGCGCTTTGCAGCCCACGTTCGGTTGAGACAGTTTCGTCAGGTCGTGCACAATTTGGGGGATGTGCATGCTTAACCCGGGGGCGTGCGCAAAAGGCTTACCCCTCACGCGGATTCGGTGACACCTAAGGCCTGACGAATCCGGTGGTGATACCCATACGCCGTTTGGAACCCGAGATGACGGTACAACGGCAAGGCGGCGGCGTTGGCTTGCGCTACCTGTAGCCAAGCACGACGCGCACCTCGTGCGTATGAAAAACCAAGTAAAGCCTCGCTGAGCTTGCGTGCAAGGCCCTGGCGTCGCACGTCCTTCGCGACATGAATTCCGTGTAACCCAACCCACCCACGCTCGATGGCCGCCACGCCCACCGCGGCCGGCCGATCGTTGATGTAGGCAACCGCCCAAACGCTTTCGATAGAGATCGCGCGGTGTTGAGTTGCGAACGCCTCCGCCTCTTCGCCGTTCAACCCGCGAAGGCGCAACGCATCCGCGATCCACGCGTCGCCGGCACTCTCAAACGAACGAACGCCGGCTGTGGAATAGGGATGAACATCGGCGATCTGAACGAACGTCGGTTCTTCGATTGCATAGCCACGCTCCTCCAACAGCGCATCGAGGGCCGCATCGGCGAGCGGCGTCAGCCGAAAAATCACCCTGCGGTTCCAGCGCGCATAAAGCGCCTCTGCCGCAGCGATCTTCTGCGCCAAGTCGATCGTACCCGGCTGAAGGCAGTTCACCGAATTCGGCCGCCGTGAAGTGCCGCCCGTCGAGCGCAACAACCAGCCGTCGTAGTGCACGCTCTTCAACGCGGGCCATGCGTTGAAGTTCATCTCCTCAAGCGCCAAGACCTCGTTGCGCGTCATGCAGTGAGCTCGCTGATTGCCACGGCACGCTTTTCCTTCGCCGAAATCTCCGCGGCCATTCCCATGATCACGGCCCAATAGCCGTCGTCCACCGTCACCTCGGCCGGTCCCTTGTTCAGCACCGCGCGCAGGAACGCCTGATGCTGATAGTAACTGGCGCCATGATGCGTACCCGCTTTCAGCGCAGTGTCGTCGACCGCGACATGCGTCGTCTCCGGCTTCTTCGATGCGCGCGGACTGAACACAAGGTTGCCGTCAGGAATAAACGCCTCAAGCTTTCCCGTGTCGCCGACGGCGACCAGCTCTTCCTGGTTCTTCGCCCCCTCCGCAAACATGCAAAGGTCGAGCATCGCGCGCACGCCGTTATCGAAGTCTACGACCGTGTACGAGTTGTCGATAATGTCCGGCACCTTACCGTCGTAGAGCTCATCCAGATGGTTCACGTCCATCGCGCCGGAACAATAGACGCGCGCCGGCTTAGCCTTCACGATGAGCCGCATCAGATCGAAGAAGTGACAACACTTCTCGACCATCGTGCCCCCGGTGTTTGCAGAGAACCGGTTCCAATCGCCGACCTTCTTTAAGAAAGGAAACCGGTGCTCGCGAATGGCCAGCATCTGAAGCCGCCCGATCTTACCCGCAGAAACCTCCTCGATGAACCGCGCCGCCGGCGGCATGTAGCGGTACTCCATACCGACCCAGAACACGCCTTTGTGCGTCCTCGCGAGAGCCCGCACCTCGCGCACATCGGCGAGCGTTGTGGCCAGCGGCTTCTCGCACAGCACGTGCTTGCCCGACCTCACGACGTCGCGCAGCACCTCGGCATGCGTGAAATTGGGCGACGAAATCAGTACCGCGTCGATTGCAGGATCGGCCAGCATTGCTTGCCGGTCCGGATAAACCTTCACCTGATCCTTGAGCTCATCCCCCAAAAACGCCTGAGCCAACTGAACCGACTGCACCACCGGATCGAAAATCCCCGCAATCTCGGCCTCCGGCATCAGCTTCAAATTGGTGATGTGCTCATACCCCATCATCCCCGTCCCGATGAGGCCGTAGCGAACCTTTCCAGACAATGGCGTCTCCATCCCGGCCTTGTGCCGATGTTCGTCATCGCATCAAATGCGCTCCATGAAAACCACCCATCGCCTCGGCCAATCCGCCCTCGAAGTCGGCCCCATCGCCTACGGCCTTTGGCGCTTCGTCGGCAACGACGTGAAAGCTGCGCGCACGCGCATCGAAACCGCGCTCGATGCCGGCATGACGCTGATCGATGTCGCCGCCGTCTACGGGCTCGACTGGGGCGGCACGGAATTCGGCGAGTCCGAAACGCTCCTCGGCAAAGTCTTCGCGGATGCGCCGGCCTTGCGCAAACGCACGGTGTTGGCGACCAAGTTTGGGATCATCCCGGGCGTTCCTTATGACTGCAGCGCCGCCGCAGTCGTGCGCTCCTGCGAAGAATCGCTCGCGCGTCTCCAAACCGGCACGATCGACGTCCTCCAAGTCCACCGCCCCGACGTCCTGACCCACCCCGCCGAGCTTGGCCAGGCGCTGACGAAGCTGCGCACCCAAGGCAAAATCCGCGAAGTCGGCGTCTCGAACTACAGCGCCCGCCAAACACTACTGCTCCAACAGTTCCTCGACTTCCCGCTCGCGACGCTCCAACCCGAGTTCTCCGCGCTGAACGTCGAAGCGGCCTTCGACGGCGTGCTTGACTTCGCAATGTCGCGTACGATGACGCCGCTCGCCTGGTCGCCGCTCGCCGGCGGCAAGCTCGCCGACGGCGTCTCGTCCGCCGATCCGGCCGCCCGCCGCGTCGCCGCCAAACTAGACGAGCTTGCGAAAGCCTACGGCACGACCCGCGTCGCTATCGCGCTCGCGTTCGTCATGCGCCACCCGTCGAACCCGATCCCGATCGTGGGCACGCAAAACCCGGAGCGCATCGCCGCCGCCAACGACGCGCTCCGCGTGAACCTCAGCCGCGCCGATTGGTATGCGCTCGTGGTCGCCGCGCAAGGAAAGCCGCTGCCATGAAACCGTGCGAAGTCTCCTGGTTCTCGGCCCTCTGCGATGACGACTACGAATTCCTCGGCCAACCCGACCCAAAACTGAAGTCGAGCTACGACCACTGCCGCAACATCGTGTTGACGGCAGAGCAGGGCGGCTTCGACAACATCCTCCTCCCGTCAGGTTACGCACTCGGGATTGATACGGTCGCGTTCGCCGCCGCGATCGCCCCGCAGCTCAAACGCATGCGCCTGCTCGTCGCCGTCCGCTGCGGCGAGATGTGGCCGCCGCAACTCGCACGCCAACTCGCGACACTCGACCAAATCCTCGACGGTCGCCTCACCATCAACATCATCTCGAGCGAGATGCCCGGCGAAACGCTGGCGAGCGCGCCGCGCTACGGCCGCACGGTCGAGATCATGAAAACGCTGAAGAGCGCGCTGAACGGCGAGCGCGTAAAACTCGACGGCCAGCACTACCGCTTCGACCTCGACCCACCTGGCGCGCGCACGGTCACCGGCAAGTGCCCTCCGCTCTACTTCGGCGGCCTGTCCGAAGACGCGCGCGAAGCCGCGGCGGAAGCCGCGGACGTCTACCTCATGTGGCCTGACCGCGTGGACGAAGTGAAGAACATCATTGCCGACATGACGGCACGCGCCGCCAAGCGCGGCCGCAAACTCAAATTCGGCTATCGCGTCCACGTCATCGTCCGCGAAACGGAATCTGAAGCCCGCGCCTACGCGCGCCGTCTGCTTTCGCGCCTCGACGCAGCAACGGGCGACGCCATCCGCCAACGTTCGCTCGACCACGCAAGTGCCGGCGTCCGCCGCCAAGCCGAAATCCGCGAAGCGTCCGGCGAGGACGGCTTCACTGAAGAAAACCTCTGGACCGGCATCGGCCGCGCACGCTCAGGCTGCGGCGCCGCCATCGTCGGCGACCCGGATCAGGTGCTGAAGAAGCTGAACGCCTACCGCGCGCTCGGAATCGAAGCCTTCATCCTCTCCGGCTACCCGCATGCGGCGGAGTGTGACCTGTTTGCGCGACACGTGCTCCCAAGGCTCGACCACGCACCGCTGATCGTTTGACGGATCACTTGCCCGCGACGCGGCACTTTCCGTCGGGATAGCTTGGCCCCGTACAGACGGTGCCCACGCTCATCTTGTCGGCCAAGTCGACGAGCGCGGCGGGTCCAACCTTCTGCGCGAACTTCGTCAAATCGCCGTCCGCAGGCCAATAGAGCGTCAGCACGAACACGCTCATGGCCGCCGTCGGGATTGCAAGGTTCGGCGTGAGTCCGAAGATGTTGCGCTTGTCGTCCTCGCGCCACTCGCAAGCATCGACGTCTTGTTTCTGTAGCTTCCGGAACCGCTCGCGGTCGGTGAAGAACAGCAGCAGCAGCTTCTTGCGCTCTTCCTCCGTGATCCGCTTCGGCCGCTCGGCCCGCATCGGACGCGGCGCCGAAACTTTACGCGCAGTGGCTTGCTCCTTTGTGCGCGTGTCCCGGCGCGAACGCGTTTCGAGCATCATATCGCCGGCCAGTTCGCCGATCGAAATTGCGCGGTCCGCGGCCGAAGGGTGGCTGCCGCCTTCATGGTCGGTCTGCCCATCGAACAGCATCGCTTCGACCTGATCGCTGCCCGCAAACGAGCCGCGCCCGCTCAACTTCTGGAGCGCGCTGACCAAGGCTTCCGGAAATTGCGTCACACGCACCGCCTCGCCGTCGGCGATATGGTCGCGCGCCAGCTTCACCCCGCGCCGCGCATAGCGTGCAATCCGCAGCGCAGCTATCGTGACCATTCCGCTCACAAGCATCAGCGGCAACATCGCGGGTATGACCAACGGAATAATGAGTTGGCGCCAGTCCTCGATCCGCAAGATGTTGTGCGTCTGTAACAGCACGGCCGTGCGCATCAGCGCATGGTTCGCAGCCATCACCTTCGTATCGCCTTGGCGTATGTGCGACGCCTCATGCGCCAACACCCCGGCAAGCTCGTCGTCGTCGAGTTGATCCAAGAGCCCGCGCGTCACGGCGATAAGACCGTGGTTCGGCCCTTCGCCGACCGTCAGCGCATTCGGCTCCGCCGCCTCGATAACGCCAAACCGCGGGCAGCGCACGCCAAGTGCGGTGCATTGGTTCTCTGCAATGCCGACGAACCGGGGCTCTTCCCGCTTGTCCACGAGCGTAACATCGAGCGACTTCGTAACGCTCTCAGCGTGCCCGCGATAGAGCGACCAAAACAGCAACGACGTTGCGATAGCAACCGGAAGCGCGTAGCGAAGCGCATATCCGAGCGGGTTCGACAGCACGGTGTTCTCGTGATCGAACATCAAGATAAACCACGTGAGCACGAAGACCGAAATCAGCTGAAACGCAACCATGTAGGCTGCAAACATCAGCCGCGTCAGTCGCCGATTGTAGGCGGCATGCGTAATGTAGCCATGGACGGCCATTGCGGCGCCTCGGTCGTGCGAACGTTAGAGCTCGACTTCGGCCGGCATCACAAAGGCATCGCGCTGCTCGCCCAGCGAGAACTTCTCGCGCACGGGCGCCCCATATGAGATCAGGTTTGCCGGGAACGACCGGCAGACGGCATTCGATTCCTCGACCGCCAAATTGTAGAACTTGCGCGCAGCCGTGATGCGCTCCTCTATGCGGATCAAATCGCCCCGGAGGGACGCGTAGTGCCCCTCCGCCGCGATGTCCGGAAACTTGTCGACGACCTGGAAGAGGTTGTTGAGCGAAGCCGCAAACTGAGCGTCCGCATGCAGCGAAACCTTCTCCCCAAGCGCCTCAAGCGCCTTCACCCGGCCCTCAAGCACGGTGCCGATGAGGGCCTTCTCGTGATCGGCAAAGCCGCGAACGACCTTCACGAGATTGCGGACTAGCGCCTGACGCTCCGCCAGCAACGCATCGACGTCGCCGAAGGCTGCCGCCGCGCGCTCGTCCAACTTGCCGATCAGCTCATGCAGCGAGCGGATTCGCAGTGCAAACCAAACCAAAGCGGCGAGCGCCACCCAGACCCACCAATAGTCCAGCACGAAATTAGTCGCCCGTGTCATCCGGCCGAATAGATCGGTCGCTTCGACGAAACTCTGCCCCTGCATGGCTGCCCTCGTTACATGAATAGGCGGCAAGTCTACGCGCCGGACGCTAATAATCCTTTGTTCCGCGTGCCCGCGAGCCTGTCCCACTTTGAAGCAACTCGCCATCCATGACAGGATGGCGAAGCAGCAACTCGTCGACGGAACACCATGACCCTCCTTCTCGAAGGCGTACGCATCGTCGACCTCTCGGCCGTCATCTCCGGCCCGATGGCAACGCAGATCCTGGCGGACCAAGGCGCCGACGTGATCAAGGTGGAAGCGCCCGGCCCCGGCGACATTGTCCGCTATCTGGGCCCGACGAAGAACGGCGTGAACGCGATGTTCACGGCAGTCAACCGCAACAAGCGCGGCATCGTGCTGAACCTGAAGTCGCCTGAAGGCCGGCAAGTCCTGCTCGACCTTGTGAAGACCGCGGACGTCATCGTCGAAAACTTCCGCCCCGGCGCGCTGGAACGTCTAGGCCTCGGCTACCCGCAATTGAAGGCCGTGAACGACGGACTGATCTATGTCTCCATGTCGGGCTTCGGCGACCATGGCCCTTACGCGAAGCGCCGCGTCTACGACCCGGTCATCCAGGCAACCTCCGGCTTCTCGTTCACGCAAGCGAACGCGGCGACCGGCGAGCCGCAGCTGATCCAAACGCTCGTCTGCGACAAGACGATGGCGATCACCGCAGCGCAGGCGATCACCGCCGCGCTCTACGCAAAGGCCAAGGGGCGGGGAGGGCGCCTCGTCGAGATCAACATGCTCGACAGCGCGATCGCGTTCCTGTGGCCCGACGCCTACTACAATCTGGTGTTCGAAGAAGGCGCCAACCGCGCCCCCGATTTCGCAAGCTTCTATTCGATCCGCAAAACGAAGGACGGTTACATCACGATGCTGGCGATTTCGGACGACGAGTTCCGCGCCACGACCCGCGCGATCGGCCGTCCCGACATCGCCGACGACCCGCGCTTCAAAACCGTCGTCGACCGCATGCAAAACGCGAAGGTAATGACCGATATTATCTCCGCCATCGTGGCTCAATTCGCGACCGCCGAACTCACCGCCCGCCTCGAAGCCGAAGACGTCCCCCACGCCCGCGTCCTAAAGCGCGAA
>JABFRX010000124.1 GCA_013140995.1 Alphaproteobacteria bacterium | reverse complement strand
GCCGCCATCCGCACGTGGTGATCGTCATCGTGCAGCGCCCGGCCCAGCATCAGACACCCCTGGCTGTCGCCCAGGTGCCCAAGTCCTTCGGCCGCGAGCCCACGCAAGGCCGCGTTTCGATGATGCATCCACGCGCCCAGAGTCTCACGCGCCTGATAACGTCCAAGCAGCCGCACGATCCGTGCGGCAGGCGCCCCGCGCATCACGCGCAACAACTCGATCGCGGCGACCAGCAGAAGCCGGTGCTCGAACGCCGAGAGCCGCCGCACCAGATACGCAGCGCGATTACCGTTTCCGGCCAGCAGCAGTGCCTCGGCAAACCTGCGCTTGATCCGCGCTTGCGCGCGCTTGCGCCGATTGTGAAACAGCCCGGCAAACAGGCGCGAAAACGACGGCGCCGCTTGTCCCCGAGCAAAAAGGTTGAACCCCACCAGCCACTCCTTGTTCGCCCCGTCGCTTCAAGTCGCGGGGCGTCTCAGGCGGTATCTTGATGTAAGAATTCAATCCAAGACGTTAAAGCGATGAACTGTAAGGCTTAATCGCGGATTAATTCAGCGGCATTGTAGCGGATCGGTGACGGCGATCTCCGCCAACACCGGCAGGTGGTCAGATCCCGCCGAGGGCAACACAGTGCGCGAAACAAAGCTCAAGCCCGGCCCCGCCATAATGTGATCGATCGGAATCCGAAGCTGCCCCGGCAGAACGGATGGCCACGTCCCACCCGCCCCCGTCGCCGCACGCACGTTGCCGCGCACCTCTATGGTGCGCACCACATAGCCCCAGGGCGCTGCATTAAAGTCGCCGAGCACAAGCTTTGCACCGGGGATCAAACCAACCACGCTGCCGATCTCCCGTGCCTGCTCGCGCTGGGACTCGTAGGGGCGATGCGGAAATGGCCGCGTCATATGCGTGGCCAGCAACGTCAAGCGGCAACCCGCAATATCGGTACCAACCGTCACATATGGCGACCGGTTCGCATCGCTCGTCCGCGCAATCGTTTGGGGCAACAGCCGCGCCCGCGAAAACATCACGACATCGCAGCCCGACGCGGTACAGTCGAATCGGTAGGGATACGCGTTCGTGACGGTCTTCAGCGCATTTCGGGCACGCAGCGACGACTCCAAGATCACGACCAAATCGGCGTTCTCGCGCTGGATCAACTGCGCAACGTCGGCGACGCGCTTGTTACCGAACCACATGTTGAACAACAGCACCCGGAACCGGGGCGCCTCTGAAGCTACCGGCCCCGGCGCCGTCTGGGACGGCATCGCGAGCCCATAGGCCGCAACCGCGGCCACAGCTGCCCCGCCCGCGAGAGCCGGCCAACGCGCGAAGGCGGCAGCCGGCACGATCAGCAACGCTACGACGAACGCCGGCAACAAGAACTGCGCCAGCAGATCGAAAGACCAATGCAACGTCGTACCAACCACGCCCACGACAACAGCAATCGCGCCGGCGAGTCCACCAAGGACCACCCACCGAACAAACGCAATCATCGAAAGTTTGCTGGTAACAGTGCGCACAAGAATAGTGTTGAGTAACGCGAAGTAAACGAGACTGACAGTCCAACCGCCCTTTTCTATGGCGAACCGTGGGCCGCCTCCTGTGACCGCCGCTGCCGGAGCCAACGCTTCCAAACACCCGCTTGACTCCCCATTATGCTCAATCCTAGCATTTCTCCACCTGGCGGCCCCCTTGGCGCCGCCGTTTTTGATACCATATATATGCTCAAATTGAGTATAAGGATGGCGAACATGTCGGGGGCTACCGAACCAAAGCTGGCTTACACGCCGGAGGTCGCCGCCGCGACGCGCGAACTCTACGCGAAGGTCGCGAACGTGGTGCCGGAAATCGAGTGGCCGCACTTCGCGCCGCTGATCGCCGAGATCAACCGGCTGAAGAAAGAGCGCGGTGCGGTCATCCTCGCGCACAACTATCAGACCCCCGAAATCTTCCACTGCGTCGCCGACTTCGTGGGCGACTCGCTCCAACTCGCGCGTGAAGCGGCGAAGACGGATGCGAAAATCATCGTCCAGGCCGGTGTCCACTTCATGGCCGAGACGTCGAAGATCTTGTCGCCGGACAAAACGGTTCTGATCCCCGACCTTGAAGCAGGTTGCTCGCTCGCGGCCTCCATCACCGGCGCCGACGTGCGCTTGCTGAAGCAGAAGTACCCGAACCTGCCCGTAGTCACCTATGTGAATACGTCGGCCGATGTGAAAGCCGAAAGCGATATCACCTGCACCTCATCGAACGCAGTCGCGGTCGTCGAATCGATCGCAAAGGAACGCGGCGTCGATACGGTGATTTTCATTCCCGACAAGTTCCTGGCGCAGAACGTCGCGAACCAGACGAAGATCAAGATCATCGCATGGCACGGCCGCTGCGAGGTGCACGAACGCTTCACGGCGGAGGACATCCGGCGCTTCAAAGCCGACCACCCCGGCGCCATCGTCCTCGCGCATCCGGAATGCCCTGCCGACGTGGTCGCCGAATGCGATTTCGCGGGCTCCACATCCGCAATGACGCAATACGTAATTGAGAAGCGCCCGCCGCGTGTAGTGCTACTCACCGAATGCTCGATGGCCGACAACATTTCGGCTCTGCATCGCGACGTCGAGTTCCTACGCCCGTGCAACCTATGCCCGCACATGAAGCGCATTACGCTGGCGAAGATACTGCGCTCGCTGCAAACGATGCAATACGAGGTGAAGGTCGACCCCGCCGTCGCCGCCCGCGCCCGCGCCGCTGTCGAAAAGATGCTCGCCGTCGGCAAACCCAAATCCGCGGTGCACTAAGCCATGACCCGCCACACCGACAACGTGATCGACTCCGGCGGCGTGCTGATCGTCGGCGCGGGCCTCGCGGGGCTCTTCACCGCGCTCAAGATCAAAGGCCCCGTGACCGTGCTCGCCGCCGCCTCGCTCGGTTCGGGCGCTTCGAGCACCTGGGCGCAAGGCGGCATTGCCGCGGCGCTAGGCGCGGACGACTCGCCCGAGCTCCACGCCCGCGACACGGAAACGGCCGGCTCCGGGATCGTCGACCCAAAAATCGCCCGCCTGATCGCGACCGAGGCCGCACCGCGCATCGACGACCTCGCCCGTCTTGGCGTGCCGTTCGACCGCGACGCGAAGGGCAATTTCGTCCTCGGCCGCGAAGCCGCGCACGTGAAGAACCGCATCGTCCGTGTCACCGGCGACCGTGCAGGCGCCGAAATCATGGCCGCCCTCATCAAAGCCGTGAAAGCCGAACCACGCATCCGCGTCGTCGAAGGCCTCGTCGCGTTCGACCTCGCGATGCAGGGCGGCCGCGTCGTTGGTGTCTATGCGCATCCGGTCGCCGACAAGTCGTCGCCCGTGCTGATCCGCGCGGACGCGACGATCTTCGCGCTCGGCGGCGTCGGGGGCCTTTACGAGGTCACCACGAACCCGCCGCAAGCCCGCGGCCAAGGCCTCGGCATGGCCGCCCGCGCCGGTGCAATGATCGCAGACCCGGAGTTCGTACAATTCCACCCGACCGCGATCGCCGTCGGCCGCGACCCGGCGCCGCTCGCCACCGAAGCGCTGCGCGGCGAGGGCGCGATCCTGCTGAACGACCGCGGCGAGCGCTTCATGCTTGGCGTCCATAAGGACGCCGAACTCGCGCCGCGCGACGTCGTCGCCCGCGGCATATTTCGCGAGATCAAAGCGGGCCGGAAAGCCTTTCTCGACACGCGCGACGCGATCGGCGCGGCGTTCCCGGACGCGTTCCCGACCGTCTTCGAATACTGTATGTCCGCCGGTATCGATCCGCGCGTTGAGCCGATCCCAGTCGCCCCCGCCGCTCACTACCACATGGGCGGCATCGCGGTGGACGAACACGCACGCACGAACCTTCAGGGCCTCTGGGCGATCGGCGAGTGCGCCTCGACCGGCGCCCACGGCGCAAACCGCCTTGCCTCGAACTCGCTGCTCGAAGCCGTCGTCTTCGGCGCGCGCGCAGCCACGGACGTCGAGCGCATCGTTCACCGTCACAACCCAGAACCCGATCACCAAACTCCACCGAGCGTCAGCGCGCCGAACGGCCCCGCGGTAACAAAGCTGCGAATGACAATGACGCTGAACGTCGGCCTTGAACGCAACGCAGGCGACCTCATCAGCGCGTTGGCTACGATCGCCCAACTTGAGAAGGCAAACGCAGCCGATCCCGACATGCGCAACATGGCCGCCACCGCAAGCCTGATCGCGGGCGCCGCGTTCAACCGCACCGAAAGCCGCGG
>JABFRX010000083.1 GCA_013140995.1 Alphaproteobacteria bacterium | reverse complement strand
GTCATCTTGTGGCCGGTCATCTCGAATATGACCGCAACGCCACCCGCGCGACCACCGAAAGCGCCCGTCGTGGCCACCCTAACCCCACCGCCCGCCCTGGCCCTCGCGATCGCCGCGAAGGACGCCAAGCTCCGCGCGACGCCGTCGATCTACGGAAAGATCGTCGGCAAGCTGCCCCGAGATACGAAGGTCGAGGTGGTCGAAATCAAGGGCGAATGGACCCACGTCCGCCGCACGGATGCGCCGGCAAAGGGCGAACCCGCCGAAGGCTGGGCCAAATCCTCCGTCTTGCAAGATCCGCCTGCGCCACCGGCAAAACCTACAAAACCCAAGAAGAAGAAATAACCTTCAGGCGAACTCCAGGATCACCGCGTCGACCGGCAGGCTGTCGCCGGGCTTGGCCGCCACGCGCTTGATCACACCGTCGCGTTCGGCGCGTAAGACGTTTTCCATCTTCATCGCCTCGACGACTGCGAGCGGCTCGCCCGCCTTCACATCTTGTCCTACTTGCGCGGCGATCGAAACGACCAAGCCCGGCATCGGGCACAGCAGAAATTTCGACGTATCCGGCGGTGGCTTCACCAGCATGTACTGAGCCAATGCCGCTACGCGCGGACGGCGGACGGTAATGCTCGCATGAGCGCCGCGGTGCACCAGCCGGAACACGTCGCCACGCCGCGAGACCTGCATCGCAACCGCTTGGCCCGCGACTTCGCCTGAGAATGAACATTCACCCGGCTTCCACGAACTCTCGACTTCGATCATGCGCGAGGTCTTGCCGTCGCCGAGCCTGACCGCGACGACATCGCGCCCCTCCGTCATCGTTTTGACGGCGAGAATGTCGGTGGTGTTAACAGTTACGGTCCAGTCGCGCGGCACCTGGCTCACCCCGTTCACTTGGCCCGAAATTTTGCGCCGGCGCTCTTCTTCGCGCAGCTGCATGAACACCGCCGCGGATGCCATACGATCCTTCAGTTCGGGAGTCAGATCAGCGCCGTGAAACCCATCCTTGAACTCCTCGGCGATAAAATTGGTCGAGAGTTTTCCCGCACGGAACCGCTCATGCGTCATCACCGCCTGTAGGAACGGGATGTTGTGCGCGATCCCTTCGATGGAAAAATGGTCGAGCGCATCGCCCATCAAATCGATCGCTGCCTCTCGGCTGTTGGCATGCGTGCAGAGCTTCGCGATCATCGGATCGTAGAAGATCGAAATCTCTCCGCCTTCGAACACGCCGGTGTCGTTGCGGATGGTCTTGCCCACAACGCTCGCCTCGGCAGGCGGGCGATAACGCACCAGCCGCCCGGTCGATGGCAGGAAGTTGCGATACGGGTCTTCGGCATAGATTCGGCTCTCGATCGCCCAGCCTTTCAGCTTCACGTCCTCTTGTTTGATCGAGAGCTTCTCACCGGCCGCAACGCGGATCATCTGCTCGACGAGATCGAGCCCCGTCACAAGCTCCGTCACCGGGTGTTCAACCTGCAAACGAGTGTTCATCTCAAGGAAGTAGAAATTCCGCTCCTTGTCGACGATGAACTCGACGGTTCCGGCGCTCTCGTATTGCACGGCCTTGGCCAGGGCCACAGCCTGCGCTCCCATTGCTGCGCGCGTCTTCTCATCGAGGAATGGCGACGGCGCCTCTTCGATTACTTTCTGATGGCGCCGCTGAATCGAACACTCGCGCTCGCCCAGATGAATGACGTTGCCGTGCTTGTCACCCAACACTTGGATTTCAATGTGGCGCGGCTCGGTGATGTACTTTTCGATGAAGAGCCGGTCGTCGCCGAACGACGCCTTCGCCTCATGCTGCGAGGATTGGATCGCTTGCGCGAGTTCTGCCTCCTTGAAGACTATACGCAAGCCCTTGCCGCCGCCGCCGGCTGAGGCTTTGACCATCACCGGATACCCGATCTCGCCCGCGATCCGCGCTGCCTCTTTCAGGTCCTTGATCTCGCCGATGTAGCCCGGCACGCAGTTGACCTTTGCTTTCTGCGCCAGCTTCTTCGACTCGATCTTGTCGCCCATCGCCGAAATCGCATGTGCATTCGGGCCGATAAACGCGATCTTCGCTTTGCTCAAAGCCTCCGCAAACGCGGTCCGTTCCGACAAAAAGCCGTACCCCGGATGAACCGCTTCAGCCTTCGTCTTCTTGCAAGCATCGACGATCTTCTCGATCGAGAGATAAGACTCCGCCGACGCCGCAGGTCCAATTGCAACCGCCTCATCCGCCATATCGACATGCAGCGCCGCCGCATCGGCTTCGGAGTAAACCGCAACCGTTTTGATGCCCATGTGCCGCGCGGTCTTGATCACGCGGCAGGCAATTTCACCCCGATTGGCGATGAGAATTTTTTTGAACATCTCTTCTTTCTACTTCGCCCGAAGGCTCTTTTCGCGAACGCGACGGAACTCGTTGCCCTTGTACCAAGTCGGCCATGCGTTCGAATTGGCGATCGTGTTGCCCACCTCGTAGGCGACCTCCATCGTCTCCACCGGCCCACGCAGGTCCCAGCCGTCGCTCCATTCGTCGGACGGCTGGTGATACCGCTTCGCGCGATAGTCATTGCGCAATGCCATGCCCGCCTCGACGCCGCCTTCGACAAGGTTCGGCCCCTGCCCCGCATAGAGCATTGGCACGCCGACCTTCGCGAGGCTGATGTGGTCAGAGCGATAGAACGAGCCCTTCTCCGGCTCCGGATCGGGCGTCGTCGTGCGTCCCCGCTTCTTCAGCGATGCGGCCAGAATGTCCTCAAGCTGCGATGCCCCCGACCCCACCACCGTCATGTCCTTTGAGGGCCCCGCCGGCCCAACGCCATCGAAATTCAAACCAGCCACGATCTTGTTCAACGCCACCGGCGGATGCTTCGCCAGATACTCGGAGCCAAGCAGCCCCTGCTCCTCAAGCGTCACGAACGCAAACATCACCGATCGCTTCGGCGGAGCCGCCGCAAACGCCTCGGCCATCTCCAGCAACGCCGCCGATCCGCTGGCGTTGTCGACCGCGCCGTTGTGAATTTTGTCCGCGCCAGGCACGTCCTGCTTCACGCCCAAATGATCCCAATGCGCCGTGTAGAGAACATACTCGTTGGGTCTTGCAGTTCCGGGCACAATGCCGATCACATTGCGCGTCTTTAACCGCGCGACCGCCGAATGCGTGACCGCGTTCAGCTTCAATCCCTTCATCGGCACCGCGCGGAACCCGCGCTTGTTCGCCGCAAGGCGGAGCTTGTCGTAGTCGAGCCCGGCGCGCGCAAACAGCGCCTTCGCCGCCTCCGTCGTGACCCACGAATGCACGACCGCGAGGTCCGCGTTCCCGTTCTCCTTATCGAGATAGTACTTCGCACCCGTGTTCGAGTTCCGCACGACCTGCCAACCGTAAGCCGCAGGCTCTGTCTCGTGAATGATGATTACGCCCGCAGCGCCGCGGCGTGCCGCTTCTTCGAACTTGTAGGTCCAGCGGCCATAGTAGGTCATCGCCCGGCCCTTGAACATCCGCTTGTCGCCGGTGATGAACCCCGGATCGTTGATCATGAGGACGATCGTCTTGCCCTTGACGTCGATGCCCTTGAAATCGTTCCAACGCTCCTCCGGCGCCGTCACGCCGTAGCCGACAAACACAAGATCGGAGTCCTTCACCGCCTGATCCGCCTTGTCGAACCGCGGCGTCCAGAACGCGACTTCATCCGCGATCTTCAGTTGCTTGGCCCCATCCGGCCCCGCGATCTCGAACGAAGACTTCGTTGGGTCAAGCGCAATCGAAGCCGCCGGCACATCTTGGAAATACGACACGCCCGCACCCGGCATCAATCCCATGCGTTTCAAGTCATCCGCAATCCAATCAGCAGCCACCTCACCCTTCGCAGTGCCGGGCCCGCGACCCTCGAAGTGATCGCTGGAAAGCGTCTTCGTGCGCCAAGCGAAGTCGGCGCCGGCGATCTTCGCAACGGTCGGCTGCGGCGCGTGGCCCCCGGTGGGTGCTTGCATGTCCGCACATGCGGCGAGCGTCAGCACGGCAGCGGTGAATGTAACTGTACGCAGCATTGGTGCGACCTTCCTGGGACTATGTGAATTCGCTGCATCGTCACAGCGGAATATTGTCGTGTTTCTTCCACGGCATCTCGACACGCTTGTTGCGCAACGAACGTAAACCCCGCGCAATCCGCCGCCGCGTGCCGTGGGGCATGATCACTTCGTCCAGATACCCACGCTGCGCGGCGACAAACGGATTGAGGAACCGCTCCTCGTACTCTTTGGTGCGCTCGGCGATCTTCACCGGATCGTTGATGTCGGCGCGGAAGATGATTTCGACCGCACCCTTCGCCCCCATGACCGCGATCTGCGCTGTTGGCCAGGCGTAATTGATGTCGGCCCGCATGTGCTTCGACGCCATGACGTCGTAGGCGCCGCCGAACGCCTTACGGGTGATGCACGTGATCTTCGGTACCGTCGCCTCGGTGAACGCGAACAGAAGCTTCGCGCCGTGCTTGATTAGCCCGCCGTATTCCTGCGCCGTGCCTGGCAAAAACCCCGGCACGTCCACGAACGTCACGAGCGGAATGTTGAAGCAATCGCAGAAGCGCACGAACCGCGCGGCCTTGCGGCTCGCGTCACTGTCGAGCACCCCAGCCAGCACCATCGGCTGGTTCGCGACGAACCCCACAGTCGAACCTTCGATCCGCCCGAACCCGGTGATGATATTCTTCGCGAAGTTTTCCTGGATCTCGAAGAAGTCGCCCTCGTCAGCGACCTTCAGGATCAGCTCCTTCATGTCGTAGGGCCTGTTCGGGTTCGCCGGGATCAGCGTGTCGAGCGAGATGTCGTCCTTATCCACGTCCTGAAACGACGGCCATGTCGGCGGCGGCTCGCGGTTCGATGATGGCAGGAAGTCGATCAGCCGCCGCATCTGCATCAGGCAGTCGATGTCGTTGTCGTAGGCGCCGTCCGCGATCGACGATTTCGTCGTGTGAACCTTGGCGCCGCCAAGCTCCTCCGCCGACACGACTTCGTTCGTCACGGTCTTCACGACGTCGGGGCCGGTCACGAACATATAGCTCGTGTCGCGCACCATGAAGATGAAGTCGGTCATCGCGGGCGAGTAGACGTCGCCGCCCGCGCACGGCCCCATGATGATGGAAATTTGGGGCAGAACGCCGGATGACAGCACGTTTCGCGCGAACACCTCGCCATACCCTGCGAGCGCGTCAACGCCTTCCTGGATACGCGCGCCGCCCGCATCGAACACGCCGATCACCGGCGCCCCGTTGCGAAGCGCCATGTCTTGAATCTTTACGATCTTTTGCGCATGCGCCGCCGACAGCGACCCACCAAACACCGTGAAATCCTTCACAAACAGATAGACGAGCCGCCCATTGATGGTTCCCCAGCCGGTGACCACGCCGTCGCCGGGCACGCGCTGCTGATCCATCCCGAAGTCGGTGGAGCGGTGCTCGACAAACGTGTCGAACTCCTCGAACGACCCCTCGTCGAGCAGAATGTCGAGCCGTTCGCGCGCGGTCAGCTTGCCGCGGGCGTGTTGGGCTTCTATGCGCTTTTCCCCGCCGCCCATCTGGGCTGCCGCGCGGCGCCGTTCCAGCTCCTTGATAATCTCGTGCATGCACGGCCCCTCGAGTCTTGGCGCAAATCTGCATAGTTCGCCCCTTCACGCAATGGCACAAAGCCCGGTTTTCCGGGAGTTTCCGTTGCGCGTCAGGTGGGGAGGAGCGCAAGGAAGCGCCCGGCTGCCTCAAGGTCAGCCAAACGCCGCGCTCTAACCGCCTCCGCTTCCGCATCGCGGCCCCACCGCTCAGCCTGAAAGTCGGCATCGATACAAGAGGCCTTGAACGCGCCTTCAGCGTCGAGTGCCCCCGTCATCATTGCTAAGCCAAGCACCACTGAACCGGTGACGGTGGTTGCCGTGTGAAGCGGCACAAGCCGATAGATATCTTCGCTACCTATCGCGCCACACAGGCGCTCTAGGGCTTCAACGGGTTGCTCCGCGTGAACGACCCCACTCGTCACAAGCAACCGCGCCCCGTATCGCTTGGCCGCCCATTCTAAGCATGGATCCCAAGCCTTCGCTTGACGACGCACCAACTCGGCAGGCGATTCCGCGCGATAACAGAGCAAGTCCGTTTCCGCATACTTCGCGATTTCATTGACGACAGCGGCACGATTTGGACCGACACGATCGATCGCCGTATTCAGTGCCTTCGTTATTGGCATCGTATCGGGGACGATCTTGACGTCTTGTGCCAGCCATTCGTCCGCAATCGCCTGAGCCAAACGGTGAGATCCTGCCTGAAGCAGCGTTTTCCCCGGCGTCTTGAGGGCGCGACCGTCGAGTAGAACGACATAGGCGCCGTCATCTTCCTTCGTTTCGACAGTCTTATAGAAGCGCTTGGTTGCGGCGTTCATGATCGCTTCCGCTTACGCTTTGTCTTGAGTTCGCTCCGCCGCAAATCGGACATCCCGTCGTGCGGTCCAAGCTCATGCCGGGGTGCGTCCTTCCAGAGGAAATCGCCGATCTCCTTGTTGCGCTTCGGATGCAACGGATAGACGCACTTAGAGCGGCTGCGCGAGGCTTCCCCAACCACGATCAACCCGACGGGTTTGTCCGTGTTGTTGATGAAGCAGTGCGCGATCCCGGTGCGGTCCGGGAAGCCCGCGCCGTCGCCCGGCTTCAGGCGATGCAAGTGCCCGTCGATCCAGGCGTCGGGTTCGCCATCGACGACGTAGACGAACTCCTCCTCGTCGAACTCCGCATGCGGCCACGATGATCGCCGCCCCGGCGCCATCAAATCGTACCCAACGCCGATTCGCGTCAAACCCATCGCGACCGACAGATGCGCGAAGTCGGCCATGCTCTCATCGTCGCCCGGGTAAGGCTTCCCAGGCCTCAAAACCTTGCGCCAATCGACGACATAAGCGGGCTTTCGCGTGGCTCGCCAGGACTCTGGCGCCGGGCGCCCGCGCACCGCGTCCGGCAACCCGTCATGAGGCCCCAACTTGCGCTTCGGCGCGTCGAGCCAGAGGTTCCCATTTTTGCGCGCCGCCGCCGCAACCTCGCGCGTCACCGGAAAATTGACCGTCGAGTTGTAGCGCGACGTCTCGCCGATCGTCAGCATACGGACGGGTTCGTCCGTGTTGTTGATCAGACAATGCGCCAAGCCGTCCCGTCCCGGCCAACCGACGGCGTCTCCCGCTTTCAAGCGATAGAGATAGCCGTCCGACCAAAGGTCCGGTGTACCCTCCAGGATGAACACCATCTCCTCTTCGTCGCGCTCCGCATGCGGCGGCGCGGAGCGCCAGCCTGGCAAGATCGTGTCATGCCGGATGATGATGCGCTTCAGTTCGAACGGTGCGGAGAACGACGCAGGCCGCACCATCGGTTCCTTCGTGTACCAATGGCGCATCGGCTCGGCGCTTTCGACCTCCGACCAATGACGGATGAACGGCAGGCGCTTTGGCATACGTCACCTACCCCGCCCGCGCTCTTTCCCGCGCCGCGCGTGGTGTTGGACATCCTTGCGCGCACCTTCACGCTTACGGTCGTTCGGGCGATACTCTGCGACGCCTGCGGGAACGCCCTTGTCAGGCTCGAAATTCTCGAACGGGTCGCGCTTGTCGTTCTTATCGAAGCCGAACATGTCCCACACCTTCGCCATATGCGGCGGCAACGGTGCCGAGATCTCCAGATACGTGCCGTTCGGATGACGGATACGCAGCGAGCGCGCATGCAGCATCAGCTTCTTCGGAATTTCGCCATGCGCGCGAGCGGGTTCCTTCCCGTACTTCGGATCGCCCACAATCGGCGTGTCGATCGCGGCCATGTGCGCGCGCAACTGATGCGTGCGTCCGGTGAGCGGCATCAGCGCGACCCACGCCATCGTGGTCACGTGATCCAGCATGTCGAACAGTGTCACCGCGTTCTTCGCGTCGTCTTCTTCACCCTCTTCGGCGATCCGTACCCGCTCGTTGCCGTCCGCCGCCGCGCGCTTTATCAGTGCGCCGTCGATCTTGCCGCGCCGCGGCGTCGGAACGCCTGTCGTCAGCGCCCAATAGACCTTGCGCGTGTCGCGGTGCCGGAACGACGAGGCCAGAGATGCCGCAGCGCGTGCGCTCAACGCCACGATCATCACGCCGGACGTGTCGCGGTCGAGCCGGTGGACGAGCCGCGGCCGCTCCTCGCCCTCTTCCACAAGGCCCGGCAACAAGCCGTCGATATGCCGCTCCGTCTTCGTGCCTCCCTGAACCGCGATACCAGCTGGTTTGTTCAACACGATCACGTCACGGTCGCGATGCAAAACCAGTCCTTGGATGAACGCCCGATCTTTCGCGGGCATCGTAGGCTTCGGCTTCTCCATCAAAGGCGCGTCGCCTTTCGGCAGCGGCGGCACGCGGATCGTCTCGCCCCCAGCGACGCGGTGATTGGCCTTCGCGCGCGCACCGTCCACGCGCACCTGGCCCGTCCGCAGCAGCTTCTCCAGCCGCCCGTGCGTCAGCTGCGGATAGTGCCGCTGAAACCAGCGGTCCAAGCGAAGCCCATCTTCCTCCGGCTTTATCTTGCGTTGAACGACGTTGGTCATGCGAGCCCCCGCACCAAGGCGAGCCCGAGGAACAGCGCGGCTATCGACCCCAACACCGATGCCGCGACATAGGCTGCTGCACTCGCCATATCGCCGCGTTCGACGAGCACGGCCGTGTCAAGCGCGAACGCCGAGAACGTCGTGAACCCACCGAGGATTCCCGTCGTCAAGAACGCGCGCATCTCAGGCGACAGATTGAGCGACACCGCACTCAGTTCAACGATCACGCCCATGACGAAACATCCAACCACGTTGACCAACAGAATCCCCCAGGGGAACCCCGCACCCATCCACTGCGTGACCTGGCTCGACAACGCATAGCGGCCGACCGCGCCAAGCGCGCCGCCCAAAGCAATCGCAAATACCGTTCCCATGGGGCGCGGTATCGCATGGGGCTTGGAGCGGCTCAAAGCGGTATCTCCTGCAGACCCTGCGACTCGTTCTTCAGGAACGCATCAACCAAGTAACCAAACCGCGGCGGGAAGATCGTCTCCGCAGTTGCGATCAACTCTTCGACCGTCCACCAGCGATGCGCTCGCATGACGTCTTTCTCGACGTCGGTCCAATTGGCCGTGTTCAGCGTGGCGGTATGACTGCGCACCAGGAAGAAGCGCTCCAGCGTTTTGACCGGCTCGCCCTTGAACGTCAGCACGTTGGAACCAAACCAAAGTTCGCGGCCATAGATGCAGCCACCGATGCCGGTCTCCTCCACCACCTCGCGCGTCAACGCGTTTTGGACTCCCTCGCCGGGCTCGATCTCGCCGCCGGGCGTTGCCCAAAAGCGGCGCGGCCCATCGGCGATGAAGCCCGCCGGCAACTGAAACTCGAACAGGAGCACGCGATCATCGGGATCGAGCATCACAGCGCGTGCGGTGTTGCGCGTTCTCATGGCTTGCCCCTGAGCAACGCCCAGCGGTCGAGCCGCGACTTGATCTCCTTCTCCAACCCGAATTCGGTGGGTTCATAGTACGCCTCGCGCGCCATGCCGTCCGGGAAGTAGTTTTGCCCCGAAAACCCTTCCGGCGCGTCGGGGTCATACACGTAGCCCTTGCCGTAACCCAAATCCTTCATCAGTCGCGTCGGCGCATTCAGGATGTGCGGCGGCGGGTTCAGCGAGCCCGTCCGCTTAGCCGCCTCCATCGCTGCGCCGTACGCGGAGTAGGCAGCATTCGACTTTGGCGCGCACGCGAGGAAGATCACCGCCTGCGCAATCGCCAACTCTCCCTCAGGCGAGCCCAAGAAATCGTATGCGTCTTTTGCCGCAATCGTGAGCGTCAACGCGCGCGGATCGGCGAGCCCAACGTCCTCGACCGCCATGCGCACCATGCGCCGCGCGATATAGAGCGGGTCTTCGCCGCCGCTCAGCATCCGCGCCAGCCAATAAAGCGCCGCGTCCGGGTCCGACCCGCGCACCGACTTGTGCAGCGCGCTGATCAGGTTGTAGTGCCCCTCGCGCCCTTTGTCATAGATCGGCGCCCGCTTCTGCACCGTGCGCGCCAGATCAGCAGTGGTCAACGGGGCGGCCGGCTTCAACGCCAACACTTCCTCGACGAGGTTCAACAAGAACCGACCGTCGCCATCCGCCATCGCCTTCAAAGCCGCCCGCGCATCCAAGTCGATCGGCAGCTTCGCTTGGGCGAGCCCTTCCGCCCTTTCCAACAGTAACTCGAGATCGTCCGTACTCAGACGATTGAGCACCAACACCTGCGCGCGCGACAGCACCGCGGCGTTGAGCTCGAAGCTCGGGTTCTCCGTCGTCGCCCCGACGAGGATGACCGTCCCATCCTCCATCACCGGCAGGAACGAGTCTTGCTGCGCGCGGTTGAAGCGGTGGATCTCGTCAACGAAGAGCAGCGTGCCCTTGCCCTGCGCGCGCCGCGCGCGGGCCATGTCGAACACCTTTCGCAACTCCGCGACACCGGAGAAGATTGCCGACAGCTGCTCAAAATGCAGCGCGAGACCCAGGCTCAAGAGCCGCGCGATCGTCGTCTTCCCCGTACCCGGCGGCCCCCAGAGGATGATCGACGACAACCGTTTCGCCGCCAGCATCCGCCCGATGGGACCTTGGGCGCCCAGCAAATGATCTTGGCCCACCACCTCAGCCAGCGTCTTCGGACGCAGCCGGTCGGCGAGCGGGCGCGGCCCAGCGCCTTCCTCCAATCCTGCTGCCTCGAAGAGCGTCGCCATCCGTCCTCTCTAGTTTCGCACCGTCAGCGACAACGTGCTGCCACCGCGGTCCACCGCAATGCTCCACGAACGCCCGCCCTTGCGGAGCACATCCTGCAAGGATGAGACGTTCGTGATCTTTCGTCCGTTCACGCCGATCACCACGTCGCCGGGCTCGAACCCGAAACGCGCAGCGAGCGACCGCCCCTCGACGTCTGTCACGACCACGCCATCCCGACGCTCGATGTCGAACTCATTTGCCAAGCCGGGCGACAGGTTCGCAACCTTCGCCCCTTGCATCGGATTGTTGCCGTCGATAGCGGCACTCAAGCGCACGTTCGCGGGCTCCGTCGCGAGCCGCACAGAAGCCGTCCGCACCTGGCCGCCCCGCAGATAGGTCAGCGTCGCCGTGTTGCCCACGCCCTTCGTCGTCGCGCGAAAGTTCAGGCCCTGCTCGTCGTTGATCGCGAAGTCGTCGACCTTTGTGATCACGTCCTGGCGCTGCAGCCCGCCAAACGCCGCCGGGCTCCCCGGCGCGACGTCGCGCACCAGCACGCCGATCGGCCGGTCGAGCCCAAGGCTCTCCGCAATCCGCCCGTCAACGGCTTGAACGTCGAGCCCAAGCCACGGCCGTGCCACCTGCTTCGCGCCGCCCAGCGCCGTGTTAAGCACCACCTTGACCATGTTCGCGGGGATCGCGAACCCAATGCCGATATTGCCGCCGCTCCGTGAGAGGATCGCACTGTTGACGCCGATCAGCTTGCCGTCGACCGTCACCAGCGCCCCGCCCGAATTGCCGCGGTTGATCGCGGCATCCGTTTGAATGAAGAACTGATAGTCCGAAACGCCGGCCTGCGTGCGCGCGAGCGCGGAGATGATGCCGCTCGTCACCGTCTGCCCCAGACCGAACGGATTGCCGATCGCAAGCACGATGTCGCCGACCTCGGCATTGTCGCTGTCGTGGAACGCGATCGTGGGCAGCGCCTTGCCGCCGGTGTTCACGCGCAGGATCGCCAAGTCGGTGCGCTCGTCGGCGAGCAGGACCGTCGCCTCGAACTCGCGCCGGTCGGCCAGCGCCACGACGATCTCGTCTGCCCCGGCGACCACGTGGTTATTCGTCACGATCACCCCGTCGGAGCGCACGATCACGCCCGACCCCAACGCGCTCTGCACCCGCTCGCGCCCGCCGAACATGCGCCCGAAGAACGGATCGTCGGCGAACGGGTTACGAACCTTGCGCTTCGTGTAGATGTTTACGACCGCGGGCGCCGAGCGCTTCACGACGGAGGCGAACGACAGCTGCAGCTGTGTGGCCGATGTGGGCACGACGCGCGTGGGCTGCGGCTGCGCGAACGCCGCGGACGCGGCCACGACACTCAAAACGGCAATCGAAAGCGACTTCATCTTCATGGCTTCAACTGTTCCCAAGCAAGCACGCCCGCGGGTGGTAGTGGGAAACCGGAGCAAACGATTCAAGGCCACAAACCCGCGCGGCAATATTGTCAATCTGGCTGAGGCAGGAACCCCAAACAACCGTGGATTGCACGTCAGTGCGGGCCTTGACGCCAAAGGCTACTTTTCCGCTGCACACCGCCCTTTGATGCCGGACATGCCGGACACGGGTCGATGTCCGAATTCAAGTGTCCGAATTTGTCCGGATTCGCCTTTCAAACAATCAAAGTTTTGCTCACCACCCATGGCCGTCGCGTTCGGATCATTAGAACATTTGTAGAACAAACACATCAAAAAGTCAAGTAAATTGGCCTGCTCATGCGCTGCGCAAGCAGCGTCCACCTAACGAGGCCGAGTCCGGGAACATCGGCTACCGAAAGATGCGGATCCGCGAACACCTCCAACGCAGGCACCATCGCTTGAGGAAGGACTTCCGCGACCTTGTGAGCAAGCTGAACCCGCATTGCCTGGCCAACCTAGTCTCGTAGATGGACAAGAACTCGCTCGACGGATGCGAGATGCCAGCGGTCGCCACGACTTGTTGGGATTCCGCTCGGGTGCGTGTTCAACTAGCGAGACTCCCGACCCGCGCGCTATAGTGCGGGCATGGAAATGCATCAGGTTCGCTACTTCCTGGCCGTATGCCGTACCTTGAATTTCACCAAGGCGGCGGAGGAGTGCAATGTTGCGCAGCCGTCGCTGACACGGGCGATCCAAAAGCTGGAGGAAGAGTTTGGCGGCCTCTTGTTTCACCGCGAGCGGGCGAACACGCATCTGACGGAGCTGGGCCGTGCCATGCTCCCGCATTTGCAGCGCACCTATGACGCCGCGCAAACCGCGCGGCAACTAGCGACCGGATTCAAGAAGGGCGAGGTCGTCCACCTCAGGCTCGGTGTGTCGCGGGCTGTTCCGGCACAAAAAATTGCGGGTGTCTTGGGTGGCGTCCAGCAAGCGGTGCCGTCGCTTGAACTCACGATGGGCGGTGGCGCCGACGCCAAGCTTGTCGAAGAGGCGCTCGCCGGTGATCTCGACGTCTTCGTGACCGGCGACGACGGCGAGCTGCCGGACAAGGTGCGCAGCTGGTCCTTAGGGCGCGAGCCGCTGATGGCCGTCATGGCGACGAGCCACCCCCTGGCGGCGAAGGACAAGCTCGCCACGATGGACTTTGACGGCATTGACGTCATCGAACTCACCAATTGTCCGCTCGTCGAACGCTTCCGTCATTTGTGCGCGGAAGCGGGGGCCACCCCGAAGTGCCTGAAGCGGGTCGCCAGTTGCGAGCACGTGTTGTCGCTCGTGCGCGAAGGTTTGGGCGTCGCGATCCTGCCTGCCACCATGGTCGAAGGCGGCGGTATCGTTGCCAAGCCGATCGAGAGCATGACCTTAGACCGCGCGATCACGCTCGGCACTGTTGCGGGACGCAAGTACTCCGCTGCTAGCGACGCCTTCATCAAGCTCGCGCGCACGCGCGATTGG
>JABFRX010000205.1 GCA_013140995.1 Alphaproteobacteria bacterium | reverse complement strand
CCCCGGGACCGTGGGCGGCCTCGCCAGCTCTTTGCTCCATGGCCGCCAGTCAGGAAGAGCGGGCGCGGCCGCCCGCGGTCCCAGGAAGTTTATGCCCTCGCCGCCGCCGGTTCGTCGGAGAGTGGGTGCTTTAGGCGCGTCACCATTTCTTTCGGGCAGATTTGCCAGAATTGGTCGCGCGTGAGGTCCCATTGTTGGAGGATGCGTTTGGCATGGCGGGAGCCGGTTTCGGCGATATGTTCTTCGATCAGCGCCACCAGCGTTTGTTCCCAATAGGCCGACTTTAGGCGTGTGGGGACGACGCTGTCTTCGTTCAGCTTGATGGTGAGATCGTTTTTCGGGTCGAAGACGAAGGCCATGCCGCCGGTCATGCCGGCTGCGAAGTTTTCGCCGACTGCGCCTAAAATTACCGCGACGCCGCCGGTCATGTATTCGACACCGTTCGAGCCGCAGCCTTCGACCACGGTGAGCGCGCCGGAGTTTCTGACCGCGAAGCGTTCGCCGGCTTGACCGGCCGCGAACAGTTTGCCGGCGGTCGCGCCATAGAGGACCGTGTTGCCGATGATGACGTTCTGTTCGCTCTCAAGCGGACTCGACACCATTGGGCGCACGACGATCGTGGCGCCGGAGAGGCCTTTGCCGACATAGTCGTTCGCGTCGCCGAACAGTTTCAGCTTCACGCCTTGCACCGCGAACGCGCCCAGCGACTGGCCGGCCGAGCCGCGCAGATCGAGCGTGAGTTGGCCGGGGTTCAGCCCCTTCATGCCGTACTTCTTCACGATGTGGTGCGAGACGCGCGTGCCGATCGCGCGCATCGTGTTCCGGACCGTGTACATTAGCTGCATCTTCTCGCCGTCTTCGAGCAGGCGCGTCGCGTCCTTCACGATCTCTTTGTCCAGCGTGTCGGGCACTTCGTTGCGGCCCTCGATCGTGCAGTAGCGCGGGTTCGGCCCGGGATCGGCCTGCACGAGCAGCGGGTTCAGGTCCAGATCGTCGAGATCGTGCGCGCCGCGGTTGACTTGCGTGAGCAGGTCGGTTCGGCCGATCACCTCTTTCAATGAGCGGAAGCCGAGCGAAGCCAGGATTTCGCGCACCTCCTCCGCGATGAAGCTCATTAGGTTCACGACCTTTTCGGGCGTGCCGGTGAACTTCTTTCGCAGGTCCTCGTTCTGCGTGCAGACGCCGACGGGGCACGTGTTCGAATGGCACTGGCGCACCATGATGCAGCCCATGGCGACGAGTGCCGCCGTGCCGATGCCGAATTCCTCTGCACCCATCATCGCGGCCATCACGATGTCGCGACCCGTGCGCAAGCCGCCGTCGGTGCGCAGCACGACGCGGTGGCGCAGGTTGTTCAGCGTGAGCAGCTGGTTCGATTCGGTGAGGCCCATCTCCCACGGCACGCCCGCGTATTTTATCGAGGTCAGCGGGGATGCGCCCGTGCCGCCGACGTGGCCCGAGATCAAGATGATGTCGGCGCGCGCCTTCGCGACGCCGGCCGCGATCGTACCGATGCCGGTGGAGGCGACCAGCTTCACGCATACCCGCGCGTGCGGGTTGATCTGCTTTAGGTCGTAGATCAGCTGCGCCAGATCTTCGATCGAATAGATGTCGTGATGCGGCGGCGGGGAGATCAGCATCACGCCCGGCGTCGAGTGGCGGAATTTCGCGATCATCTCCGTGACCTTGAAGCCCGGTAGCTGACCGCCCTCGCCCGGCTTTGCGCCTTGCGCGACTTTGATCTCGATCTCGCGGCATTGGTTCAGGTATTCGGCGGTGACACCAAAGCGGCCGGAGGCGATCTGCTTGATCGCGGAGTTCGCATTGTCGCCGTTCGGCTTCGGCTTGAAGCGCGCGGGGTCCTCGCCGCCTTCGCCCGAGTCCGACTTCGCGCCGATGCGGTTCATCGCGATGTTCAGCGTGCCGTGCGCCTCAGGCCCGAGCGCGCCTAAGGACATGCCGGGCGTCACGAAGCGCTTTCTGATTTCGGTGATCGATTCCACTTCCTCGATCGCGACCGCATCGCCCTTTCGCTGGCGAAAGCCCATCAGGTGGCGCAGGCTTGTCGGCGGTGCTTCGTGGATCGCCTCGGAGTAGCGGCGGAACAGCTGGTAGCTTTCTTGGCCGACCGCGCTTTGCAGCAGGTGGATCGTGGTTGCCGAATGCGCGTGCGTCTCGCCGCCCTTGCGGTAGCGGTAGAGGCCGCCGATCGGCAACGCCGTCACATCGTCCGCGAACGCGCGTGCGTGCTGGCGCGTGATGCGCTTTTGGATGCCGCCGAGGCCGATGCCCGAAATGCGCGAGGGCATGCCAGGGAAATATTCGGCGACCATCGAACGCGAAAGGCCGACGGCTTCGAAATTGTAGGCGCCGCGGTAGGAGGAGATGACCGAGATGCCCATCTTCGAGATGATTTTGAGCAGGCCGGCACTCACGCTGTCCATATAGCGCTTCACGCATTCGCCGAGTGAACGCTTGCCGAACAGGCCGCGGGCGTGGCGGTCGGCAATGCATTCCTGTGCGAGGTAAGCGTTGATGGTGGTCGCGCCGACGCCGATCAGGACGGCGAAGTAGTGCGTGTCCATGCACTCGGCCGAACGGACGTTCAGCGACGCGAACGTTCTGTAGCCCGTCTTCACCAGATGCGAATGCACGGCGCCGACGGCTAGGATCATCGGGATCGGCGCGACGGTTGCGCCGATCCGTTCGTCGGTCAGGATCAAGTGCGAATAGCCCGAAGCGACGGCGTCTTCGGCTTGCTTGCAGATGCGGTCCAGCGCTTCTTTTATGGCGCCTTCGCGCGGTTCACCGGGCGCCACATCGAACACGCAGTCGATCTCGAAAAACTTGCCGACCAAGTGCTCCTTCATGCGGATGTACATGCCGGTCGAGATGATCGGGCTTTCCAGCGTGAAGACGTCGGCTTGCGTCGCGTCTTGCGCGAGCACATTGCCGAGGTTGCGGAAGCGTGTGCGCAAGCTCATCACGCGGTCTTCGCGGAGCGAGTCGATAGGCGGGTTCGTGACCTGGCTGAAGTTCTGGCGGAAGTAGTGCGAAAGCGGGCGGTATTGCTGCGACAGCACGGCGAGCGGCGCGTCGTCACCCATGGAGCCTACGGGTTCCTTGCCGTCTTCGACCATCGGGTGGAGGATCATCTCGAGCTCTTCGAGCGAGACGGCAGCGGCGAGCTGGCGCCGGCGCAGTTCGCCCTTCTCCTCGAACATCAACGGCTCCGGTCCCGGGCCGATGATGGGGTCGAGTTCGACGATGTTCTTCGTCCACTCTTCGTAAGGGTGCTCCTTGGCGAGTTCGTCCTTGATCGCGCGGTCGTCGAAGAATTGACCGCGTTGTAAGTCGACGCCGATCATCTGGCCTGGGCCGACGCGGCCTTTCTTCACGATCTTGCGTTCGTCGAGCACGACCATGCCGGTCTCGGACCCCACGAACAGCACGCCGTCGTCGGTCAACGTGTAGCGCAGGGGCCTGAGGCCGTTGCGGTCGAGGCCTGCGATCACCCAGCGGCCGTCGGTGGCCGCGATCGCGGCGGGGCCGTCCCACGGCTCCATCACCGCGTTCGAGTATTGGTACATCGCGCGGTGCGCGGCGGGGGTCGTGTCGCCCTTCGACCAGGCTTCGGGGATCAGCAGGGTCTTTGCCATCGGCGCGGATCGGCCGGCGCGGCAGAGCACTTCGAAGACGGCGTCCAGCGCGGCCGAGTCCGACGACCCCGGCTGGATGATCGGCATGATGTCGTCTTCGTGGCCCTTGAAGTGTTCGGAGGCCATGCGGATTTCATGGCTCTTCATCCAGTTCACATTGCCCTTCAGCGTGTTGATCTCGCCGTTGTGGGCAAGCATCCGGAAGGGATGCGCCAAGTACCAGGTCGGGAACGTGTTCGTCGAATAGCGCTGATGATAGATCGCCATCGGCGAGACGAAGCGGTCGTCGTTCAGGTCGGGATAAAACGTGGCCAGCTGTTCGGCGAGGAACATGCCCTTGTAGATCAGCGAGCGCGTCGACAGCGAACATATGTAGAAATTCGGGATGCTGGCCTTGCGCACTTGCGTTTCGATGCGGCGTCGGATGATGAAGAGATCGCGCTCGATCTCCTCCACGTCGCGGCCTTTGGGCGTGTCGAACATGATCTGTTCGATCTCCGGCCTGGTCGCGTTCGCCTTTTCGCCGGTAACGGAGATGTCGACCGGCACCTGACGCCAACCGTAGATGTAGTACCCAAAGCGCAGGATCTCCGCCTCGACGATCGTGCGGCAGGTTTCCTGCGCGACATAATCCGTGCGCGGCAGAAAGATCATGCCGATCCCGATGCGCCCGCCCTCAAGCTGGTGGCCGGTGGCGCGCACTTCGTCGGCGAAGAAATCTTGCGGCACTTGGATGTGCAGGCCCGCACCGTCGCCGGTCTTGCCGTCGGCGTCGACGGCGCCGCGATGCCAAACGCATTTCAGCGCCGCGATCGCGTTCAGCACGACCTCGCGGCGCGGCTTGCCGTCGACAGCGGCGATGAGGCCGACGCCGCAGGCGTCGTGTTCGTCAGCGGGGGAGTAGGCGTGGTTCGCTTCGAGGTGCGCGGCGTTGCCGAGGTAGCGCTGCAACTCCAAACCAACATCGTCATGGCCGGGCTTGCCCCGGCCACCCAGGGGAGCGCGCTCAAACGCTCCAAGATTTTCATCACGAAGCCACGAAGAGCACGAAGCGCCTTGGTGTTCTTCGTGGCTTTGTGGTGAATCTTTTTTGACGCTGGCGAAGCGCCCCTGGATGGCCGGGTCAAGCCCGGCCATGACGAACCTATTTTGATTGTGCAGTGTGTCGTTGCTCATGCCGGTCACTCCGCCGCCTCGCGGGCTGCTTCGCGGGTTCTTTGTTGGAGGTAGCGATGGATGCTTTCGGCCACGTCACGGCCATCGCGGATGGCCCAGACGACGAGCGAGGCGCCGCGTACGATGTCGCCGGCTGCGAAGACGCCCGCGAGCGAGGTCATCATCGTCTTGTGGTCGATCTTCAGCGTGCCCCACTTCGTGACGGTCAGGCCGCGTTCGCCGAACGCGACGGGCAGGTCTTCGGGATCGAAGCCCAGTGCCATGATCACGAGGTCGGCTGGCAGCGTGAAGTCGCTGCCGTCAACTTCTTGCGGCACTTGGCGGCCGGACGCGTCTGCAGGACCTAGCCGCATGCGCAGCGCGCGCACGCCGGTGACGCGCTTGTCGCCGGTGAAGGCTTTGGGTACGCCCAGCCATGAGAAGACGACACCCTCTTCTTCCGCGTGGCTGACTTCGCGCAAGCTACCCGGCATGTTTTCGCGGTCGCGGCGGTAGAGGCAGGTGACCGACTTCGCGCCTTGGCGGACCGCCGTGCGCACGCAGTCCATCGCGGTGTCGCCGCCGCCGATAACGACGACGTGCTTGCCCTTCGCGTTCAGCGTGCCGTTGTCGTAGTCCTTCACCTTGTCGCCGAGGCAGACGCGGTTCGACGCGGTGAGGTAGCGCATCGCCGGTTCGATGCCGGCGAGCCCCACGCCCGGCGCGCTCATGTCGCGCGCCTTGTAGACGCCGGTGGCGAGCAGCATCGCGTCGTGTTGGGTGCGCAGCTTGGCGAGCGTCACCGACTTGCCGACATCGACGGTCAGTTCGATCTTGATGCCGCCGTCGGCGAGCCGCTTCGTGCGCCGTTCGACAATATCCTTCTCCAGCTTGAAGTTCGGGATGCCATAGGTGAGCAAGCCGCCGGCGCGGTCGTAGCGGTCGTAGATCGTGACGCCGTAGCCCTTCTCGCGAAGCTGCTCGGCTGCAGCGAGGCCCGCGGGCCCTGCGCCCACTATGCCGATCGTGCGGCCGCGTTCGCGCGCTGGGCGGATGGGCTTCACCCAACCCTTCTCCCAAGCCGTGTCGGTGATGTACTTTTCGACCGCGCCGATCGTGACTGTCCCGTGGCCGGATTGTTCGATGACGCAGTTGCCTTCGCAGAGGCGGTCTTGCGGGCAGATGCGGCCGCAGACCTCGGGCATGTTGTTGGTGGCTTGGGAAAGCTCGTAGGCCTCCTCCAGGCGCCCCTCGGCCGTCATCTTCAGCCAGTCGGGGATGTTGTTCTGAAGCGGGCAGTGGACCTGGCAGAACGGCACGCCGCACTGGGAACAGCGGCCGGCCTGCTCCTCGGCCTTCTTGGTTACGTATTCGGCGAAGATTTCGTCGAAGTCGTGGGTGCGCGCCTTCGCCGCCCGCTTTTCCGGCATCTGCCGGGGGACTGAAACGAAGCGCAGTAGCTTGTTTTCGGCCACGTGAGGGGTCTCGTTAGAAAACGCCGATTTGCGGCCTTATACTGGTCAATTGTTACGGGAGTAAGAGTATATTGGCAGTATTGCTTACCTAATTTGTGCGTGCCGGGAAGGCGTTCGCCCGCTTGGCCCTTCAAACGGTATTATTTAGTCTCAATCCGGAACTAATAGCCCGCGGCTGGCGGATTGTCGGCGATGTGCTACACGGAGCGCCCTTCACTCTTGGCGTTCTCATGGACCAGCTGATTTGGAAGATTGTCTCCGCGATTATTCTCGCGCTGGTTGAGGGCGTCACAGAGTTTCTACCCGTCTCGTCCACGGGGCACATGATCATCGTTGAGAAGCTCTTGGGTCTGACGGCAACCCCGGTCTTCCTGATCGTCATCCAGTTCGCCGCGATCCTGTCGATCTGTGTGATCTATTTCGAATACCTCTGGCGCGTGACGAAGGCCGTGCCTGTGAACCCGAACGCGCAGCGTTTTGCGGTGGGTCTGATCCTTGCCTTCCTGCCCTCCGCAGCGTTGGGCGTGATGCTGTCGGATTACATCACGACGTATCTCTTCTCGGTCTGGACGGTGGCGATCACGCTGATCTTGGGCGGCATCGCGATCATCTTCATCGAGAGGATGGTCAAGATTCCGCAGTACTATGCGGTCGAGGACTTCCCCTTAAGCGTCTACATCAAAATCGGGCTCTGCCAGTGCTTGGCGCTGGTGCCCGGCGTGTCGCGCTCCGGCGCCACGATCATGGGCTCGCTGCTCATGAAGGTGGAGCGTGGGGCGGCGGCGGAGTTTTCGTTCTTTCTCGCGATCCCCACCATGCTGGGGGCCGCGGTCTATTCGCTCTACAAGCAAGGGACGCATATTCCCACCGACGACTTGATCGCGCTCGCCGTCGGGTTCGTGCTTTCGTACATCAGTGCCTACTACGTCGCGAAGGCGTTCATCGCGTTCGTGTCGAACAACGGCTTCGGCGTGTTCGCGTGGTACCGCATTTTCATCGGCTCGTTCCTGCTCGGCTACATGACCTACAACGAATTCTCGACGACGCTCCAGCCGCTGATGAAATCGCTGCTCGGTTAGGCGCCGCGGGGTTCGGCGTATTGGCCGGTGGCGCGATAGGCGTAGAGGTAGCTCGGGACGATCGCTTCGACCGATGCCGGATTGACGCCCAGATCGGCGAGCGTGCCGACCGATGCCGCGTCGGTGCCCACCTTCACGACGTTGTCTTTGCGCAGCAAGCGCGCTTGGTCTCGTGTGATCGGTGAGAACGGCAGCCAGCCGAACAGCGCCGCGAAGATGTCCAGCATGAAGAACGGGATCGGCAGGAACGCGCGCTTGCGTTCGATCGTCGCCGAGATGAAGGCTAGCAACTCCTTCAGCGAGTAAACGGCGGGGCCGCCGAGTTCGTACGTGCGGCCTTTCGTGCGCGTGTCGGTCAGCGCATTCGCGACCGCGTCGGCGACGTCGCTCACGAACACCGGCTGGAACTTCGTCTTGCCGCCGCCGAACAGCGGGAAGGCGAGCTTGGACACACGCATGATGCCGGCGAACATGTTGAAGAAGCCGTCGCCGGGGCCGAACACGATCGAGGGGCGCATGATGGTGGCACCCGCGAACGCTTCGCGCGCTTGGGCCTCGCCCTCGCCCTTCGTGCGCGCGTAGTTGGAGCGCGCGTTTGGATCGGCGCCGATCGCGGAGATTTGGATCAGGCGCTCGGCACCCGCCTTCGCCGCGGCGCGCGCGACGGAGCCTGCGCCGCCGGCGTGCAGGTCCTCGAATGTGCGGCCGCCGCCTTCGCGCAGGATGCCGACGAGGTTCACGACAATCTTTGCGCCGGCAACAGCCGCCGCGATCTCGGCTTCATTGCGGATGTCGGCTTTGACGAGCGCGATCTGACCAACAGTGCCGAGCGGCATCATGTCGTACGCCCGCGTCGGCTTTCGCGACGTCACGCGGATGCGGTAGCCGTCTTTCGCCAGGCTGCGCACGATCTGGCGGCCCAAGAAGCCCGTGCCGCCGATCACGGTCACCAGCGTTTCTTCGTTGTTGCGGCCCATCGCGTTAGCGCCTCATTCGACCCAAGATTCGTCTCGTGTGATAGCGAAAAGGCCGCGCCACTTGAAGCCCGGCCGAACCCCGCCTTTTCGTTGACAGGAAGGCGGCCCCACGGATATGCATCGCCCCCTTCCGTGCCCAGATGGCGGAATTGGTAGACGCGCTAGTTTCAGGTACTAGTACTGCAAGGTGTGGAGGTTCGAGTCCTCTTCTGGGCACCACGCTTCGCTGCGAAGCAGCTGAAGCGCACCCCGCGTAGCCACTTGGCGAAGCGGGGCTAGCGTCCGCGGCCTCGCGTGGGCCACGGCCCTCCCAAGTTTATAAGCGCGGTGTGCTCTCGCGCTGTGCGTCGCGAATGAGGCCGTCGATAAAGGCGCGGAACTCGTCGCTGAGCGAGATCGGGTTATTGGGCCACCACGCAAGAAAGCCGGGCAAGGTGACAGCCCATTTCAGCGTCTTCAGCTCAGCATCGAACAGCTTCTTGTCCAAGGTGCCATTCTTGTATTGGTAGTAAAGCGTCTCGAAGATGCGAAAGTTGGCCAGCAGCATTAGTTGGCGGATACGCGTTCATCTTCGTTGAACTCCTCCGATCCCGCCAAAGTGAGCCGCATAATGCGCGCCACCTTCGGATCGCTGAGGATGACCCCCGCGGTTGTAAATAGACGCTTGGGGCTTGACATCGCCGACCCACATACATAGCTGTACACAGTACAGGACGACGCTGGGTATGCCCCCGAACACGCCGCCGCCGGACGACAAGCTGGAGCAGGAGCTCCGGCGCGGGGTAATCGTGCTCGCGGCGCTCTCGCAGCTTCAGGGGTGGCAGTACGGGTATTCGCTCCGCCAATCGCTCGCCGCACGCGGCATGGAGATCGAGGAGGGGACGCTTTATCCGCTGCTACGGCGGCTTGAGGGGCAGAGCCTGCTCGTCAGCGAGTGGCGCATCGAGGATGGGCCGCCGCGGCGGTACTACAAGCTAAGCCCCGCGGGGCGCGCGCTCTATGGGCGCTTGGTGGGGAATTGGAATGCGCTCGTCGAAACTGTCGGTGGGTTGATCGCGGATGACGGCGCTGGGTCGAAACGCAAGAAGGACAGCCGATGATGACGCCCGATGCCGTGGTCGAGGCTTATGTAAGCGACGTGGCGCGGCGCCTGCCGCGCGCGAAGCGGAACGACGTCGCGCTGGAGCTGCAGGCGCTGCTGCGCGACGAGTTGCAGGGCAAGGCCGAGATGAGCGGGCGCGCGGCGGACGAGGCGATGGCGCTTGAGCTTGTGCGCGCCTTCGGTGCGCCGGAAGAGGTGGCGGAACGTTACCGGCCGGCGGGGTTCACGATCATTCCGGCAACGCGTTCGGCGCGGTTTGCGGCGGTTGCGCTCGGCGGCGTGGTGCTGCAGTGGCTCGGCACGTTGCCGACGGCGCTGCTGAAGGAGCCGGGGCGTGAGCTTGTGATGCTTGGCGCGTGGTGGCTGACCTATGGGCTCGGCGCGCTGTGGTGGCCGGGCTTCATGGTGACGGCCGCCATCGCCGGCGGTTGGGTGCGCCATCGCTGGCCGCCCGCACCGGTTTCGACGTGGCGGCCGAGCTCGCGCGATCGCGACGAAATCAACCGCACGACATGGGTGATCAGCAGCATCGCGGCGGCTTTCGGGATCGCCGCGCTCGTCGGTGCGCCTTGGTGGGCAAAGAATTTCCTGCCGCCGGCAGCCGCGGGCGTGTTCGAGTACGACGCAGATTTTCTTCCGCTTGGCGGCGCCGTCGTCGTTGCGATGTGGACGTTGACCGCCGTGTCGTGCGCCATCGTGTTTTTCGAGGGGCGTTGGCGCGCGCTCACGCGACAGATCGATCTCGCTGCCACTCTGCTTTGGTTTGCCGTGCTGACGTGGCTTGTGGTTGGCCCACGCATCTTCGTGAACGATGCCGCGGACGAAGCGGCGAAGTTTTGGATGGGCGTGGTGGCTGCGATGGTCGCCATCGATCTCGCTGTAAAAATCTACCGACAGATGCAACGGCCGCGCGCCGTGGCGTTGGCCGGGATCGTGAAGACTTGAACATCAATATTGGTAGGAGGAGGACGAAATGTCTTATGCAGTAACCGATACCGACAAGATCAATCGCATAGGATGGGGTCTTGCAGCGTTCGCCGCCGTGTCCGGTGCGGCCGTGCTCGCCGGCGCACCCTGGCTGTTCCCGAAGCTGCTGCCGGCAACGGGCACGGCTTTCGCGTACGATCCAAACTTCGTGCCCGCGGGCGGCGCGGCCGTCGTCGGCCTTTGGGGCTTAAGCGCGCTGCTGTACGCCGCCGTGTTCGCCGAAGGGCAGTGGCGTCCGTTCACGCGGCAGCTCGAGGCTGCATTGTCTCTGGTGTGGGTGGTCGCCCTGACTTGGCTTGTGTCCGGCCCGCAGATTTTTGCGAGCGCCACCACGGACCAAACGGCGAAGTTCTGGATCGGATTCGTGCTCGTCGCCATGGTGCTGAGCATGATCCCCAAGGTTCGCCGATGACGCATGGCGCGGGGCCCGCCTCTCGCGGCACCCGGCGTACTTGACCTGCCCGCCCCTGCGTGGCTTTTGGCCCAAGAAACGGCCGGGCTTTCAATGAACATGAAAATTCACTTCCACGAGGGCGATCTGCCTTCAGGCGTCGACTTTGGGAAGTCGGTTGCGATCGACACCGAGACGTTGGGGTTGAACCCGCTGCGCGATGCGCTGTGTCTAGCGCAGCTGTCGGGTGGCGACGGGCATTGTCATATCGTGCGCTTCGACCGGAAGACGTATCACGCGCCGAACATGGCGCGGCTATTGACCGATCCCGATGTTGTGAAGATCTTCCACTACGCGCGGTTCGATGTCGGCGTGTTTCAGAAATATTTGAACACACCCACGACGCCGGTTTGGTGCACGAAGATTGCCTCGAAGCTGGTGCGCACATACACGGACAAGCACGGGCTTAAAGACCTCGTCAAAGAACTGCTGGATGTCGACCTGTCGAAACAGCAGCAGAGTTCGGACTGGGGTGCGGCGAAATTGAGCGACGCGCAGCTTTCCTATGCCGCTTCCGACGTGTTGCATCTTCACAAGCTGAAGAACACGCTGGACGGCATGCTGGTGCGCGAGGGACGGCAGGAATTGGCGCTGAAGTGCTTTGGTTTTGTGAACACGCGGGCGCAACTGGACCTTGTCGGCTGGGCGCTTGAGGACATCTTCGCGCACTGAACCAACGTTAACCCGTAAGCCCTGGGTTCGCCTTGATTTCAGGGGGCCCCCAAGCGATACTGATTTGCGTTGGCACGACGTTCGCGCCGGTGCCTTTTTTGCGCCGCACACTCACGGCAAAACGTGGCAGGCGTTCATGCCAGGTTTGCGAGTTTCGCTTCGATGACAGCCGTTCCCGACTCCAACGTCAGCGCCGATCTTGAGGCGGCACGGCGCGTGCTTTCCATGGAAGGCGATGCGCTGGGTGCACTGGCACGGTCGCTGGACGGGCGGTTCACGAAGGCGCTGGACCTGTTGCTCGGCATCGAGGGCCGCGTGATCGTGAGCGGCATGGGGAAGAGCGGGCATATCGGCAACAAGATCGCCGCAACCTTCGCCTCCACCGGCACGCCGTCGCAGTTCGTCCATCCGGGCGAGGCGAGCCACGGCGACCTCGGCTTCGTCACGCGCAAGGATGCGGTGTTGCTGCTCTCGAACTCCGGCAAGACGGCGGAGCTGACCGACATCATCGATTTCACGAAGCGCAACGCCATTCCGATGATCGCAATCACAGCCGGCGCGGAGTCACCTTTGGCGCAACATGCGGACGTGGCGTTGATCCTGCCGCCCGCACGCGAAGCTTGCGCGATCGAGATGGCACCCACGACCTCGACGACGATGCAGCTGGCGCTGGGCGATGCGTTGGCGGTCGCGCTGATGACGCGGCGCGGATTTACGGCTGACGAATACCGCGAACTGCATCCCGGCGGGTCGCTGGGGCGCAAGCTCGTGCGCGTCGCCGACATCATGCACACGGGGACCGAGCTTCCGCTCGTCGATGAAAACAAGGTGATGAGCGAGGTCTTGATCGAGATCACGTCGAAGCGCTTCGGCTGTGCGGGCGTCGTGAACGCTGCCGGCGGATTGATCGGTGTGGTGACGGACGGCGACTTGCGGCGGCATATGCAGAACGACCTTCTGAAGCAGCGCGCGAAGGACGTCATGACGGCAAAGCCGCGGTTGATCCGCACCGGTGCGCTGGGCGGCGAGGCGCTGCGCTTGATGAACCACCATGCCGTGCCGGTGACGTGCCTTTTCGTCGTGGCAGACGAGGATGTCGCCAAGGCGACGCCAAAGCCCGTCGGGATCGTGCACGTTCACGATTGTCTGCGCGCGGGAGTGGCTTGACCCGCATGGCGATGGAATCACCTACCGTCCCGCGCACGCGTCTGGACCAATGGCAAAACCGGTCGCGGCCGAACGCGGGAACAACGCTGGGCTACAGCCGCTTTGTGCGCATCATGAAGGTGATGCTGCCGCTCGTCGCATGTTCGCTGATCGTGCTTGTCGTCGTTTATTCGTCGGGAGGCGGGCGCGAGGCGGGCAAGGTGGCGTTCGGAACCACCAACATCACCGACGTCTCGAACGACCGCCAGCTCGTGAGCCCAAAGCTGACCGGCACCGACGGACGCGGCCAGCCGTTCACCGTCACTGCGAAGGGCGCAACACAGGCGCCGGGCAAAGCGCGGCGGATGACGATCGACGAGGTCACCGCCGACATCACGATGCAAGACAAGAGCTGGGTGCAGGTCGGCGCGATCAAGGGCGAGCTCGATGTCGAGGGCAAGACGCTCGACCTCGTGAACTCGATCAACATCTATTCGGACCAAGGTTACGAGTGCCACACGGAAGCTGCGCGCTACGATTTCGGCAGCGGCCTTTTGAAGGGCGACTCGCCGATCAAGTGCCAGGGACCGATGGGGCTCTTTACCGCGCAGAAGTTCGAAGGCTTACGCGATCCGCGCGTGCTGCGCTTCATGGGCGGCGTGCAGACGACCTATGTTCCGGCTGCACGCACAGGCGAAGCTGCCACCGCCGCCGAGACGAACCCCGAAGGCATCGCCGAGCCGCTGCCGGATGAGGCGGCGTATATTCCTCCGCCTGCGCCGTCTTCCACGGCGCCACAATCGCCGCAGGCCGTCATTCAACCCAAAGCGAAGCCAAGCCCATGAAGCTCATCGCCGTTGCAGCTGCCGCCGTCTTCTTCGCCGCGAACGCAAGTGCGCAAAGCGTGCCGAACCCGTTTTCCGGCATGGGGCGCGACAGCGACAAGCCGATCTCGATTGCGGCCGATACGACGACCGCCGATCTGCGCAGCGAGACGGCGACGTACGCCGGCAATG
>JABFRX010000170.1 GCA_013140995.1 Alphaproteobacteria bacterium | reverse complement strand
GTGATCAACGATCTGGGCGGCACGGTCGACGGCTCCGGCGGATCGTCGGACGCGGCCAAGAAGGTTGTGGAGGAGATCGCGGCATTCGGCGGCACGGCGATCGCGAACGGCGCCTCGGTGACGGATGACGCGGGCGTCGCCGGTCTCATCAAGCAAACGCTCGACGCTTTCGGCCGCATCGACATTCTGATCAACAACGCCGGCGTGCTCCGCGACAAGAGCTTCACAAAGATGGAGATCAAGGACTTTCAGTTCGTGCTCGACGTGCACCTCGTGGGCTCGGTCAAGGTCACGAAAGCCTGCTGGGAGACGATGAAGGCGCAGCAATACGGCCGTATCGTCATGACGTCCTCGTCGTCCGGCCTTTACGGCAATTTCGGCCAGTCGAACTACGGCGCGGCAAAACTCGGCCTCGTCGGCTTCATGAACACGCTGAAGCTCGAAGGCCAGAAGGACAACATCCGCGTCAATGCACTCGCGCCCGTTGCGGGCACGCGCATGACGGAGAACCTGATGCCGCCGCAAGCGCTCGAAGCGCTGAAGCCTGAGTTCGTGACGCCGGGCGTGATCTACCTCGTCAGCGAAGACGCGCCTACGGGCGTGATCCTAGCGGCGGGCGGTGGCGCCTTCGCGGTCGCGCAGATCGTCGAGTCGAACGGCGCGTTCTTGGGCCACCAAGGCCTCACCGCCGAGAAGGTCGCCGAGAACTGGGGAAAGATCGCCGACATGACCGGCGCCAAGGCCTACTTCATGGGCGGCGAACAAACGCAAAAATTCTTTGCGCGCATCAGTGGGGGCTGACGCAAGCTACCTCCGCGCCGGGTCGGAGATGTAGGTCTTCTCCGCCCCACCGCGCTTTTCCAGTTCCTCCGCGCAAAGGCGCTCGATCTCCGGCATGTGCGCCTTGTACGCGGACGGATTGCCCGCAACGAACCAGCGCAAAGCCAACGCCGCGCGTAGCCACCCCGGCGCCATCACGCGGCGCTTGCGCTTCAGAACGCCGTCCACGATCGCGCTGACCGCGATGTCGACCGGCGCGATGGTCTTCAGCGGTCCCGGCAAATGCTCGCGCATATATGCAAACGCCGGATGCTCGGAGCCTGCCTTCACTAAATCCGTTGCGAGCCATCCGAAATAGGCGACGCCGACATCGACGCCCTTGTGCACGACCTCGGCGCGGAGCGTGTTGAGCAGGTTTTCCGTCGCGCCCTTGCTCGCACCGTAAGCCGCCATGCCCGGCGGCGCCGACGCAGCCGCAATCGACGCCACACCCAGAAAGTAGCCCTTCGTCTCGGTCAGATGCGGCAACGACGATTGTATCGCGTTGAAAGTGCCTTCGACATTCACCGCCATCACGCGACGGAAATGCTCCGGCGACATGGTGCTCAGCAAATCGAAGTTCGAGATGCCGGCATTCGACACCACCACGTCGATGCGCCCAAATTTTTCGCGGACACCCTCGAACGCACTGCCGACCGCGACCCGGTCCGTCATATCCGCTTCGAACGCAATCGCCTTCGCGCCGATCGCCTTCGCGTTCTGGCGCAACAGATCGCCTTCAAGACCGACGAGCGCGACGGCGTAGCCTTGGCTGGCAAGCCCGGCGGCAACGCCGGCGCCAATCCCGCGCGCAGCGCCGGTAACGATGGCGACCTTGCTCATGCTTGGCACTAAAGCCCCAGTACCAGCTTTGCCATGATGTTGCGCTGGATCTCGTTCGAGCCCGCGTAGATCGCGGCCTTGCGCATGCTGAAATAGTAGGGCGCCGCCGTCACCGCGTAGTCCGGCTGCGGCCAGGGTTCGTTCGTGCGTGCCCACGGGTTTTGGACGAACGGCATCGCCGAGTACTGCACCGCTTCGACCGCAAGCTCGGTGATTGCCTGTTGCAACTCAGTGCCGCGCGTCTTGAACAGCGACGACTCCGCCCCCGGCCTGCCGCCGGTCGCGAGCTTCGAGAACACGCGCAACTCCGTGAACTCCAGCGCGTGAAGCTGAATCTCTACCTCTTCGATCTTGCGCCGGAACGACGCGTCGTCGAGCAGCCGCTTACCATCCAACCCTTCGGCCGCCGCGATCGTGCGCACTTTCTTCAGCGAACGCTTCAGCCCCGGCGCATAGGCGTTGCCGCGCTCGAACTCGAGCAAATACTTCGCATAGGTCCAGCCTTCATCCTGCTTGCCGATCAAGTTTTCCTTCGGCACGCGCACGTCGTCGAAGAAGACCTGGTTGACCTCCTGCTCGCTCTCGGGTGGCCCGTCGAGCGTGACGATCGGCTTCACCGTGATGCCCGGCGTCTTCATGTCGATCAGCAGAAACGAAATACCTTCCTGCGGCTTCGTGCCCGGCGTGGTGCGCACGAGACAGAAGATCCAATCCGCCCACTGCGCATGCGTGGTCCAAATCTTCGTGCCGTTGCACAGATAGTGGTCGCCCTTGTCCTCCGCCTTCATCTGCAAGCTGGCCAAGTCGGAGCCCGAGCCCGGCTCAGAGTAGCCCTGACACCACCACACGTCCGATGACAGGATCGACGGCAGGTACTTCTTCTTCTGCGTGTCGTTGCCGAACGCCATGATCACAGGCGCCACCATCTTGACGCCCATCGGGCTCACGATCGGCGTACCGGCCGAAGACATCTCGATGTCGAAGACGTATTTCTGGTTCGCGCTGAAACCGGCGCCGCCGTACTCCTTGGGCCAGTTCGGCGCGATCCAGCCGCGCTCGTAGAGCGCCTTCTGCCACTTCACTTGGCCGGCTTTGTCCAGATAGCCGTTCTTCGTGAACGCCATCTTGCGCCGCAAATCCTCGTCGAATTTCTCGGCGATGAACGCACGCACGTCGTCGCGGAATTTCAAATCGTCCTTCGTAAAGCCGAGTTCCATGCGCCCTGATCCTCTAAAGCTTGTCGAGCAGTTCGATGCCAGGCCGCCCGTCGAGCACGGCGCCAAGCTTCGGCCCCGCCGCCGCCATATGCGGCGTCGTGCGGTGGGCGGCCAAATCGGCTTCCGACTTGTACTGCTCCATCACAACATAGGTGGACGCGTTCGCCTTCGACTTGAACACCTCGTACTGCAGCGCACCGGGCTCGTGCGCCTTCACTTGCGCTTGCAGATCGCGGAACACGGCTTCGAACTCCGCTTCCTTGCCTGGCTTCACTTTCAACGTCGCGACGATGCCGAGTGTCATTCGTTTTCTCCCGATGATTTGAGGTGAGTAGACTAAAGCGCGCGGCGAAGCACAAGCGTACGCCGCATGCGCTTGGCCTCGGGGTCGATCTCGCGCATCGCCTCGAACTCAAAGCCTTCCGTAGCGTAGAGATGGCGCGCCTTCGCGTTCGGCTCGACGACGCCAAGGCGGATCACCGTCCCACCCTGCGCCCGCACCCAGTCATAGAGCGCGTGCAGGCACCGCCGCCCGGTGCCGCCGCCGCGCACGCGCATCGAGAGAAAAATGAAACCCAAGTACCAAACATGCGGCTCCGGAAACCCGCGAATGATGTCGATCAGGCCCTCTGCCCTGCCGTCACGTTCGAGCACGTATGTGAACTTTTCGTCAAAGCTCCGGCCCGGCGGCAAAGCCGTGCGCATCTCCTCAACTGGAAACCGCCGCCCGTTGATCTCGAAGTATTCGGGGTCTTCGTCGAACAGCGCTTCAACCGCAGCGACATCGCCGTCGACTAGCGGACGCGTGTGGAACCCTGGGATGGTGAGTGGACTCACCGGCCCTTGTAATCCCCAGGCCGCTTTTCGAAGAACGCGTTCACGGCCTCGGCGTGATCCTCCGTGTGATGCGCGAGCGCCTGCATCGCCGCCGACAGCTCCATGATGTTGTCGAAGCTCGTCGCCTGGCCCTCGCGCAAGAGCCGCTTCGTCATGCGCAATACGTCCGGTGGCTGCGCCGCCATGCGTTGCGCGATCTTCATCGCTTCGTCCATCAACGAAGCGGCGGGCACGACCTTCGAAACCAACCCCCACGACAAAGCCGTCTGCGCATCCACGGTGTCGCCTGTGAACAGCAGCTCGCTCGCGCGCGCCATGCCGATGACGCGCGGCAGCAGCCACGCGCCGCCGTCGCCTGGAATGAGACCGATCTTCAGGAACGTCGCACCGAAGATAGCCGTGTCGCTGGCGATCCGCGTATCGGCAAGACAGGCAACGTCGTTGCCGAGCCCGATCGCCGGTCCGTTGACGGCCGCGATCACCGGCACCTCGATCCCCCAGACGCTGCGCACGATTCTGTGGATTCCGTTCCGGTAGCGCTCGCGGATCGCGACACCCGATCCCGCGAACGCGCCACCCCGCTCGCGCATGGCTTTCAAGTCTCCGCCGGCCGAGAACGCCTTGCCCGCGCCGGTCAGGATCACCGCCCGCACGCCCCGATCCGCGTTGATGCGTGCAGCAGCGGCCGCGAACGCCTCACCGTCGCCGTCATGGCCCAAGGGATTGCGCGACTCCGCCCGGTTGATCGTGAGCGTCGCCACCGGCCCATGTGTTTCAAACAGCAACACTTCGCTCATGCGTTTCGCGTCCCTTGCCCGTTTCGTTCACCAGACCGTAACCATCTAGCACTCCCGTGCAAACGGCCAAAATTAACGCCTGCCGTGCCAAGATTGCGGCTGGACGAGAGGTCTGGGGACCGCATGGCGGGCGCATATTCGACAAGCGCACATTCGCCGTTCGCGCATGCGCGAGCGCTCCCGCCCGCACGCCTGGCGAAGCTCCAACACGACCAGCTGCTGCTGGTTCAGCGCACCATCGCACCAAGCGTCGTCGCGATGCCGCTGTTCTCGGTCGTCATTAGCGCGATGCTGTCGGCATGGGTGCCGTTCTGGCTGCTCGCCGCATGGGTCGCGACCGTGACAGCGGCTTCCGCCATGATGGGCATCGTTTATTTCTTCCACATGCGCTCGGGCCAAAAGCTCGCCGAAACGAAACGCTGGACCGCCATCTCGTTCGCGGTCGCGGGCACCTTTGGCATCGCGTGGATCGCGCCTTCGCTGTTCTTCTGGGGATACTGCGACGCCACCGGGCATATGCTGCTGGCCCTTGTATTCGCGTGCTGCGTTTCGGGTTGCGCCGCGCTGCAGTCGCCCTGCCCGCCGCTGCTCGTCGCCACGTTCTTGCCGTACGCAATGGCGCTCATCATTCCGCCGCTGTTCCAGGGCGAGCCGTTCTATTGGGGTTTGAGCGCGCTTGGGCTGGGCTTTTCGATGTTCATGGGCCACCTCGCCCGCCACATCTATGTCACCGCGCGCGACATGCTGCTCTTGCGTGAAGACAAGAGCGAACTGATCGAGCAACTGACGGCGGCCAAAATCGAATCCGACAAGGCCCGTCAGCGCGCCGAAGCCGCGAGCCAAGCGAAGTCGAAGTTCTTGGCCAACATGAGCCACGAGCTACGCACGCCGCTGAATGCGATTCTGGGTTTCTCCGAGGTTATGCGCGACGAGGTCTTCGGCAACCTAGGCTCACGCCAATATGTGGGCTATGCGACCGACATCCATAGCAGCGGCGAGCACCTGCTCGGCCTCATCAACGACGTGCTTGACCTGTCGCGTATCGAGGCCGGCCGCTTCGTCGTGCGCGCGGAGGAGATCAACGTCCCCGACGCGATCAAAACCGCTTACGCCATGTTCGAGCTACGGGCGGCGAACGCCGGCATCCGATTGAAAGCCGAGATCGACCCGGGGCTGCCGCTGCTGCTCGCCGACGACCGCGCCTGCCGTCAAATCCTGATCAACCTGATCTCGAACGCCGTGAAGTTCACGCCCGCAGGCGGCACGGTGACGACGTTCGCGCGGCGTTCGGCCGGGGGCGGCATGGAGGTCGGCGTGACGGACACGGGTGCCGGCATCGATCCCGCCGACGTCGCGATGGTGTTCGAGGCTTTCGGCCAAGGCCGCCACGACATCGCCGTCAACGAAAAGGGCACGGGGTTGGGCCTGCCCATCGTCCGAGGCCTCGTCGAAGCCCACGGCGGCAAAGTTCGGCTCGATAGCGTGCTGGGTAAGGGAACCACGGTGATGTGCACCTTCCCTCGCGAGAGGTTGAGCGCCCCGCAGCCTGTGCCGATCAGGCTGGCGACAGTTCTCTGACGGTGGTGCTGTGGTTGCGTGGGTCTCACACAAAGCCACGAAGTAGATAAGGTTGCACAAAGAAGATTTGGCGCGCTATCGCGCGATTCTTCTGAGATCGTTCTTGAACAGCGGCACGTTGAAGTTCATCAGAAATCCCAGGCGGTGGCCCGAAAGCTTGAGGTACGTGACGAGTTGCGCCTGATGCACTGGAAGCAAAGCTTCAATCGCTTTCGCTTCCACAAGAACGCTCTCGGCCACGAGCATGTCGATGCGATAGGCGGCATCGATCTTCAGTTTGCCGTACGAGATGGCGAGTGGAATCTGCCGTCGCACGGACATTCCACGCTCTTGGAGCTCGTATGCGAGACACTGCTCGTAAGCCGACTCCAACAAGCCCGGGCCAAGTGCCTTGTGCACCTTCATTCCGGCATCGACGACAATCGCGCCGACCGCCTCGATTTCAGAGGGTATCGGCGCGTAAGCGCCATCTTGCAGCCGCTCACTCACACACAGACCTCAGCGAAAGCACCGCTTCGTGTGACCTTAGTCACTTCGTGGCTTTGTGTGAGACCCAAGTCACCACACGCTCAATCCAACGACGCGTACCGCTTCAGATGGTGATCCACGTTTCCGAACATCGTGTCGATCATCGTGAGGCGCTTGAAGAAGTGGCCGACGTTGAGTTCGTCGGTCATGCCCATGCCGCCGTGCAACTGGACTGCGTTTTGGCCAATGAAGCGGCCGGCTTTGCCGATTTGCACCTTTGCGGCTGAGGCGGCCTTGCGGCGCTCGACGTCGCTTTCGCCCAACTTCAGCGTCACCATGAACGTGATCGACACCGACTGTTCGTAGTTCATGAACATGTCGACCATGCGGTGTTGCAGTACCTGGAACTTGCCGATCGGGACACCGAATTGCTTGCGCGTTTTGCAGTATTCGACGGTCGTGTCGTTCAGCACCTTCATACCGCCGATGGCCTCGGCCGATAGCGCCGCGATGCCTTCGTCGACAACGCGCTCGACCAGCGGCAGCCCTTCGCCCTCAGGCCCGATCAGCGCATCTGCGCCCAGCGCCACGTTCTCGAACGTGATTTCGGACGCGCGCAAACCGTCCACCGTCGGATAGTCGCGACACGACACGCCCTTGGCTTTTTTGTCGACGACGAAGACCGACACGCCCTTCTCGTCGCGCTGCCCGCCGCCGGTGCGCGCCGTCACGATCAAGCTGTCCGCCCACGGCGCGCCGATGACGACCGCCTTGTGGCCGTTCAGCGTATAGCCCGCACCCGACTTCTTCGCCGTGACGGCAAGGTCGGCGAGGTTGTAGCGCCCTTGAGGCTCGGCGAACGCGAATGCAAACACGCGCTTGCCCTCGACGATCTCCGGGATGAACTGCTCCTTCTGCGCCTTCGACCCGCCATGTGTCAGGAACCCGCCGGCGAGCACGACCGTGCCCAGATACGGCTCGATCACTAGCCCACGCCCGAACTCTTCCATGATGATCATCGTCTCGACCGGCCCGCCGCCTAAGCCCCCGAAGTCTTCCGCGAACGGCGCGCCAAGCAGACCTAGCTCCGCGAACTGCTTCCAGTTCTCGCGCTTCCAGCCCGCCTCGCTCTTCGCGATCGCGCGCCGCATATCGAACGTGTAGCCGTTCTGCACGAACTTCTGCACGCTATTGCGCAGCAGCGTCTGCTCTTCGGTAAAGGAAAAATCCATGTGAGGCGCTTCCGTTTTTGTGTGCTTGATGTGTGACTAGCGAATTGGGCGCAGGGGCGCAATTAAAGCCCCAGCACCATCTTCGCAATGATGTTGCGCTGGATCTCGCTGGAACCGCCGTAGATCGTCGTGCGCCGCGTCAGGAAATAGTTCTGCGAAGCGCCGTGCGAATAGTCCGGCCCCGGCACGTATTCGTTCGTCATCTTGTCGTGCGCGAACGGCTGATACGGGCTGCCGTAATAAGCGATCGCCTCGAGCGTCAGCTCCGTCAGCCGCTGCTGAATGTCGGTGCCCTTGATCTTCAGGATCGAAGCCTCAGGCCCATGCCCGCCCTTCGACTCCCGCGCGAGCGTGCGCAGCTCCGTGAACTCCAGCGAAAGCAAGTCGATCTCAAGCTCCGCAATGTTGCGCGCAAACATTGCATCGTCGATCAGCTTCTTACCCGCGCCGTCCTGCTCAGCGCCGGCCAGCGTCTTCAGCCGCTCGACCCCGCGCTTCGACCGCGCAACACCCGCAATACCGGCGCGCTCGTGCCCAAGCAGGAACTTCGCGTAGGTCCAACCCTCGTTCTCCTTGCCGATCAGGTTCTTCACCGGCACCTTCACATTGTCGAGGAAGACCTCGTTGACTTCATGCGCGCCGTCCAAGGTGATGATGGGCCGAACGGTCACGCCCGGCGTCTTCATATCGATGAGCAGGAACGAGATGCCCTCCTGCTGCTTCGCCTTCATGTCCGTGCGCACGAGGCAGAAAATCCAATCGGCAAACTGCGCCAGCGTCGTCCACGTCTTCTGCCCGTTGACGATGTAGTGGTCGCCCTCCCGCACCGCCGTCGTCTTCAGCGACGCCAAGTCCGAGCCGGAGCCCGGCTCCGAATAGCCCTGACACCACCATCGCTCGCCCGAGAGAATCTTCGGCAGGTGGTCCTTCTTCTGCTCCTCGTTGCCGAACGTGTAGATGACGGGCCCCACCATCGCGAGCCCGAACGGCAGCGTCATCGGCGTATCGGCAGCCGCGCATTCTTCGCTGAAGATGTATTTCTGCGTCGAGGTCCAGCCGGTGCCGCCGTACTCCTTCGGCCACGACGGCGCGACCCAACCCTTCTCGTATAGCGCTTTGTGCCAAGCCAAGAAATCGTGCTTGCCTTCATACTGCCGGCGCGACTTGCCTTTCAGCTGCTTGGGGATCGCGCCCGCGATGAACGCGCGAACCTCCTTGCGAAAGGTTTCGTCGGCGGGTGTGAAGTCGAGGTTCATGGTAGAAGTCCTTGGGAAACGGGTTCGGCGCCGATGATAGCGGCCCATTCCGCCGGTTTCAAAGCACTGCTTGTGACGGCCCTGAGCGCGCGTTACCACAGGACATGAGCGGCGTCATCGAAAGCCCATGCGTAAAGATCTGCGCCATTGACGCTACGACAGGTTGGTGCCTGGGTTGCGGCCGCTCGATGGCGGAGATCGGCGGCTGGAGCACGCTCGCACCCGACCGCCGCCGAACGATTATGACCGAACTCGAAGCCCGCAAGGAAAAGATCGCCGGCCGCGATGCGCGCTCGAGACTCTACAGGCTGCCCGGCTCATGACAGCGCGCGTCATCGCCGTCGCCGTCAGCCCGAAGCACACGATGTCGAAGCCGGTGCGCGATCGTATCCGCCTGATCGAGGGTCACGGCGTTGAAGGCGACGCGCACATGGGCAAGACCGTGAAGCACCGCTCGCGCGTGCATATCGACCCAGCGGCGCCGAACCTGCGCCAAGTGCACCTGATCCACGCCGAGCTCTTTGACGAACTGCGCACCAAGGGCTTCGACATCGCCCCGGGCCAGATGGGCGAGAACATCACGACCCGCGGCCTCGACCTCCTAGCGCTACCGAGAGGCACGCACCTTCACATCGGGACCGCGGCGATCGAAGTCACCGGCCTGCGCAACCCCTGCACCCAACTCGACGGCATCCAACCAGGCCTCATGGAAGCCGTGCTGGAACGTCATCCCGAACGCGGCCTGATCCGCAAAGCCGGTATTATGGCGGTGGTCGCCGCCGACGGCGAAGTCACAGTCGACAACACGATCCGTGTTACACTTCCAGCCGGCAACCACGAGCCCTTGAAGCCGGTATGAATTACCATCGCAGACGGTTTTTGGCCGCAGGGGCCAGCCTGGCGTTCGTACCTCTGACCGCCGGTTGCGCCGACGCGGAGCCAAAGATGACTGCACTGCGCGGCTATGAAATGCCGCTCGAATCCGAAACGCACGAACGGACGTTCATGCAATGGCCGGTGAGCCTGAAGGTCTATGACAGAGCATCTTTGGCGCGCGTGCAGGCAAGCATCGCGCTGATCGCAAACACCATTGCGCGATATGAGCCGGTCGTCATGCTGGCGGGCGGCCGCGATGCGTCATCCGCGCGCAAGGCGCTGTCCGGCGAAGTTGAGATTTGGGACATCCCGACGGACGACCTCTGGTGCCGCGACTCCGGTCCGACGTTCGTGCGCAATACGGCGGGCAAGCTCGCCGTCGCGCACATTCGCTTCAACGGCTGGGGCGGCAAGCAAGCGCACGCGAATGACGCCCTCGTAGCGCCGCGCGTTGCACAGCGGCTGGGCCTGCCGCTTCTCGATACGGGCCTCATCGGCGAGCAGGGCGGCGTCGAACATGATGGCGCGGGCACGCTGCTGGCACACGCCAGCTGCTGGGCGAACCCCAACCGCAACAAGCTAACGCAGGGCGAGATTGGCACGCGCTTACTCGCGGCGCTGGGTGGCAAGAAGATGATCTGGGCGCCAGGCATCAAGGGCATGGACATTACAGACTACCACATCGACGCGCTCGCGCGGTTCGTGGGGCCGGCCAAAGTCTTGATCCAGTTGGGCGAGGAGATCGACCCGGACGATCCCTGGTCGGTGGCCGGACATGAAACCTTACGCATCCTTCGCACCGAGACCGACGCCGCCGGACGTAAACTTGAGATCGTCCAGCTTCCCGATCCCATAAACATCCGCAGCAACAACCACGATTTCGTCGCAAGCTACGTCAACTACTACGTCTGTAACGGCGCCGTCATCGCCGCACAGTTCGGCGACAAGGCAGCCGACGCGCGCGCCAAGCAGCTGCTGCAATCGCTCTACCCCGGCCGCACGGTCGAAATGCTCAACATCGATCCCATAGGCGAAGCCGGGGGCGGCATCCATTGCGCGACCCAACAACAACCCAAGGCAGGCTAAGCGTGAAGCCGCCGCGATTGGTGCGTCGCGCATGATCCACATCGCAACCAACCCTGCCTATCATTTGTTGTTCGACGCACTCGCGTGGGGCACCGGCATGGCCGTCGGCGTTGCGCTTTATCGCTGGCGCTTGCGCGACGTCACGGCGGAGGTCGCGCGCGTCGCGGACGGCGGCTACTTCGCGTGCCTCGCCGTCGGGGCGATCCTAGGCGCTTATCTCGCGGGCTCGTTTACGTTCGCGGGCCAAGCGGTGTTCGCACTCGCCCACTCCGTCGCCGGCGCGCTGGTGGGGGCGATCGCGGGCGTCGAACTCTACAAGCTCGCGCGCGGCATCCGCATGTCCACAGGCATCGTCTTCGCAGGGCCGTTCGCCGCCGGCGTCGCCGTCGGCCGCTGGGGCTGCCTGTTCGCGGGCCTGCCCGACCAGACGTTCGGCACGCCCACGACGCTTGCCTGGGGCGTCGACCTCGGCGACGGCATCGCACGTCATCCCGTGCAAGTGTACGAGTCCCTGTCGATGCTGCTGTTCCTTGCCGCCTTCACTTGGGGGCTAAGGCAACGTCAAGACTGGGCCATGCGCCACGGCTTCTACTGGCTCGCCATCGCCTATGGCACCCAGCGCTTCCTGTGGGAGTTCCTAAAACCCTACCCAACGTTGATCGGCCCCTTCAACCACTTCCACCTGCTGTGCTTAGGGCTGATCGCCTACGGTGCCTTCATGATCGCCCGACAGAAAGATGTCTCACGCGAAACCGTGAAGGAGTAAGAAATCTTCTTCGCGCCTTCGCGGCTTCGCGAGAGACCTTTCTTTCTATACGCTCGCGACCATGAACAAGCCGCTCGACCTCGACGTCACCACCGAAACCCCCATCCGCAAGTCGGCGCCCTATCTCTTCCACGCGCAGACGACGAGCCTGTGCGAGACGTGCCTGAAACTTGTGCCTGCCAAAATCCTGATCGAGGGCGAGGATGTCTTCTATCAAAAACGTTGTGCCGAACACGGCGTGCAGAAGACGCTGATCTCGACCGATGCGACGTACTGGAAGAGCTGCAAGGACTATCTGAAACCCGGCGACAGACCGCTCGCACCCCAAACGCACACCGAGCGCGGCTGCCCGTATGACTGCGGCCTTTGCCCCGATCACGAACAGCATTCGTGCCTCGCGATCCTGGAAGTCAACGAGGCCTGCAATCTCTCCTGCCCCGTTTGCTTCGCCGACAGCTCCGTCAAACGCACCGGCCATCGCGACCTCGTCACCATCGAACGCATGCTCGATACGTTGGTGGAAAGCGAGGGCGAACCCGACCTCGTGCAGATCTCCGGCGGCGAGCCCACGATCCACCCGCAGTTCTTCGAAATCCTGGATGCCGCGAAGCGCCGCCCGATCCGCCACCTGATGATCAACACGAACGGCATCCGCATCGCGCGCGAGCCGGAGTTCGCCGCGCGGCTTGCGACCTACATGCCGCGCTTCGAAGTCTATCTGCAGTTCGACTCGCTTGAACGCGACGCACTGATGAACCTGCGCGGCGCCGACCTGCGCAGCGTGCGCCAACAAGCGCTCGAAGCGCTGGAGAAGCACAACATCTCGACCACGCTCGTCGTTACCGTGAAGAAGGGCGTCAACGACGGCGAGGTCGCCGGCATCGTGCGCCACGCGCTTGAGTGGCGGTGCGTGCGTGGCGTGACGCTACAGCCCGTGCAGGACGCCGGCCGCAACGACGGCTTCGACCCGAAGAAGAACCGCGTGCTGCTCTCCGACGTCCGCCGCGAGGTGGCCAAGGCCGGCGTCTTCGCCCTCGAAGACATGATCCCGCTGCCTTGCAACCCCGACGCCATCTCGATCGGCTACGGCCTGCGCAACGGCAAGCAAGTGGCGCCGATCACGTCGATGATCCCGCGCGAGGTGCTGGTCGAAGCGGCACCGAACACCGTGACGTTCGAAAACTTCCCCGAACTACGTCGGAGAATGTTCGATCTCCTATCGCTCTCGACTGCCGCCGCCGACACGTCGGAAAAGCTCGCCGCCGTGCTCTGCTGCCTGCCCGAAGCCGCCGTCCCGCAAGACATCGCCTACGAACACACGTTTCGCGTCGTCATCGTGCAGTTCATGGATCGCTTCAACTTCGACCTCGGCGGCGTGAAGCGAAGCTGCGTCCACTTCGTCGAACCCGACGGCAAAATCTACCCCTTCGACACGTTCAACACGTTTTATCGCGAAGGCGCGGCAGGTTCAGTGACCGTGCGCCGGCAAGAGCCCCGATGACATCGCCTGTTCGCCCATGGCGTATCGTCCTATTCAGCGGCCTGTTGTGGGCGGCACTTTCGGGCTCGTGTACTCTCCTGGTCGTGGCTTTCTCAGTTGACAGCGACTTTCGCGTCCATCCCACGAAGAACCTTGGGCTTGGACTTTCAATCGGCGTCGGCACAGTTTCAACGGCGTTCGGCCTGCTCGTTGGAGGTCTTGGTGCTCTGCTTGACTTCTTGGCACGAAGAAAGCTTCGGACATGACGAGGCAATTGTGACATGAGCCGCCTCTTCGGCCTGATCCTCATCGTGATCGGTGTGTTGTGGCTCGTGCTGACGGGCCTGTGCAGCGGCGCGTTCCTGATCGGCTTCCTCGGCCAAGGAAACTTGAGCGACATCGGCGCCGTCTTTGCGATCGGCATCCCTTCAGCCCTCATCGGCGGCATCGTCTACGCAATCGGCC
>JABFRX010000287.1 GCA_013140995.1 Alphaproteobacteria bacterium | reverse complement strand
GAAGGCGTCAGGCTCGACGCAATCCTGAAAAAGCACACCGGGCGCATGGACGCTCTGGTGGACGGCGACGAACGCCTCGCCGCCGCACAGCCGGAACAACTGCGCACGCGCCTCAAAACGTCGATCGACGAGATTCTGAAGGCGCGCCCGGGCTTGGCCGAAGACCGCCTCGCGCAAGAGATCGCCCTCATGCTCACCAAGGCCGACGTGCGCGAAGAGATCGACCGCTTGAAGTCGCACCTGACCCAGGCGCGCAACCTCTTCGCCGACGCCGCCGCGCAAGGCCGCCGCCTCGATTTCTTGTCGCAAGAACTGAACCGCGAAGCGAACACGCTCTGCTCGAAGTCGTCGGATATTCAGCTCACGCGCGTTGGCCTTGAGCTCAAAGCAACGATCGATCAGTTGCGCGAACAGGTGCAAAACGTCGAATGACCCTGACCACGATCAAGCGCCGCGGCATGATGCTGGTGTTGTCGTCGCCGTCCGGCGCCGGCAAAACGACGCTCGCCAAGCGCCTGCTTGAAACCGACCAAAACTTCACGATGTCGGTCTCGGTCACGACCCGCGAAAAACGCCAGACTGAAGTCCACGGCCAGGACTACTACTTCATTTCGCCGGCCGCATTTAAGGCCAAGGTCGACCGCGGCGAGTTGCTCGAACACGCAACTGTCTTCGGCCACAGCTACGGCACGCCGCGCGAACCGGTGGAAGAGGCGCTCTCCCAGGGCCTCGACGTACTGTTCGACATCGACTGGCAAGGCACGCAGCAACTCAAGGAAAAGGCGCGTGAAGACGTGGTCTCGATCTTCATCCTGCCGCCCTCGCGCGGCGAACTCGAACGCCGGCTGAAATCGCGCGCGCAAGACACGCCCGAAGTCGTGGCCCAGCGCATGGCGAAAGCGAACGACGAGATCAGCCACTGGGCCGAGTACGACTACGTGATCGTCAACGACGACATCCAAGCGGCCGAAACCAAGATCACGTTCATCGTCGAAGCCGAACGCTTCAAACGCAACCGCCAGACGGGCCTTTCGACATTCGTGCGCGGCCTTATCGCCTGAGCGCGAGTGCCCGTGCGAGCGCCGCAAACCCCTCGACCGGAATCTCCTCCGCCCGCGCCGTCGGATCGAGCCCTGCTTCCGCGATCAGCGCGTCGCTGAACGGCCCTAAGGCCTTCAGGCTCGAGCGCAACATCTTGCGCCGCTGCCCAAACCCCGCCGCGGTGACGCGCTCGAGCAGGGCAGGGGACGCCTCGCCCCGCGGCTTGGCCAGAAGATCGAACCGCACCACGCTCGACGTCACCTTCGGCGCCGGCGTGAATGCAGAGCGATGCACGTCGAACAAGATGCGCGGGCTGGTGCGCCACTGACTGATCACCGAAAGCCGTCCGTACGCATGTCCGCCGGGCTTGGCCACAATGCGCTCCGCCACCTCGCGTTGAAACATCAACGTCAGCCCGTCGAACCAAGGGGGCCAAGGATCGGCGGTGAGCCACTTCACCAGCAGCACGGTCGCGATGTTGTAGGGCAGATTCGCTACCACAAGCGCTCGCGCGCCATCCGTTATGGCCGCCTCGTTCGTTTTAAGCGCATCGCCGGACACCACCGAAAGCCGCCCGCCATACGCAGTGCTGACCGCCTCAAGCGCCGGCAAGCACCGCGCATCACGCTCGATCGCAACCACGCGCGCCGCCCCTTCGGCCAGCAGCGCTCGCGTCAGGCCACCAGGTCCGGGTCCAATCTCGATCACCGTGCGGCCGCTGAGCGGCCCACCCTCGCGTGCAATGCGCCGTGTCAGGTTCAGATCGAAGAGGAAGTTCTGCCCCAGCGCCTTGCGTGCGCTCAAACCAAGCTGCGCAATCACCTCGCGCAGCGGCGGCAGGCCGTCGCCCTCGCTCATGTCCGGGCGCGCTGAGCGGCGATCCGCGCCGCAAGCCGAAGCGCCGCGAGTAAGCTCGATGGATCGGCCTTGTCCTGCCCTGCGATGTCGAACGCGGTACCGTGATCGGGCGACGTCCGCACGATCGGTAGCCCCAACGTCACGTTCACCCCACCCGCAAAGTCCAGCGTCTTGAGCGGGATCAGCGCCTGGTCGTGATACATGCAGATCGCTGCGTCGTAACGCGAACGCGCTGCCGCATGGAACAGCGTATCGGCCGGATACGGCCCCTTCGCGTCGATCCCTTGGCTGCGAAGCGCGGCAAGCGCTGGTGCGATGACCGTCTCCTCCTCATGCCCCATAGCGCCGCTCTCGCCCGCATGCGGGTTCAGTGCGGCAACGGCAAGCCGCGGCGCCGCGATTCCGAAGTCCCGCTTCAGCGCTTCATACGTGGTCGACGCCGCCGCGACGATGGCGTCCGCCGTCAACGTGCGGCACGCCTCGGCGAGCGACAGGTGCACCGTCACCGGCACCACCCGCAAACCCTCGATCGCAAGCATCATCACGGGCTTCGCCCCGCCGCACAGTTCGGCGATATACTCCGTATGCCCCGCAAACTTGAAGCCCGCGCCATAGAGCGTTGCCTTGTGGATCGGGTTCGTGACGACACCAATGGCATCGCCGCCGCGCGTCAAGGCCGCAGCCTTTTCGATCGAGGCAATTACAGCCTGCGCGTTGCGCGCATCCGGCTTAGCAGGTGAAGCCTTCGCCGCAAGCGGGAGAGGCAGTACGGGCAACCCTTCGAAGAAGCGTTTGCCCGCTTCCGCCAGTGTGCCGACCTCGACAATATGCGTATGGCTTTTGATCCGGTGCGTCTCAGCACGCAGCCAGTCCGGATCGCCGATCACGCAGAACGGCGGAACGGGACGCCCATCCTGTGCGTGCCAAGCCTTGATCGCTATCTCGCCCGCGATCCCCGCGGGCTCGCCCATGGTCAGTGCAAGCGGCCGTTGAGCGTCGGCCATGCGGATCCTAGTTGTCCCGCATCTCGATCGTGGCGTCGCGGCGCAGGTCGCGCAGATAGCGCCGCGCCAGCATCGAGAGTTCTTGGTTGAACAGCCGGCTCTCGATATCTTCCTTCGTCACGTCTTTGGACTTTGTCGTTGCAGGACCACCAGCAGCAGTCTGCATACCTGCGGCGGGGATCATGCCACCGGAGCAGATCACGAAAAGCTCGACGCCCGTCGCCCCGCGCAGCGGCGGCGTCGACCGTCCATTCGGCGTTTGCTCCAAGATTTTCACGAACTGGGGTGCCATGTCTTTGACGGTGATGGTGCCCAGCATGTCGAACTTCGCGCCACGCGATTTCGCAACCGATCCGGCGCTCGAGCATCCGTTGATCGCACGGTAGAGCTCCACCGCTGCGTTTTTCGCCTGCTCTTGCTTGGCCTTGGACGCACCCTCCGAAAGCGGAATCGACACGCGGCCGAGCGTCAGTGTGCCTTTCATTTTCTGTGCCGCTTGCGGCTTTGACGGCGCCGCATCGGGCGTCGCCGCGACTTTGGAGTCTTTGGAAAGCTTCTTTTCGCGCAGGCCCAGTACATAGTAACCGCCCGCCGCGCGGACCGGTTCGGAGATGCCGCCGGGCGACATTTTCCGCAGTGCTTGTGCGATCGGGGCCTGCACGTCGCCTTCGCTGACCCACCCGATATCGCCGCCGTTCGTGGCCGACGACGTAGATTGGCTGAACTGCCGCGCAATGGCCGAGAACGTGGCACCGCTGCGCAAGTTCCCAAGGATGCTTAGAATGTTCTTCTTTGCCTGTTCTTCGGCTTCTGGAACGTCGACCGCGATGAAGATTTCGGAGACCAAATACTGCGTCTGAGACGCCGCCGCGGTCGCCTGCAAGTACGCCTGCTCGACCTCGTCGTCGGACACCGTTACGCGCGGCGCCAGCCGTCCTTGAATTAGTTTTTGCCAGGCGAGGTCGGCTTTCAGCTGGGTCTGCAATGTCGCCCGCGCGATACCGTTGTCATCCAGCATCTTGTTGATGGCGTCGGTCGAGGTCTGGTTTTGCTGCGCGATACGCTTGAAGTTCTTCTCAAGATCGTCCGCCGTAATCTTGACGTTGGCCTTTTGCGCTTCCTGCAGCTGCAAAAGCTCATCCACGAGCTGGCGCAGCACCTGCGGCCGCAACCGCTTCGCTGCGTCCGCGCCTTGCGCGTTCGAGGTGATCATCACAAGCTTGATGCGCTGCTCGAGGTCGTAGGTCGAAATGATGATGTCGTTGACCACGGCCGCCGCACGCATCGTGCGCGGCTCCTGCGTCGCACCCGCGGCAATCGAGTGATCGCCGGAGACGGCAAGCATCGCCGCCACGCAAAAGCCTACAGCGCCGGCAAAACGAAGGGACAGGGACGAGGTACGACCAATCATCGCTAAATCCGCGAAACGAGAGCAAATGATACGGTTCCGCGCGGCGGCGAACGACTCAACCGCTGCGGACCGTCACAACGCCCGGGAGAATAACCACTTCCCGTGTCCGATCAATGGTGGTTACGCCAGGCTTGAACCCGCCCGTTTCCGGCCTCAATTCACGCCCTTTAGGCGGAACGTGAACAGGAACGACGAGGACGGCTCGATGTCGCGGTCGCGGGTGAACCGGCGGCGGAAGTCCAGGCCGAATTCCGCACAGTCGTCTTCGTATGCAAGGCCGAACTTGCTCTCGATCATCTGCTCGTCGGCGAGGTCGCGCCGTCCGGAGGCGCGGAACCAGATATGTTCGATCGTACGGACGCGGCCTTCCAGGGAAATTTCTTCGCGCTGCGTCGGAATCAACGGATCCGGCTCAAGCAACAAATAGCCGGCGCGGAACGTGTACCAGTCCGGGTCGAACGCCTCGCCGTAGATTTCATTGCGCTCGTAGCGCAACGCGCTCTGGTCGATGCGGAAGCGGTGCACCAGGCGGATGTTCGCGTCCGGTTGAATGGTCAACCGGCCGACATAGTCGGATTGCTGATTGCGCAGGCCCGATTCCTCGGTGAAGGCGTCATCCTCGTGAAAGCGGAAGCTTTCGCCGACGATCGCCTCGACGAAGCCTTCGTCGAAATAGGCCGCGGCGCGGAAGCCTACGTTTACGCGCGGTCCCGTTTCCCACCGATCCAGGCCCGGGAACTTGTTGAACGAAAACAGGTTCGTTTCGTCGAACTCGAATGAGGCGCTGTCTTCGTTTGGAATCTCGTCGGGATTGCCGCCATAGGGTGCGCCGATCACTTGGACGATCGGCTCGATCACTTGCTTCCAGCCCCAATCGGTCCGGACCATCGGATAGCGCCATTCGGCGCCGGCCCACGGCAGGATGCGTCCGACGGTTTGCTCGTCCGTTCCGCTCACGCCGGTATCGGTTACGTGGTATCCATCGGCGCGCAGGTTGGCGAAAAACGTGAACAGGTGCCCGCCGGTCGTCGTGACCGGCAGCTTCCACGATGCGGTCGACGACAGACGCGCGGTATCGCGGCCTTCGCCGCGGTGCAGATAGAGCGCATTGCCGACCAGCTGGAACCGTCCGCCAAGCACCGCCTCGTCCGGCACGTATTCCAGTTCGACGAGCGGCAGCACCAGCGGCGTCGTGCCCGGGTCGTCGGTCTCGCGCAGACCTTGGAAGTACCAGCCGTTGACCGCCGCATACGAACGGCCGTCGATACCTTCGATGAAGAGATTGTTGACCAGCCGGTCCTTCGACGAAATGTCGTAGCGCTTGAGGTACGTGTCGTTCGACGTCACTTCCGCGTCGTAGCCCCAGCGCCAAACATCGTCGATGTCGAACCGGCCCTTGCCGAACACGTGGCCCTGCAACGTCTCGTCGCCGTATTCCACGCCGAAGCGGTTGCGCGGCTGGCCGTACCGGCCGCTGGCCTGAATGTAGTACTGTCCGTCCGTCACGCGCTGGCGCCACTCGCTCTTCAAAAGCGGACCGTCGTTCTCGGTGTACATCGGCGACAGGAGCAAGTCGTAGCTCGGATCGAGCGCAAAGTAGTAGGGCACTTCCAAGAAGTAACCGATATCGGTCGAATGCCCGACGCCCGGCACCAAGAATCCCGACGCGCGCGGCGCTTCCGGGTCGGAGTGCGAGAAATAGGGTAGATAGGCGATCGGAACGCCGAACACTTCGAAGAACGCATCCTCATATTCGACGCGCGCCTTATCCTGATTGTAGATCACGCGAAACGCTTTGATCTGCCACGTCGGTGCCTTGGACGGATCTTCCTTGCAAGGTTCGCAGGTCGTGTAAGCGGCTTTTTCCAGCGTCATCATGTTGCCGCCGGTGCGCGTGGCGCGCGCAGCCGCCAGACGGCCGCGGCCGGCGATGATGACGTTCATGCTCTCGATGATGCCTTCCCGCATGTCGTCCGTGACTTCCATGCGGTTGCCCGAGAGCGTTGTTCCGTTCGCCTCGCGGATCGTGGCGTTGCCCTCGGCGATCACGATGCGGCTTTCTTGATTGTAGATCAGCTTGTCGGCGAGCAGCGTGCGCGGACCGTAGGTGACCTCGACGTTGCCTTCGGCGGTGACGACACTGGTGTTCGCGTCGTAGGTCATCTTGTCGGCGCGGATCAGAACTTCTTGCTTCTTTTCGCCATTGGACTCTTGCGGCGCGGAAGCGGCCGGATCATCGGCAAGACGCGCGAGCGGAAGCACCACCGGTGCGGCAGCGGCAAGGGAGGCTGTTGAAAGCAGAATCGGAAGACCGGCGATGAGGCGATACGCGACCTTCATCCGTCCTCCTGATTGAACAATGACGCCATACCAAACAACAACGCAGTCGTTGCAGGCGCCCACGCCGCTAAGGCCACCGGAACAGTGCCCGACATCCCCAGGGCGTGTGTCACGTCCGTGAAGAAATAGAGCAAGAATCCCGTCAGTACGCCCGAGAGTATGAGCCTCGCAGCTCCCCCTAGACGCGCCAGCCGAAGCGAGAATGCCGCCGCGACGAATATCATAGCGCACAACAGCATCGGGGCCGCAAGCAAGGCGTGGTAGTGAAGCCTATGTTTTGTCGCAGAAAACCCTGCCGCTTCAGCCTGTGCAATGAAGCCGGGAAGGTCCCAAAATGCGATAGTATCAGGGGTTGCAAAGCTTTCTTGAATTTGGTCCGGAGTTAACGACGTTTTGACGTCGAGTGACGGATAGAACACAGCTGGACGGTCCGGACCCGTGACCCACGCCTTTTCCAGGCGCCACTTGTCCTTCAGCAACTGCGCGGCACCGGCGTCGATTCGGCCCCGGAACTGATCTTTTCCCTCGTAGATGAACATGATCACGTCGCGCAGTTTGAGGCCGCTGTCGGATACATGCAGGGCGTGAATGACGGTCTGACCCTTCTCGTCGCCTTGCCGCAACCAGAGGCCGTTGGCCGACACGGCAAGAAGCGATGGCTTTCCCTTTATGTGCCTGGCTTCCAACTCCTCGTAGTAAGAGATCAGCGTTGCCGCAAACGGGTTGTAGATCGTGGTCATAAAGATGCCGATTAGCAGGGCAGCGACCAACGCAGGCGCAAGGAAGAGCCAAGCCGACACGCCGGATGCACGCGCCACAACAAGCTCTTGGCTGCGCGTCAGCCGCGCGAAGCACCAGATCGCGCCGAACAGAACCGCGAACGGCATCATTTTTTCGGTGAGATTTGGCAGCTTAAGCAGCGCCATTCGGATGATCGTCAACAGTGGCACGCTTTCGCGCCCCGCCGTGCGGTTTAAAAGTTCGACGACGTCAATGACGAAAGCGAGCGTGATGCAGACGCCGAAAACCAACGCAACGCTAAGCAGGAACTGCTTCGCGAGATACGTCGACATCGTCCAGCCGAGGTTCATTTAGGCGCCCTCCGCCACGGGCTCGGCCATTTTGCCCTTGCGCAAAATCTCGAACCGCGGATGCACTAGAACGAAAAGCAAGCCGATAATCCAAAGCGCCGGCCACGCGTACATGAAGACCGCCATGTCGGCGTTCGACGCGGTCCATTGCTGAAACGCGAATCCCGGGAGGCGCGCCCCGAACATTGCCAGGAACGCTAACCCTATCCGCCCCGCATAGCCGCGCCGGTTGAAATTGCCGCCGACGAGCGCGACGGTTGCGATCAGGGCAAACACAATCGCGTAAAGTGGGCCACTCAAACGGCTGTGCGCTTCAGCAATGTATTTTTTTCGCTGCTTCTCGGGAACCGTCGCTTGGGGGTTGAACAGTTGGTGGAGCCACATTTCTGCCACCTCGGGAATGCGCGCGCCTTGGCCTTTCTCGAACTGGCTGAGATCGAACGTGTACTTTTCGAAATTTAGAATCTTCAGTCGGCCTTCGCCCCCTTCGAGCCACTGCACGTTGCCCTGGTTCATGATCAGGCGCGGCCCTGTCGGCGTGTTCGCCAACATTCCGCTTTGCGCCATGTAGGTCGCAATGCCTTTCGGATTGCGCGCGTCGTGCACCAAGATGCCCTGAATTTCGCCGCCCGGATTGTTTTGGCTGACGTAAACCGTGAGCCCCTTGATCGGGTTCGTGAACGATCCTTCGCGCACGAACGTGTTCACCAGGTCGGCTCGGATTTCGAATACGCGGTTCTTCATCTCGCGCATACCGGCCGGCATAACGACCAGACTGAACAGATAGCCGACCGCCGTCACCGCAAGCGCGATCAGCAGGATCGGCCACACCACGACCCAGCGGCTGAAGCCCGCCGCCCACATCACGACCAGTTCGCTTTCCGTGTAGAGCCGGTTCAGCGCATAGAGCACCGCAAAGAACATCGCGAATGGCAGGATCAGCGGCATCAATTGCGGCAGGCCCAGCACGGTCAGGTAGATAAATGTGCCCACCGACTGGCTCTGATTGATCACGACGTCCAGCATGCGCAGCGACTGCGACAGCCAGATCACGCCGGTCAGCACGAACGCGAAGAACAAAAGCGGCCCGGTGATCTGCCGGAACATGTAATTTTGAATGCCGGACATGGCAGCGCTTCGCACCTTGGTTGGCGGGTGACGCCCGCCGCTTCACATTGATCGCCCGGCCCGGTACAACCCCGCGCCTGTCGGTTCCACCAGCCCACCGGATTTCGGAATCGAAAAGGATGCGGGGAGGCCCAAGCTGGTATCCGAGCCGCCTGTCCCACGCAACGTTTCTAGCGCCAGTTCTGAGCTCCGTTAAGAGATAACCACCCATGCAAATCAACTTTGTGAAGTCCGAAGTGCCGGATGAAGGCACGCTCGTCGTCGGCACGGCCGAAACGGAGTTGCCGTCGGGCCTCCTCAGCGACCTCGACAAGCAAGCCAAGGGCGCGATCGCACGCGCGATGAAAGCCGCCCGCTTTACCGGCGCGAAACGCCAGGTCGTCGAACTTTTGGCTCCCGCAGGGATTGAGTTGGACCGGTTGCTCATCGTGGGTCTCGGCAAGGCGGACAAGCTCGACGGTGGCGCTGCCGAAAGCTTGGGTTCCAGCGCTGTCGCGCGTTTGCTCACAAGCGGCGAGAAGACCGTGACTGTATTGCTGCCGAAAGCCGACGCCGAACAAGCCGCCCGGGTCGCGCAAGGCGCCGTGCTGCGCAGCTATCGTTTCGACCAGTACCGCACGACCCAAAAGAAGACCGAGAAGCCGACGCTCGTCAAGGTCAACATCGGCACATCCGATCCGGCCGAGGCGAAGAAGGCTTGGCGCACGAACGAAGCGGTAGCGAATGCAATCTTCTATGCCCGCGATCTAGTGACAGAGCCGCCGAACGTTCTTCACCCCGAAGAATTCGCCAAGCGGGTCCGCAAGCTCGAAGACATGGGGCTCGAGGTCGAAGTGCTGGGTGTGAAGGAGATGACGAAGCTCGGCATGGGCTCGCTTGTCGGCGTGGGGCAGGGCTCCGTGCGCGAGTCCCAGCTGCTGGTCATGCAGTGGAAGGGTGCGAAGAACAAGGACGCACAACCCATCGCCTTCGTCGGCAAGGGCGTGACGTTCGACACCGGCGGTATCTCGATCAAACCGGCGGCCGGCATGGACGCGATGAAATACGACATGGGTGGCGCGGCGGCGGTCACCGGCTTGATGCATGCGCTCGCGGGCCGTAAGGCGCGTGCAAACGTCGTCGGCATCTGCGGCCTCGTCGAGAACATGCCCGACGGCAACGCGCAGCGTCCCGGCGACGTTGTGAAGTCGATGTCCGGCCAGACGATCGAAGTACTGAACACCGACGCTGAAGGCCGTCTCGTTCTCGCCGACGCGCTTTGGTACTGCCAGAACCGCTTCAAGCCGAAGTTCATGGTCGACCTCGCGACGCTGACCGGCGCGATCCGCGTGTCGCTCGGACTCGAGATCGCGGGCCTGTTCTCGAACAACGACGAACTGGCCGCGCGCCTGCTCGCCGCGGGCAAAGCCGAAGGCGAAGAGCTGTGGCGCATGCCGATGGGTGAGCGCTTCGACAAGATGATCGACAGCCCCATCGCCGACATGAAGAACATCGGCGGAGCATTCGGCGGCTCGATCACGGCGGCGCAATTCATCCAGCGCTTCGTGAACAAGGTGCCGTGGGCGCATCTCGATATCGCGGGGACAGCGTGGTTCGAAGAAGCGCGCGGCTCGACCCCGAAAGGCGCAAGCGGCTACGGCGTCCGCCTGCTCAATCGCCTGGTCGCCGACCACTACGAAAGCTGATGACGGAAGTCTTCTTCTATCACCTGGAACGGGCGGCGCTCGAAGACGCGCTGCCCGAGCTGCTGGAGAAAACGCTCGCGCGCGGCTGGAAAGCGCTCGTTCGCGCAGGCTCGGAGGAACGGCTAGCCACCCTCGACTCGCGCCTCTGGACCTACCGCGAAGAGGGTTTCCTGGCGCATGGCCTCGCCCGCGACGCGCACCCTGCGGAGCAACCGATCCTGCTAACGTCATCGGACGGCAATCCGAACGCCGCCGAGGTGCTCTTCTTCGTCGATGGAACAGCCGCGAACGATTGGGCGGGCGGCGATGTCGCCGCCGCCGCCCGCATTGTCCTCATCTTCGACGGCCGCGATGCGCAAGCCCTCGAAGCGGCCCGCGAACACTGGAAACAAGCCAAAGCCTGCGGCCACGAGGTCACCTATTTTCAGCAAGCCGCTGGCGGAAAATGGGAAAAACGGTCCTGACCGACCCGATTTGCGCCAGGCCATCAACGGATTATTCTGAGGTCGAATCCTAAGCTCAGGTCCACGCATCACCGGGCTCATCTCATGCCGATCCTCGTTCTGGCCGTTATCCTGATCCAAGGGTTTTGCCTCTATCACTGCTCGCAGTCGGGCAAGGCGCAGCATTGGTTCTACATCCTCCTGCTGCTACCGGGCCTGGGTTCGGCGGCTTATTTCTTCGTCGAGATCTTGCCCGAACTCGCTTCCACGCGGCGCGGCCAGCGCGTCGTCGGCGACATCGCGACCGTGCTCGACCCCGACCGCGAATATCGCGAGCGTAAAGCGCAAGTCGAACTCTCCGGCACGCCCGCCGCCAAAGCGGCGCTGGCCGATGAGTGCGCCCGCAAGAGCATGTTCGACGACGCGGTAACGCTTTACCGCTCAGCGTTGACCGGCCATTTCGCCGACGATCCGAACCTGCTCCTCGGCCTTGCCAAAGTGCAGATCGAACAAGCCGACTTTGCAGGGTGCCAGCAGACGCTCGACGATCTGCGCTCGAAGAACCCGAACTTCGCTTCGCAAGACGGCCACTTGATCTACGCCCGCGCACTCGAGGGTCAGGCCAAGAACGACGAGGCGCTCAAAGAGTACGACGCCGTCGCGGGCTACTTCGCGGGCTTCGAGGCGAAAGTGCGGTACGGTCTCTTCCTGCTGAAGCAGGGCCAAGTCGCCAAGGCGAACGAGCTGCTGCAAGGCGTCGTCGCCACGTTCAAGCAGCTGCCCCGCCACGCGCAGGACCTGAACCGCGACTGGTACAACGTCGCTAGACGCAATGTGGAAGGCTGATTACTCGGCCGCCCGTTGACGCATCGCGTGCTCGAGCGAGACCACGTTTGCCGGCAGCGTTTTCATGCGCGGCGTGCGCCGCGGTTCCGGCATCGGCAGACGGTCGCGCAAGCCTGCGTCGTCGCCCGCTTCCAAGAACGTGTCGATGACCTCGAGCAGCTTCATGAACTGAAACCACGCGAACGGCGTATCGGTGCCCTTCGTCATGCGGTCGACTGCCCATGTCTTCAACGCGCGCATTTGCGCTTCCGGCGTAGCGGCCGTTTTCATCGATCTACCCAAGCCCCAACTAGTCCATCGCGAATCAGTGAGCGACTAAACTGCGCTTGCGCGGTTAATCGGCACTTAATGGGCTCAAGCCGATTTCGGCACGCCCGGATTCGTATGCGTCGCTCGCTTCGAGCCACGCGGTTTCGGCTATGTCGAGCTGCCGCTGCAGCTCGCCACGCTGCTTCGTCAGCGTCAGCACTTTGTCGGGCTCGCTCGCATAGAGATCGGGTGCGTTCAACGCCGTCTCGATCTTCGCGATCTCGCCTTGCAACTTCGTCACGCGCTTCTCGGCATCGTCGGCTGCACGTTTCAAAGGCGTCAGTTGGGCGCGCCGGTCGGCAGCCGCCTTGCGCTCTTCGGCCTTTGTGAGCTTCGGCCCAGCTTTCGTTTTGCCGCCCGCAGGTTGCCGGTCGTCGAGCAACAGTTTGCGGTAGTCGTCCATGTCGCCGTCGTAAGGCTGAACGCGTCCGTTCGCGACCAGCCACAACCGGTCCGCACACGTTTCGATCAGATGCGGATCGTGAGAGATGAGCAGCACCGCCCCGGTGTAGTCGTTCAACGCCATCACCAGCGACTCGCGGCTGTCGATATCGAGGTGGTTCGTGGGCTCGTCCAAGATCAAAAGATGCGGCGCATCGAGTGCGGCGATCATGATCAACAAACGCGCCCGTTCGCCGCCCGACAAGTCCTCAATCGCCGTGCTCACTTTGAAGTCCGGAAACCCCGCAGCGCCCAACCGCGTGCGCGCCTCGCGCTCCGTGATCCGCGGCATCAGGTGCATCAGGTACTGAACCGGCGTCTGCTCGCCCGCCATCTCGTCCAGCTGATGCTGCGCGAAATAGCCGATCCGCAACCGCCTGGCCTTCGTGATCGACCCGCTCATCGGAGCGAGCCGGTTCGAGATCAGTTTCGCGAACGTCGATTTGCCGTTGCCGTTCGCACCGAGAAGCGCAATCCGGTCGTCCGGATCGATGCGCAAATCCATGTGCCCCAGCACCTCGCGGCCGTCGTAGCCGGTGCTCACGCTTTCGAGCGCGAGCAGGGGCGGGGACATCTCCTCGGGTTCCCCCAGCCGGAACGGTGCCACGCGTTCGGCTGTCATACCCGCGATTGGCTGCAGCTTTGCGATCGCCTTCAGCCGGCTCTGCGCCTGGCGCGCCTTCGAGGCTTTGTAGCGGAAGCGGTCCACGAACGCCTGCATATGCTTGCGCTGCGCGTCCTGCTTCGTGCGCGCGGCGTCCTGCAGTGCCAGCCGCTCGGACCGCGTGCGTTCGAACGTGTCGTAGGTGCCGGTGTAGAACGTGAGCTTCTTGTCCTCCAGATGCAGGATCGAGTTGACCGCGGTGTTGAGCAGATCGCGGTCGTGGCTGATCAAGATCATCGTGCCCGGAAACCGCCGCAGAAACTGCTCGAGCCACAGCGACCCTTCGAGGTCGAGGTAGTTCGTGGGCTCGTCCAGCAGCAGCAGATCGGGCTGCGAGAACAGCACTGCCGCCAGCGCCACCCGCATCCGCCACCCGCCGGAAAACTCCGAGCACGGCCGAAGCTGCGCCGCTGCATCGAACCCGAGGCCCGCCAGAATCTCCGCTGCGCGCGCCGGCGCACGGTGCGCGCCGATATCGGCG
>JABFRX010000051.1 GCA_013140995.1 Alphaproteobacteria bacterium | reverse complement strand
GGCTCACCCGCCAGAATCGCGCGCGTAAACAAAAAAGCCGCCATGTCGGGCCGCCCCCACGGCCCGTACACCGTGAAGAACCGCAATCCCGTCGCCGGCAACTCATAGAGATGCGCGTAGGTATGCCCGATCAGCTCGTCGGCCTTCTTCGTCGCCGCATAGAGCGAATTCGGCTGCTCCGTTTCGTCGTCGATGGAGAACGGCAACTTCGTATTCCCGCCGTAAACCGACGACGAACTCGCATAAACAAAATGCTCGAACTTTGCGAACTTGCGCGCCAGCTCCAGCATCACGACCTGACCCATTACGTTCGACGTCACATAGGTATAGGGATCGGTCAGCGAATGCCGGACCCCCGCCTGCGCCGCCAGATGCACGACATGCGTCACGTCCGGATGCTTCGTAGCCAACGCAAACATCGCGTCTTTGTCAGAAATGTCGGCGCGCTCGAACGCGAAACCCTTCTGCGCTGTCAATTTCGCAAGCCGCGCATCCTTCAGCGCCACCTCGTAGTAAGCGTTGAGATTGTCGACGCCGACAACCTCATCGCCCCGCGCAAGCAGCGCGTTCGCAACATGAAACCCGATGAACCCGGCGGCACCGGTGAGCAAAACCTTCATGCGTCGTGACTCCGGTCGCCGAATTCTAATTCCTCAATTCGGTGACAGTGCACTATTTTCACAAACTCCAATACGTCACACCCTTCGGCACGCTCGCCGGATCGATTGCCGACTTCACGTCTATAAGCGTGCCGAGTGGCTTCAGTTTGGCGAGCAGGGCGGGGAGGTCGGCCAAGAACGCGCGGTGCGGGACTGCGAGGATCAGCGCGTCCAAATCCTGCAGCTGACCGATGTCGCTGAGCGCAATCCCATACTCGTGCACCGCGTGCTCCGGCGGCGCCATTGGATCGCTCACCGTCGCGCGCACGCCGAACTGCGCCAACTCGTGCACGATGTCGGGCACGCGGCTGTTGCGCGTGTCGGGCACGTTTTCCTTGAACGTGAGGCCCAAGATCGCAACGCGCGCTTCGTTCAGCGCCGTGTTGTTGCGGCTCAAGAACCTGACCAACCGCTGCGCGATGAACGCGCCGACGCCGTCGTTGATCCGCCGCCCGGCCAAGATCACATCGGGGTGATAACCCAGCGCCTCCGCCTTCGTGGTCAGGTAATACGGATCGACGCCGATGCAGTGCCCGCCGACGAGTCCCGGGGTGAACGGCAAAAAGTTCCACTTCGTCTTCGCCGCCGCCAGCACGTCGGCGGTGCGAATTTCCAGCCGGTCGCAAATCAGAGCGAGCTCGTTCATCAGCGCGATGTTCAAATCGCGCTGCGTGTTCTCCAAAACTTTCGCCGCCTCCGCCACCTTGATCGACGGCGCCACGTGAATACCGGCAGGCACGACTGCGCCGTAAAGACGCGCGAGGGTTGCAGCGGTCGCCTTATCCTCAGCCGACACAACCTTCACGATACGTTGCAGTGTGTGTTCCCTGTCCCCAGGGTTGATCCGCTCCGGCGAATAGCCCAATCGGAAATCGGACCCCTGGTTCAAACCCGAAACCTGAGCGAGTATCGGCCCGCAAAAGTCTTCTGTTAGACCGGGATAGACCGTCGATTCGTAGCAAATGATCGAGCCTCGCTTCAGCGCGCGCCCCACGATTTCGGACGCGCTTTTGAGGGGCGTAAGATCGGGCCGCTTCTGATCGTCGATCGGTGTCGGCACACAGACAATAAAGACGTCGGCGCCTTTGAGGTCGTCTTCGCGATGGGTAAATGTCAGTTGGACGGATTTGAGTTCAGGCTGCGTGAGTTCGCCGGTCCAGTCCTCACCCTGCTTCAACGCGGCGACGCGCGCCTCGTTGATGTCGAACCCGATCGTGCTTGGAAACTTCGCGGCAAAGCCGACGGCGACCGGCAAGCCGACATATCCAAGGCCGATGACGGCAACGCGTTCGCTCATGCGCCGATAGGTACGCCGGCCTCCGCCGCTGTCAAGCAAAGCGGGGCGGCATGAACCGCGACGACGACAGCGTCTGGCACTATCCGGAGCGCTTTCTGCTCGCGGCCTTCCTCCTCCTGCTCGCGTGGGCGCCGTTCCCCTATGGCTCGAACCGCCCTTGGGCCGAACTCGCGCTGGGGATGGGGTTGGGCGGCATCTTGCTGATGTGGTCGGGCCTTGCACTCACCGGCTTCGTGCCCGTGACGCCGCAACTGCGCCGCCTCGCGCTCCCCGCGCTCTGCCTGATTGCGGCACTCGGCTGGGGCTTCGTTCAATCGGTCAATCTGAAAGCATTCGCGGATACTACGGGCTTGAGCCTCGTCGCGCTCGCCCATCCGCTGTGGGATATGGCGGGCGCCGCGCTCGGCAGCAAAGTCGGCGCCTACGTCTCCGTCGATCCCGAACTCACGCGCCAAGCGGTGTTCGCGGCTTCGCTCAGCATCGGTGCCTTCCTTGTCGCGTTCGAGCTCGCGCGCGACCGCGATCGCGCGGGCTCGATCGTCAGCGGCATCGTCGTCATCGCGTTCCTGTATGCCGCCGTCGCACTCGGCAGCTTCTACGCAAAGTTCGACTTCCAATCCTGGCTGATGCCCGACCCAAAGCTCGACACCGCCCGCGTCACGGGTCCCTTCGTGAACCCCAACCACTTCGCGACGTTCTCTGCGCTCGCCGCCATCGCGGGGCTCGGCCTCTTCGTCGAGAAGCTGCGCCAGTCGATCGTGTGGGACCGCGGCACGCGCCTGATACTGCGCACGGGCTTGCAAGCGCTCACCGGCGAAGTGGCGCTGCTCTTCGTCATGATCGTGACGACCGTATCCGCGCTGCTACTCACGCAGTCCCGCGGTGGCGTGATCGCGTTCTTCCTCGGCACGGTCGCGCTGATCACAGCGCTCACCGTTGGGCGCCGCGCGAACAAAGGTGAATCCTCCGGCCAACGCGCGATGGCGGCGCTGCTTGTCACTGTTCTGGGTATCGCAGCCGCCGTGAGCGCCGACCCGCTGCTCGGCCGCGTGCAAGAACAAGGCGTCACCGACAACGCGCGCGCCAACATCGCGCAATCGACGATGAAGGCGATCGAGTCCGCCCCGCTGATGGGCCACGGCTTCGGCGCCTTCGAACGCTACTACCCGCTCTTCAGTGACGGCGCGGTCACCGGCAACGTCGATGAAGCCCACAACGACATCTTGGAAACCTTCGCAGACCTTGGCATCCCCGCAGGCCTCGCTTATCTAGCCGTGCCGGTGATCCTCGCGTGGATGTGTTTCCAAGGCTGCCTTAACCGCCGCCGCGACCGCATCTTCCCAGCCATCGCCTTCGCCGCGTCCGTGGTGGTCGGCATCCACGCCGCAGTAGAATTCAGCCTCCAAGTCCCAGCCGTCGCTGTCACCTACGCAGCGCTACTGGGCCTCGGCGTCGCGCAATCCTGGCGAACCAACATGGACCTCATACGTTAGACAGAGACTTGAAACGCCAAGCACGCCAAGCCGCTGGTGGGCGGTATCAAACGATGGTGGCGCCGATGGCGCTGTAGAACGATTTCACACGAAGCAGCGAAGCAACGAAGAGTAGCCAACTGCGCGCCGCAGGCGCGCAATCGAACGCCGGACAGCCGCTTCGCGCCAAAGGGAACTCTATTTCGTTGCTTCGTCTCTTCGTTGCTTCGTGTGAGAAAACTTCACCGCGTTCGCCGCGCCACCGCGTAACGGCGTACACGAGCGGCTTGGCGTGCTTGGCGTTTCAATCCTGCCGCGTGATACAAGACGCCTGGGTCGCCGATTGCCCCTGGCTTGACACCCGGCCCACCGGCGGTGTCTGTCCGCGCCGAAACTTGAAGGAAAACACATGGCCCGCGCATTGACGTTTCCGGGGCAGGGGAGCCAGGCCGTTGGCATGGGTAAGGCGCTCGCCGAGGCGTTCCCCGCCGCGCGCGAAGTGTTCGAAGAAGTCGACGAAGCGCTGAAGCAACCGCTCTCGCGCCTGATTTGGGAAGGCCCGGAAGCCGACCTCACGCTCACCGAAAACGCGCAGCCCGCGTTGATGACGGTCAGCCTCGCCGTGATGCGCGTGCTCGAACGCGAAGGCAAGCTCGACTGGTCGAAGCACGTGATGTTCGTCGCCGGCCACTCGCTTGGCGAGTACTCAGCACTCGCGGCAGCCGGCGCGTTCACCGTGCCCCAAGCCGCGCGCCTGCTCCGCGCACGCGGCTCGGCGATGCGCCGCGCCGCACCGGTCGGCACCAGCGGTATGGGCGCATTGCTCGGCGCCGACTTCGCGCAAGCCGATGAGG
>JABFRX010000016.1 GCA_013140995.1 Alphaproteobacteria bacterium | reverse complement strand
TCACGACGGCGTCTTGTTCGCGCGGCTCGGCGAGTGACGCTGCGCGCGAACAAGACGCCGTCGTGACGATGCTGCCTGCGGGTCAACACGTGCGGCAGGTGTATCTGGGCGACAGCGGCATTTTGAAGACGGCGAAAGCCGGGACGTTATTCATCGATTCGTCCACGATCGATGTGGCGGCCGCGCGCGACGTGCATACGGCGGCGAAAACTGCAGGCGTGGAGTTTTTGGACGCGCCGGTTTCGGGCGGCGTTGGTGGCGCTTCGGCGGGCACACTGACGTTTATGGTCGGCGGCGACGAAGCTGCATTCGGCCGGGCGAAGCCGATCCTGGAGAAGATGGGCAAGAACATCTTTCACGCGGGCGGCGCGGGCACCGGGCAGGCGGCGAAGATCTGCAACAACATGCTGCTTGCGATTTCGATGATCGGAACGTGTGAGGCGTTCGTGCTGGCGGAGAAGTTGGGTTTGAGCCACGAGACGCTATTCAAGATCTCCTCGACCGCGTCCGGGCAGTGCTGGAGCCTCACGAGTTATTGCCCGGTTCCGGGGCCCGTTCCTGCGTCGCCAGCGAACCGCGACTATCAGCCGGGGTTCACGGCTTCGATGATGCTGAAAGACTTGAAACTTGCGCAGAATGCAGCGCAGACGTCGGGGGCTTCGACGCCACTTGGGGCGCAAGCGGCGGCGCTCTACAGCATGTTCGAAGCTGCGGGTGCGGGGGGCCGAGATTTTTCCGGGATCATCCAGCTTCTGCGCGGAAACCCTCAGGCTTAACCGAAAATTAGGTGTGCGACTTAAGCCGGTCTTAGGCGGCCATGCCTAATGTGACGCCTGTCATAGGGCGAAAAGCCCAAAACAGGTGGGTTCAGTCATGAGCGTTACAGCGACGGTACGTCAGCCGGTGGAGCAACACGAAGAGGCCAGCGCGAAGCCGCGTTACCTCGAGTGCTTGAACCTGATCGAGCGTTTGCACCGCCAATTGCTCGACGTGATCAAGGACGAGCTGGAGCGCGTCGGTCAGCCCGACGTGAACAGCGTGCAGGCGCTGCTTCTGTTCAATATCGGCGAGCAGGAGCTGACGGCGGGGGAGCTGCGCACGCGGGGGCATTATCTGGGCTCGAACGTCTCGTACAATCTGAAGAAGCTGGTCGAAGGCGGCTATATCAATCACGTCCGTTCGGACGCCGATCGCCGCACGGTGCGCGTCAGCTTGACCGACAAGGGCAAGAGCATCCGCGTGATCGTCGCCGGTCTCTTCGATCGCCATGTGCATCTGGTGGAGCCGACCGGCGGCCTGCAGGTGTCGGAGTTCTCCACGCTCAACAAGGCGCTGCAAAAGCTTGAGCGGTTCTGGTTGGACCAGGTTCGCTATCGCCTCTAGTCGATAAGCGTAGAAACACAAACGGCGGCTGCCCGAAGGCGGCCGCCGCTTTACTTTCTTGCGTGCGATATGTGTGTCGAGCGGCCTTCTTGCTTTGCCTACGAGCGGAAACCAGACACGCCATTTGAAATTCGCTCCCGGGTTGCAACGCTCGCGCAATGGTGATGAGCGCCGTTTCGCGCAACTGTGACTCGGTTGTCCTCGATTTCCGGCAAGCATACGGTTGATGGAAGTTCAATTCTCTCCAGCCAGCCGTTCAGATCGCGCGGGAACGCAATCCCGCGGGAAGAGGAATCATGCGCGCGCGCAACTTGCCGACGACGTTCGTCCTTTTTCATTGCTGTGGTGGCCTTTTTCGGTCAGGCGCGACCGGCTGCGGCGCTGCCATCCGGGATCAAGGGTTGGTGCACCGTTGTTGCGCCGGGTACAGAAGAATGCGGTTTCGTGAGCGCGCTCCAGGCTTGCAAGCGGCAGCACGCTGTCTACGCGCCGACGGCGATTTTCTACGGCACCGCACCGCTCAACACGAAGTGGTATGTCAGGGTGTGCCGCTGGTCGTCAGGCATCGGCATCATTCTGCCCACCAACGTAACGATGAAGTGCACCAATACCGCGCTCAAACCCGATGGTCCGTGGGGTTGCGCACTGCCGCCACAGGACGATTGCGACAAAAACAAGCAGGGAACCCCAACCGGTAGCACGCCGAACCCGATTGACCTCGTTTCCGGCACGAAGCGCTTTCGCGCCGTGGATTTCGAGACGGCGGACGGCGCCCTCCGGCTCGTGCGATCCTACTCGAGCCTCCCTTGGGCTGGCACGCCCAGCAAGCTCGCGAGTGTTCCCCAGGGCCTTGCGAACTGGCAATTCGATTTTCAAGTCGAGCTGCAAATTGGCGAAGGGTGGGAGGCTTCGAAAACCGTCGCAATCGCGCTCCCCAATGGCACCGCAGTTTCGTTCGCGCGACAAACGAACGGCACGATGGCCACGTACACCCCGGCGGCGTACCCAAGGCCGCAAACCGACTACACGCTGACCTTCAACGGCACTTGGCCCAGCGATCTCAACACGATCAGAAACGCGAAGACATATTGGACGTTGCGCGACGCGCAAGACAACGTTTGGTCGCTGGAAACGTTTGCCGACGCGGCGACGGGGCTCTTCACCATCGCGCGGCCGACCCAAGTCGTTTACCGCAGTGGTCTGGCGCTCACCCTTGCTTACGGCAGCTCGTACCAACTCACCTCGGTGACCGACAGCTACGGCAAGCAGATTACGTTCACCTGGGAAATGATCGACCCGGCGTTGGTCGGGGGCACCGGCGCCGCGATACCGGGTGCGATCAAGGAAGCGCTTCTGCCCGGCGGTTACAAACTCAAGTACACCTATGAAACCATCGGCACGAACACGACCGGATTGCCGCAACCAGACCGGCTGTCGAAGGTCGAGTTCGTGGATTCGGCGAGCACCGTTCTCGATAGCACGACGTATCAATACAACGACGCGAACGTCCCGAACGCCGTTACGACGGTGCTCGATAAGAACAACGTCGTTCGTTGGAACGTTACGTACGATGCCGAAGGCCGCGCCACCGTGAGCGAGGGGCCGTCAAGCGCGGACCGCGCAATGGTTGCCTACACGCCTAATGGCACCACGTTCACACGCACCGTGACCAACGCGCTCGGCAAGGTCGCGATCTACAACTATTCGAGCAACGCGCCGAACTACAACGTCAAGCTGACCAGCGTCGCGGGACAGGCCAGCACCAACTGTCCCGCAAGCGCCGGCACGTTCGCTTACACGAGCAATCTCGTTTCGAGCCGGACCGACGAAGAAGGTCGGGTCACGACCTATACCCGCAACGCCAAAGCGCAAGTGACCCAGATGGTCGAAGCGTCCGGCACGCCGCTCGCGCGCACCACGACCAATACCTGGCACGCGACGTTAAATCTGCCGACGCAGACCGTGAAGCCAGGCCTCACGACCGCCTTCACATATGACACCCAGGGCCGAATTCTCACGCGAACGGAAACCGACACGACGTCGCACACCGTCCCTTACAGCACGAACGGCCAAACGCGAACTTGGACCTACACGTGGAGCACGACCGGCCAACTGTTGACCATGGACGGTCCGCTCGCCGGTGTGACCGACAAGACGACGTACACTTATTCGCCGAACGGCTATCTCGCGACGGTCACAAATGGGCTCGGCCACCTCACCACGATCAACACGGTGAATTCGCGCGGTCAACCGACTCAAGTGACCGACCCCAACAGCGTCGTCACAAACCTGGTCTACGATGGGCTCGGACGTTTGACGTCGGCGACCGTCAACCCCGGCGCCAGCCAGGCCGTCACGTCGTTCCAGTATAACGTCGTTGGCCAGGTGACGCAGGTAACATTGCCGAACAGCGTTGTCCTGACGTTCGCCTACAACGACGCCAAGCGCCTGACCAGCATTACCAACGCGGCCGGCGAAAAACTTGAATACATCTACAACGCCATGGGCAACATCACCGAAGTCGACACGAAAAACGCGTCGGCGGTGATCGTGCAGCAGGTGCGTTACACATTCGACGAATTGGGCCGCACGCTGAAGCTGATCGGCGCCGTGAACCAAGAAACGCGTTACGCCTACGACAAAATCGACAACAACACGCAGGTGACCGATCCACGTTCGAAGGTCTATGGCAACACGTTCGACGAGCTGAACCGGCTGAAGCGGGAGACTGACCCGAACCTGTTTCAAACCAACAAGACGTTTACCGGCCGCGACGACGTCGCCACGGTCGCCGACGCGCGGACGAACACGACCAGCTACGTGCGCAACGGCTGGGGCGACATCATTCGCGAGACGAGCCCCGATCGCGGAATCATGGACCACGTGTATGATTCCCGCGGTCTCATGACGCAGCGCACGGATGCGCGCGGTCAGGTCACGAACTTCGCCTATGACGGCCTTGGCCGCATGACCTCGCGCTCGTTCCCCGGCGCGTCGGCGGAGACGATCACCTGGACCTACGATTCGGTCGCCTCCGGCAACAAGGGCAAGGGCCGCCTGACCGGTGTGACCGACCCCTCGGGCACCGTTGCATATACGTGGAACGAACTCGGCCAAATGACGCGCATCGTGCGGGTGATCGGCGCGCGGACTTATCAAACGGATTACGGCTACGACCTGGCGGGCAACCTCACGCAAATCACGATGCCGTCGGGGCGCATCGTCACCTACACGCGTGACAGCCTCGCGCGGGTGACGGCGGTGGCGACGAAGGACAATGCCGCCGCCGCGTCGAACACCGTGGTCTCGTCCGCGACGTGGCGGCCGTTCGGGCCGCTGGCGTCGATGACGTTCGGGAACTCGCTTGCCCTCACACTCGGTTACGACAACGACGGGCGGTTGACGGGGATCAACGCGACTGGCGCCGGCGCGACGGTGCAGAACCTGACCTACGGCTATGACCTCGCCTCGAACATCACGTCGATCGGCGACGCCTTGGCCTCAAACCGCAACCAAACCTTCGGCTACGACAATCTGAACCGGCTGACTTCGGCAACAGGGCTCTACGGCACGAACACCTATTCCTACGACGCCGTCGGCAACCGGACCCAGAAGACGGTGACGGTGCCGTTCGGGAGCACGGACACGTACACGACGCCCGCAACCTCGAACCGGCTCTCCTCGATCTCAGGCGGCACGGCGCGAACGTTGACGTACACGGCCTCCGGCCAAGCATCGGCAGACCAGCGCACGGCCGTGGACGCCTGGACCTATACGACCGACAAGGCCGGCCGCATGAGCGAGGCCAAGCTCAACACGGTGAGCCAGGCCACCTTCGCCTACGACGGCGACGAACTGCGTGTCAGGAAGACGATAACATCCACCGGCGCGATCACGCACTATCTGTACGACGCGCAAGGCCAGCTGATCGCGGAGATGGACGGCGCGACGGGCGCCGTGATCCGCGAGTACATTTGGTTGGGCGCGCTGCCCATCGGCTATGTGGACCGGCTGGGCTCCGGCGGGGCGTCGAGGCTCTTCTTCGTCCACGCCGACCACCTGGCCCGGCCGCAGAAGATTACGGACACGACCCGCGCGGTGGTCTGGGACGGCGTCTTCGCGCCGTTCGGCGAAATCCACGCGATCACCGGCAGTATCGTCAATGTATTGATGTTTCCGGGTCAGGTCTACGATCCGGAAACCGGCTTGAGCCAGAATTGGCACCGCGACTATGACGCCAACATCGGACGATATCTGCAGAGCGATCCCATTGGGCTAGAGGGTGGGATCAACACATATGCGTATGTGGGCGGGAATCCGGTTATTCAGGTGGACCCTTCCGGCGAGTCATCTAAGGGCATAAAATGGGGAGGCAATAAACGCTATCGTGAATGCAATCAAAAAGAGATGGAGGCTTGCGAGAAGCAATGCGATCCGGACCCAGTTGAGAGTTGCAAGCGCGCACAAACCTTCTCGATCGAACGAGTTAAGCCCCTTCCTACCTACTCGTGGAAGGATCAGGGATTAAGTTGCTCTTGCAAGCGTCGGGAAAAAAGCTACTGCGAAAAGAACCCCGCAACCTGCGCGGGCATGATACTTGGTGTGATCGGCCTCGGCCTTTGCGTTATACCGGATAGAGCTGCACATCCGATTGTTGAGTACTGAACAAGGAAATTCAAAGAGAGATTGCATTTGGAAAACAAAATTGTTTCACCAGTAACGACCGATGATCTCCGTAGTGGAGAGGTCTATTTTTCCATATCCTATCTCGATGAAAGTCTGCTGATCCCTACAATGGAAACATTTGTTTTTCTTGGTCGCGACTTGTTTCGGGAGGGTGGCAATCATCTTTTTTTTCAGCGCGCAGAATCGTACGCAGCGGGAAGGCCACGTGCTCGTGAGAAAGACAGACCAAATCAGCTGTTGGAGGCGAAACCGGATGAGTTGAGCAACATGTTCGATCTCGCAGGGGCTGTTGATGCATTGGCGCGGTGCGACGAACGTCGGAGACTATGCGCCGACCGTTCGGCAGATTCGGGGAACATGCAATGACCTGTGTGCGTGTGGCCAATTTGAACTGAGCCGTATCGGAGCAACACGAAGAGGCCAGCGCGAAGCCGCGTTACCTCGAGTGCTTGAACCTGATCGAGCGTTTGCACCGCCAATTGCTCGACGTGATCAAGGACGAGCTGGAGCGCGTCGGTCAGCCCGACGTGAACAGCGTGCAGGCGCTGCTTCTGTTCAATATCGGCGAGCAGGAGCTGACGGCGGGGGAGCTGCGCACGCGGGGGCATTATCTGGGCTCGAACGTCTCGTACAATCTGAAGAAGCTGGTCGAAGGCGGCTATATCAATCACGTCCGTTCGGACGCCGATCGCCGCACGGTGCGCGTCAGCTTGACCGACAAGGGCAAGAGCATCCGCGTGATCGTCGCCGGTCTCTTCGATCGCCATGTGCATCTGGTGGAGCCGACCGGCGGCCTGCAGGTGTCGGAGTTCTCCACGCTCAACAAGGCGCTGCAAAAGCTTGAGCGGTTCTGGTTGGACCAGGTTCGCTATCGCCTGTAATCGACTAGCAGAAACACGAACGGCGGCTGCCCGAGGGCGGCCGCCGTTTTGCTTTTGGTGCGCGCGAGAACTGCGTCAGGCTGCTTTCTTGCGGCGGCCGCGGCCTGTGCTGGCCGGAACGCGGCCAAGGCCGATCTTCTTCGCGAATTCCGAGCGCTGGCGGGCGTAGGCGGGGGCGACCATCGGATAGTCGGCCGGCAAGCCCCATTTCGCGCGGTATTCTTCAGGCGATAAATTGTAGTTCGAGCGCAGATAGCGCTTCAGCATTTTGAGCTTCTTGCCGTCTTCCAAGCAGATGATGAAGTCGTCGCCGATCGACTTCTTGACGGAGACTGCGGGCTTTCCGGCAGCGGTGCCTTCGTTCGCGGTTCCTGAGACCAATCCCGCGAGCACAGAATGTACGCTTTTCAAGATCGTCGGTACTTCCGTCATCGGCACTTGGTTATGGCTGACATAGGACGACACGATCCCTGTTGCGAGCTGCAGCAGATGATCCATCGATTTGCCGTTGTCTGATTTGCCGTCGGTCATCGAAGGTATCCCAAGTTGTAAGAAGTGAAGTGTGTGTCTTTGTTCGTGAATCAATGGCGTTGCTGATGTTTTATGAACCTGTGCCTTCGTTTCTGCAAGTCTAGGCAAGAATATCCACCGATGTTATTTCGCGATGGCTGGCTGGAGTATGTGTGTGCGAAATATTTCAAACTATTCACCGTCGCGAGACTGGACCCTCGATGCTGCTCCCGCGCAGTGCATTTAGCCAGGAAGGAAGTCCGCCGCACGTTAACCGCTTCCGTCTAGAACGCTGAGTGTCCAGCGTTAGCGACAATAGTAATAGCGGGATTGATTGGCTGCTTCGCAAATGCTTGTGTGAGGTCGTGGGTCAGGGTAGCCCGGGACACAAGCCCGGGTAGGGTAGCACCAAGCGATGAGATGTCCTTTTTGTCAGCACGACGACACGCAGGTCAAAGACAGCCGTCCGACGGAAGATAATGCCGCGATCCGACGCCGGCGGGTGTGTCCCGCGTGCGGCGCGCGGTTCACGACGTTTGAACGGGTGCAGCTGCGCGACTTGATCGTTATCAAGAAGACGGGGCGGCGCGCGCCGTTCGATCGCGACAAGTTGATGCGTTCGATCCAGCACGCGATCCGCAAACGGCCGGTGGAGCCGGAGCGCGTCGAGCGGATGGTCAACGGCATTGTGCGGCGGCTTGAGAGTTCCGGCGAGACGGAAATTCCGTCGACAACGATCGGCGAGCTTGTGATGCAGGGCCTCGGCAATCTCGACACCGTCGCCTATGTGCGCTTTGCGTCGGTCTACAAGAACTTCCGCGAAGCGAAAGACTTCGAGAACATCATCGGTCAATTGACCGATGGCGACACCAAGGGTGGTTGAGCCACGCGCGCCGGCGACCCCAACGACGAACGGTACATGGCGCTGGCGCTTTCGTTGGCGCGGCGGGGCTTGGGCCGCGTGTGGCCGAACCCGTCCGTCGGCTGTGTGATCGTCGATCGCGATGGGCATGTTGCGGGACGGAGCCGCACGCAGGACGGCGGCCGCCCGCATGCCGAGACAGAAGCATTGCTTGAGGCGGGTGCGCGTGCGCGTGGCGCCACCGCGTATGTCTCGCTGGAGCCGTGTGCGCATCATGGACAGACGGGGCCTTGCGCGCAGGTGCTAATCGATGCCGGTGTTGCTCGGGTTGTTAGCGCCGTCGAAGATCCGGACAAGCGCGTTGCCGGTCAGGGGCATGCGATGCTCTCTGCGGCAGGGGTTGGGGTCCACGCCAATGTGCTCGCCGCGCAAGCCAAGGCTCTGAACGAGGGGTTCTTTTCGCGCATCACGCGAGGCCGGCCTTTCGTGACGCTCAAGCTCGCGACGACGCTTGATGGCAAGATTGCGCTTTCGACCGGCGAGAGCCGTTGGATTACGGGCGAACAGGCCCGCGCCCATGCGCATCTCGAACGCGCTCAGCATGACGGCGTTGTTGTCGGTATCGGCACGGCGCTGGCCGACGATCCGGAACTGACGTGCAGGCTCCCGGGGGTGCGGTCGGCTGGGCCGGTGCGCATCGTCATCGATTCCAAAGCGCGTTTGCCGGTGAGTTCGAAGCTTGCATCGTCGGCTAGAGCGACCCCCGTTTGGGCTCTTTCCGGCAGTGAAAGTGTGCCGCTTCAGGCTGCTGGCGTGAAGGTGCTGCGTGTTCCCGTTACTGCCGGCGGGGTCGATCTTGCAGTTGCGATGAAAGCGCTTGGGACCCAAGGCTTGACGCGCGTGCTCGTCGAAGGCGGCGCAACGCTTGCTTCGGCGCTTCTGAAATTGGGGCTTGTCGACCGCCTCGCTTGGTACCGCGCGCCGTCGTTGCTGGGTGAAGGCATGTCAGCCGTAGCGTCGCTTGGCCTCACAGTGATTAAGGACTTACCGCGGTTCAGGCACGAAGAGACAATACGTCTCGGCGAAGACGTGCTGGAAACTTACCGCCCGGCCACCTAATACTCGCGCCCATGTTCACTGGCATCATCACCGACGTCGGCACCGTGCAGCTGATCGCAAAGCGCGGCGACACGACGGTCAAGATTGCGACGGCTTACGATCCGGCCGCAATCGCGATCGGCGCGTCGATCGCGTGTTCGGGCCCGTGCCTGACCGTGATCGCGAAGGGCGGCAAGGAAGGCGACGCTTGGTTCTCCGTCGAGGCGTCGGCGGAGACGTTATCCAAGACGACGCTGGGCGGTTGGGCGGTCGGTTCGCGCGTGAACCTCGAACGCTCACTAAAGGTCGGCGAAGAGATCGGCGGGCACATTGTGAGCGGGCATGTGGACGGCGTTGGCGAGGTTGTCTCCGTGACGCCGGAAGGCGACTCTATGCGTTACAAGATCAAGGCGCCGAAACAGCTCGCGAAGTTCATCGCTGCCAAGGGTTCGATTGCGCTCGACGGCACGTCGCTGACGGTCAACGAAGTGGACGGCAACACGTTCGGCGTGAACATCATTCCGCATACCGCGAAGGCGACGACGTGGGGCGGCATCAAAGCCGGTGACAAACTGAATATCGAGATCGACATGCTGGCGCGTTACCTCGCGCGGCTGAAGGAGTTCGCATGAGCAAGGGCGAATTCCACGACTTTATCTCCGCGCCGGAAGAGATCATCGAGGACGCGCGCAACGGGCGTATGTTCATCCTGGTCGACGCAGAGGACCGGGAGAACGAGGGTGACGTCATCATCCCGGCGCAGATGGCGACGCCGGATGTGATCAACTTCATGGCCAAGCACGCGCGAGGGCTCGTGTGCCTCGCGCTGACGCAGGAGCGGTCCGAGACGCTCAAACTGCCGATGATGTCGCGGGACAACGGCACGCAGCATCAGACGGCGTTCACGGTTTCGATCGAGGCAAAAGAAGGGGTCACCACCGGCATCTCCGCGCACGACCGCGCGCGTACGATTTCGGTCGCGATCGACCCGACGAAGGGTCAGTCCGATATCGTAACGCCGGGGCACGTCTTCCCGCTTGTGGCGCGACGTGGGGGTGTGTTGGTGCGCGCGGGGCATACAGAGGCGGCGGTCGATATCGCGCGGCTCGCGGGGCTGATCCCGTCCGGCGTCATCTGCGAGGTGATGAACGACGACGGGACGATGGCGCGGCTGCCCGATCTCGTGAAGTTCGCACAGCTGCACGGGATGAAGGTAGGCACGATCGCCGATCTGATCGCCTATCGGCGGCGGCACGATCACTTCATCACGCGGTCGGTCGAGACGGAACTCGACAGTCACCATGGCGGCAAGTTCAAGATGATGCTCTACGTCAACACCGTGGAGTACGCGGAGCATATCGCGCTGGTGAAGGGCGACATCTCGAAAGGCGGGCCGGTACTTGTGCGCATGCACGCGGTTAACCTGTTCGACGACCTGCTCTCCGTGCGGGGAGGTCGCGACGACGTGTTGACGCGGTCGATGGACGTCATTGGCGAAGAAGGCCGTGGCGTTATCGTGCTGATCCGCGAAAGCCGCGGCACATACGTGTCGGATCTTCTGATGCGCAAACAGCCGGAACCGGAGGCGACACCGCGCAGACTCAAGGAATACGGCGTCGGCGCGCAGATTCTGCTGGACCTCGGCGTGCGCGACATGATCCTGCTCACGAATTCCGCATCGAAGAAGATTGTGGGGCTCGAAGGGTATGGGCTGACGGTCGCCGGCACGCGCGTCGTCGGCTCGCGGCACAAGAGTTAGGCGATGACGAAAATTCTCATAGTGGAGGCGCGGTACTACGCCGACATCTCTGACGCGCTCTTGAAGAGCGCGACGGCCGCACTGAAAGCGGCCGGTGCGGAGGTCGAGGTGCTGACCGTGCCAGGGGCGCTCGAAATTCCAGGCGCGATCGCAATCGCGGCGGCACGCGGCTATGACGGCTTTGTGGCGCTGGGGTGTGTCATTCGCGGCGAGACCACACACTACGAGATCGTGTCGAACGAGTCCGCGCGCGGGCTGATGGATTTGACCGTGCACGAGCGGCTCGCAATCGGGAACGGCATCTTGACCGTCGAAAACGAAGAACAGGCTTGGGCCCGCACGGATGCTAACCGCGTCGAGGACAAGGGTGCGAACGCTGCGAAAGCCGCACTCGCCATGGCGGCGTTGCGTTCCAAGTACGGATCGAAGTGATGGGTAAGAAGAACAAGAAGCCCTATCGCCCAAAGCGCCGCTCCGAAGACAAGTCTCGTGGCGCGTCGCGGCTCGCCGCTGTGCAGGCGCTCTATCAAATGGAACTTGCGGGGCAGGGGATCGACGCCGCTCTCAACGAGTTCATTGAACATCGCCTGGGCCGCGAGATCGAAGGCGAGCAGTATATGGAGGCTGACAAGAAATACTTTGCAGGCCTCATGCGCGGCGTCGTCGAGCAGCAGGGAGACATCGATCGTGCGATCGCGCGCTCGGTCGCGAAGGAATGGCCGTTCGACCGGATCGACCCCACGATGCGCGCGATTCTGCGTGCGGCCGCATTCGAGTTGATGTCGCTGCCTGACGTTCAGGCGCGTATCATCGTGAACGAATACATGCACATCGCGACCGCGTTCTTCGACGAGGGCGAGGAGAACACGTTCTTGGCCGGCGTTCTCAACCGTCTCGCGCGCGATCAGCGGCCGGCCGCGCCCGTCCCCGCCGAGCCATGAGCCGCAAAGCCAAACGCAGCGGCGAATTCGAACTGATTGCCAAGTATTTTGCGCCGCTCGCGAAAAGCGAACCGGGCGCGTTGGGACTCAAAGACGATGCGGCTTGTCTGAAGCCGCGGCCGGGGCACGATCTGGTCCTTACGGCCGATGCGATCGTCGCGGGTGTTCACTTCCTGCCGGGCGACCCGCCGGACATGGTAGCGAAGAAGGCGTTGCGCGTGAACCTTTCCGACCTCGCGGCGAAGGGGGCAGTACCGCGCGGATATCTGTTGACGCTCACTCTGCCATGCGACGTTGACGAGGCATGGGTGGCGGCGTTTGCGAAGGGCCTGAAGGCCGATCAGGCGATATTCGGTATCACGTTGTTGGGTGGCGACACGACAACGACGCCGGGTGTCATGACCGCCAATATTACGGCAGTCGGTGAAGTGCCGCACGGGAAGATGCTGATGCGGCGCGGTGCTCAAGCCGGCGACGATGCATGGGTTACCGGTACGATCGGCGATGCGGTGCTTGGACTAAAGGTGCTGAAGGGCGATGGCTTGGATTTGAGCAAGACTCATCGGCAGTCGCTGATCGCGCGCTATCGCGTGCCGGAACCGCGTTCGGCGATCGGACCGCGGCTGGTTGGATTGGCGCACGCGTGCATCGACATTTCGGACGGCCTAATCGCAGACTTGGGGCACATCTGTGAGGTGTCGAAGGTTGGTATTGAGATTGCGGTGCGCGACGTTCCGCTGTCGCCAGCCGTGGCGGCCGCTGTCGAGCGGGGTTTCGATATCGGCGAGCTGCTAAGCGGCGGCGACGACTATGAACTCGCATTTGCGGCGCCAGCTTCCGCTCGGCGACCGCTGCTCGCACTTGCCGCTGAGACAGGAGTGGCGCTAACGCGCATCGGTCGCGTCGTGAAGGGGCGTAGCGTTTCGGCTTTGGCAGCCCGCGGCAAGCCGATCCGAACTGCCCGCGCGGGCTACACCCATTTCTGACGCGTTAATGAATTAAGGCTTCACGGCGCGTTAAAGGCTCCAGGCGCATGATCGTCGTATTGGGGAGTCGCCGGTTATGCGGTTCATTCTTGCATTGATTTTGCTGATCGTGGTGATGGGTTCGCCCGCGCCGCAAGGCGACAAAGCCGAAGGCGAGCTCGCGAAGTAGTCGCGCTGGTTGCGTCGCCTCACTCATGTCCCCGGAAGTCTGGGGCTCGTCGCCCGCACCCCTGCGGCGAATTTCCTGCTTTTCTGCGCTTTAGCTGTATTGCATGCCCCTAGGGGCTTTGGCATGGTCCGCCCTCTTTTTGGCCGGGGGCCAATGCGAGTCGCCAAGACTTGCACGCGGCACTTCTCCCCGGTTTCCCGAGACTTTAGTCCCCCTAAAGACTCGGTAACTCCAATTTATAAGGTCTTGAGGCAATGGATACGGTGACTGGACTGTCGATCGTGCTGGCCTGTGCGGCGGCAGGGCTCGGCTATGGCTTTTGGGCGCGCCAATCGGTGCTGGCGGCGCCCGCTGGCAACGCGCGAATGCAAGAAATCGCGGCGGCAATTCAAGAGGGCGCGAAAGCGTTCTTGGATCGCCAGTACAAGACGATTGCCGTCGTTGCCGTGTTTGTCGCCTTGATCGTCGCCGCCGCGTTCCAGAGTTGGGTT
>JABFRX010000055.1 GCA_013140995.1 Alphaproteobacteria bacterium | reverse complement strand
CCGGCACTAAGGTCATGCCGACTTCCGTGACGAGCACACCGAGGTCGGCGCCGAGAGCGTCGACGAACCAGTCAGAGCCAGTGAACGTCGCCGTGGTGCCAACTTGCGCGGTGATCATTTCGTTGTAGATCACGCCGTTTGCGACGGCCGTTTCGTTGCCGCACCTTGGACGCACGCCCGAGCCGTCATTGTTCGCAAGCGCTCCGAGGCTCACGCCCGCCGCTCCGTACAATTGCGTGAATGTGCAACCGTTGACGAGGCTTGCGATGGTCAAGCTGTCCGTATCGACTTGGAACGGTGCCTCCGGGCGGTAGCTAATTTCGCCCTGAACACCCCAACCCGAAATCGTCGTATTGAAGCTGAAACCGTAGGACTTGATGTTCTCGGGATATTGCAGCGCAACAGTGCCATCCGAGGCCGAGAGCAAGAACTCTGCACCATCAAACGATTGAATGGTGATGCCCCCCGGCGGAATTGCTCCAGGCGGCAGAACGAAGCCCGACTGGTAATACGTCAGTGCGCAATTCAGCTGTGCGACCGCTAACTGGTTGCGGATCCCAATTGCGGGATTCGGATTGACGTACATGCTGACAGCGCCCAGCAAACCGGACGCAGCCGCAGCCGCCAAAATCCCTGATGGATCTTGCACAGGCGTGTTCGCCATCTGGGCCGCGGCTGATCCCGCAGTTGTTGGGAGGTCGAGAGTGAGAGGGCTGGAAAGCGTCCCGTTGATCGTGAGACCTGCCGCGCCGGCGATCGAGCCGATCAATGCAGGGCTTGTGAGACCGCAACCTCCATTGTTCAGCTGGCGCGACTGCAACGTCCCCGCCGCGTCGCTGATCAGAAAGTTGCTAACAAATGAGTTCACAAAGTAACCCAGGTCAGCTGCCGTGTCGGTCGGGCTGGCCTCGATGTTCACGAACGGAAGACGGCTGTGATAGTTCTGATAATAGAAGTTGAACTCGGTGCCGCCGAGATCTTCGGCAAACAGCGCCAGCTTGAGGCCATATTGACCGTCGTCGCTGGCTTCATGGTCGCGGCCGCGAAGAAGGATGCCCGTTGTTCCCGCCGAAACGCCTTCGGTGCTCAGGTTGGGTCGACCACCCTCGCCAGCGAGCACGCCTAGGCGATACAGTTCGTGCTGACCGATTGGGATCGCCGTCCGGAAATCGACGAGCGAGACGCCCGGGCTAAGGAGGTTTTCGCCGCACTCAAGGCGATTATTGTTGGGGACCGGCACAATATTGGGATTCGGAAGCAGTCCGCCAGCGCTTTGAACAAGCGCGGTGCCGGTGCCGGCCGGCGCGCCACAAAAGCGGCGGTTGCCGGAATAGGGGCTGCTCGTCACGAAGCTGACTGGCGCACCGTTGACCGAGTTGCCGCCGACGCCGGTACCGTACGCGATCGAGTCCGCGGTCGAGAACGGCGTGCCCGACGGGTCGAGTTCGAACGGCTGCCAATCGAGCGCGTAGTAGGCGGCGAGCGAGATGTTGGCCGGCAACGAGACCGAACCGTACACCGCGTTCACGGGAACGAGCGCTTCTTTGATCTCCGAGCCGGGGCGGCGGAACGCGGCAACGTCGATCGGGTTGAAAGTGTTGACGCCGTTCAAGATGAACGTGCTTTCGCCCCAGTTGATGACTTGCTTACCGGCGCGCAGGTTTAGCGGGATGTCGCCGAGCGTGTAGTCGGCGGAGATGAAAGCGTCGAGGAGTTCGTAGTTTCGGCCGACGTCGCCGAGCGCGTCATCTGTCAACTTGGAACGGCTCCCGGCATCTTCGTCGTTCATGATGACGTCGTAGAAGCCAACGGCGCGGGCAAAGATTTTATAGTACTGCCACGTGATTTGCAGGTCGTGGTTCGCTTTGACATTGGCGCCAATCAGGTCGCCCTTGTCGAAATTCAAACGGCCGTCGTCGGCGTTGAGCGTGCCGTCGAAGTTGTTTCTGAGGTTTCCGGAATACGCGTTGGCACCGGCAGGCGCGACAGCGCTGCCCAAGCCCGAATAGCCGACGCCGATCGATGCAGGCGCCGGGAATGTAAGGGGATTTAGCACCGTTCCATTGCCGAGGTTGACACCACCCAACGCCGCGTTGTTGCGCGGGTCGATCGGACCGCCGTTCGCTTCACCGAGGAACTGGTTGTTCCGGTCTTCGGTGAGCATCGAGGCGCCGACCGACACAGTCGTGTCCAAGGTGATTTGGACATCGCCGAATTCGGCTTCGACCGCGTTAGCGGCTCCAATTAGTGCGAAAGCCGCCGCAGATCCCAATAGCCCGGTGCGAACGACGTTGAACTTCGTCATGACGGTATTTCCCCCTACCTACAACTCTAAATTCACAGCCACGGGTGAAGGAAAAACAGGCAATTTCATGCCTTTGCCCCCCACCATTGGCTCCCCGCCTTAAGACCACACGTAGCGGGTGCACGAGTCAACGAAGGAAGGCAGACCAGCCACAGGTTGTGCGCAAGGTGCGGCAGATTCGACACGGTCCGTGGCGGAAAAGTTGCCACATTTGGCGACCGCGGCCTTGGGTCTACGCCAACGGGCGCCGCACTGGTGCCACTTTCTTGGTCACGATGGCCGCTCCATGGAAACCATGATCGCGATCACCCGGCTGGCAGGATTTCTGGCTTGCTTCGCCATCCTCGGCGCGTGCGACGCGGCCCCTCAAATCCCCCAACCGGTGAAGTCGGCCGCCAATGCCCTCTTAGGGGCAGCCGATGACCCCAAGGTCAACAAAGATTGGAAGAACCCGAAGCTTACCTATGGGCTGCGACTGTCAGCGGCGGCCGAGGAGCGGGCGACCCATCAGGTAGTCTACGACGCTGCCTATCAGCAGATCAGCTATCCGAACGGCGATGTGGCGGCCGATCGTGGCGTGTGCGCGGACGAGGTCGTGCGCGCCTTCCGGTTGCTTGGGGTCGATCTGCAGCGCCTCGTACACGAAGACATGCGCCGCGCATTCGCCGTCTATCCGAAACGTTGGGGCTTGAAGGCGCCTGACAAGAATATCGATCACCGCCGGGTGCCGAACCTTGCGACGTTTTTCGCGCGGCACGGGCGTTCGCTCACCGTCAGCACAAGCGGTGACGACTACAAACCGGGCGATGTCGTCGCGTGGGCACTGGCCGACGGGCGGCCGCATATCGGCATGGTGACGCAGCGGCGATCAAGCGACGGCAAGCGGCCGCTTGTGATGCACAATATCGGCTTCGGGCCGCAGATCGAGGACATGCTGTTCGGGCTCACGATCACCGGCCACTACCGGTATCATCGATAGGGATTCGGTGCGCCGTTCTTGACGAGATAGCGCACGGCTTCGGCGAGCGAGCGGGCGTCGATCAAAGCGTCGTGTGCGCGGCCTTGCGAGGCGGAGCCTACGTGTTTTGCTAACGTTCCGGAAGAAACGCCCGCGAGCACGATGCCGACCTCGACCAGCCATTCGCGCAGATTGACGGCCATCGTGTTTGTCCAGAGTTGCGGCTTGCCGAGCAGTTCTGCGTTCCGGGCGATGACGCGATCGTCGCGGCCGTAGCAATACATCCGCCGCTTGCCCACGAAGGCGGCGAAAGCCGCGGCGCCGGTCGCGAAGTCGCCTCCCTCTGCGGCCAAGCGTTCGTTCGTAATGCGGGTTAGGTCGATGAAGTAGTCCGACAGAACGGGGTTTTTGACCGGGCGGATCAGCACTGCGAACGACGCCGTCTCCGTCAGTGTTTCAGCGTCGATTCGCACGGCGCCGATCTGCACGATCTCGCGGAACTCGCCGGGGCCCGACCAGTTTCGTTCCATGGAACCCGCCCATGCGGTGAATTCCGTATCAAAGACGACGACTTCTTTTTGCATTTGTGACCCGCTTCGCATGTGCGAAAGGCTCGCGCAAGCGACGCGGCAAAGAAGCGGACTTTGGACGCGATTTGTGGCTATAACCGCGCCGCTTGCTCACCTAGCGGCCGCGCGACGCTCGCCGCCCTTCTCAATTGGCTGGACATGACCGCTGCGCTGGAAGCCGACCTGCAAGGGTTCTCTCAGTTCGAACAACATTTCTTTGCAGGCGCCGCACCCGAAGACCTGGCCGGATTTTCGAAGGACGTGCTGGCGGGGATCGCGCGGTTGTTTTGGCGCGCAGCTGCCGAGCGCAAACCGGGCACGACGTTCTTGCGGGTGTTTTCGCCGGAGGCGCAGCGCGACGGGTTTGCGGCGCCTGTAACACTTGTCGCTACAATCAACGACGACAAACCGTTTCTCGTCGACTCGACGCTCAGCGAACTCGGCGAGCGCGGTGTGAAGATCAAAGCCGTGTTC
>JABFRX010000110.1 GCA_013140995.1 Alphaproteobacteria bacterium | reverse complement strand
ACCCTTGCGTCTTACCGACGAAGAGAATGTAGAACGGCAGCGCCAACGTGCCGACGGTCGCCAACGTTTGCGCCCAAAAATACACCGCGAACGCGCGGTCTTGCAGAAGCACCGGAATATCGCCGAGCCGCTCGCGAACGCTCACCGGCGCGCGCACCGTAGGCGACTCCGGTTCGCGCACCAGATAAAGCAACGTGAGCCCCGCGGCCGTCAGCACGAACGCAAGCAAGAACGTGGTCGCATAACCGTTGCCCAGCGCATTGCTCTCAACCAGATACTTGCCGCCAACATAGGCGACTGCAGACGCCGTCATCCCGCCAAGGAAGTTGCGCAAACCGATCATCATGCCGCGCCGGTCGGCAGGGATCGTCTTCGTCAGCAGCACATTCCAAAGCACGTTCTGCATGCCCGAGAACACGCCGAGCGCACACAAGAACGCCGCGAAAACATAGACCGTAACATCAGGTGGCAAGAAGAAGCCGGAGAGCGCCAAGCCCAGCACCGAAAGCCGCATCATCCAGCCATAGCGCAAGCCCAGATCGACGATGCGCCGCCGGTGCTCGATAGCGGTCGCGCCGAAGATGCTGCTGACGAACGAACCCAGATGCTGCGCCGCAAGCGCCAAACCGACGAGCGCCGTCGACCCCGTCAAAGCGAACAAATACGCAGGCACAAACGTCGGCGCATTGACGAGCCGAAACCCCGTCATCGCCAGCATGCCGTGCACAAGCTGGCTGACGTAGTTGCGCGTCAGGTTGGCGGCCACTTCCTCATGGAATTTGGCCTCTGCACTAGCTTCAGCGTTCACGTCGTCAGCTAAGTCCCCTCAAACGCCGTGCGTTTTGAACCAATCGAGCGCACGCGGCCAAGCTTGGCTCGCCGCCGCTTCGTTGTACTGCGGCCGGTAGTCCGCCAAGAACCCATGATCTGCACCTGGGTACACGATGATCTCGCTCTTCGTGTCGCCGGCCGCTTTCAAAGCCGCGCGCATCTCGTCCACCTCTGTGACCGGAATGCCTTTGTCGAGGTCGCCGTAGAGGCCGAGTACGCGCCCCTTGATCTTGTCGGCGACGTTCACCGGATGAACCAGCCGCGGGTCGGTGGCGCGCTTCGCCATCGAGCCATACCAAGCGACACCGGCTTTGACGTCCGGATTCTGCGCCGCGTACATCCACGTTGCGCGACCGCCCCAGCAGAAGCCGGTGACGCCAAGCCGTGCGGCATCGCCGCCGTTACCGGCAGCCCATTTCGCTGTCGCATCGAGATCGCTAAACACGGTCTCGTCGTCGGCCTTACGCACGATCGTTTCGATTAGCGTCTTGATGTCGGCAACCTTCGTCGCATCGCCGTAGCGCGCGTAGAGATCCGGCGACACCGCGATATACCCAGCTTTCGCAAACCGCCGGCAAACGTCCTTGATCCACTCGTGCACACCGAAGATTTCGTGCACGACCAAGATGGTCCCAAGCTTCGTGCCCTTCGAAGGCATCGCGCGATAGGCAGGCATCTGCCCGTCCGCGACCGGGATTTTCACCTCGCTGGCCTCAAGCCCGGACGAATCCGTCGCAAGCGTCGTCGCCGCAACCGGCTGCGCGGCCAGCGCAAACCCCGTCGCCAGACCCGTCATCGCAAAGCCACGGCGGCTGATGGAGGCGCGGTCGATCACATCGGACATCGTCAAACCCTCAAGGAAAGAGAAGGCCGGGATACCCGCCCGGCCTTCGCACCTTAGCAACCGCCCATTTCCGGCGCGAGCCCCAACTACCGGATGCGGCGAAGTGATTCCGTACGGTCGTTGAAGCCGAACGCCCAAAGGTTCGACTGCGACCGGTCCAGGATCACGCAATAGCCGCGATAATTCGGCTTATCGCAAAGCTGCCAAACGCCGCCTTGGACGACGACGCTCGACGTCAAATTGCTGAAGCCGTAACCGCTAAGATCGGAGATATCGTTCGAGAACGTCCGCGACCGCCCGGCGTAGTTCGTATGGCGATAGATCGTGATGCGGCTATATCCGCCGCCGCCGCTACCCGAGCCGCCGCAAACAAGCCGCCCATTCTCGTTGACGACGTTCGTGCGGCAATTCCTCAAATCAAGCGTCGAGGCACGCCAGCTTCCATAGCTGTCGCGGCACGTCGCATAGAGCACGCCGCCGTACACGCGCCCGTTCTGACACGTCGCGCGCCAACTACCGCCCGGTAGACGCCCGTCGCCAGTGTCGTCGTCGCCATCGCCAGAGTCGTCCCGGACGCAGCGTAAAATGCCGTTCGAGTTGACGATATCGCGGCACGACCGGTAAGCGCCAAGCTCTGTGTAGCGCCACCGCCCGAAATTATCCCGGCACTCCGCCGTCAGCGTGCCGCGTTCGATCGACGCGTTGCGGCAGGAATTGCGATAACTGCCTCTCGGCAACCAGTCGCCGTTATCGTCACCGTAGTCGTCGTCATTGTCGTAACCGCCGGTACACTCCAGCCGCCCGTTGCGATTAGCGATATCGCCGTCGCAGTCGCGATAGTTGCGAAGCGTCGTGTAGTTCCAGCTGCCGTTGCGCGTACGGCACGTCGCCGACAATGTGTTCCACGTCGTCTCGATGTCGCTGCACGTGCGGTTATAGCTTCCCGGCGGCGCGTAGTCCGCTTGTGCGATGCCGACGGTCGCAAAGACGATCGCGATCGCCGCCAAAATTCTCGTTGCAAGTCTCATGAAATCACCCTTGTCCCAGAGGCACCTTAAGTCCTGCGCGCCAATCTTGACGCGACTGAGGCGCAAAGAAAATGCGGCCGAATTGCGGCTCAAGAAACCTTGTTCGTGCCACGAGACCGCCGCTTTCCGCGTTCAGAAAACCGCCCATGCGCTTGCTTCTCTTAGCCCTCGCCCTGATTGCGCTCGCATCGCCGGTTGTGGCCGCCCCGGTCGACCTCGTGGTGGTCGATAAGTCCCGCCGCGTCATGACGCTTTGGATGGGCAAAAAACCGTTTCGAACCTATCGCATCGCGCTGGGCGGAAACCCCGTCGGCGATAAGGAACAAGAAGGTGACAGCCGCACGCCCGAAGGCCGCTACGTCATCGACGGCAAGAACCCCGGCTCCAGCTTCCACCTGTCGCTGCGCATTTCCTATCCGAACAAAAAAGATCGCGCCGACGCCGCCAGACGCGGCGTTTCGCCGGGCGGATTGATCATGATCCATGGCACGCCGGGCTACCTCGGGATGTTTCGATCGACGGGCGTCATCCGCGACTGGACCGCTGGCTGCATCGCCGTCTCGAACGAGGAAGTCGAGGAAATCTACAAGAACGTACGCATCGGAACCCCGATTGTGATCAAGCCCTGAGGCTGCGCTTGACCGCCCCGCCCCGGTCCCTATTCTGCGCCCCGCTTCAAAAAACGAACGGGACCGATGACCACCATAACCCTCGACCGCAACGCCAAAACCGTTGAGCCGAAACAAGCTTGGGACTACGCGCAAGCGCGCGCGCTCTACGACCTCCCGTTCGCCGACCTGATCTTCCGCGCCCAGTCCGTTCACCGCATGCACTTCGACCCGAACGAAGTGCAGATGTCGACGCTGCTTTCGATCAAGACCGGCGGCTGCCCCGAAGACTGCGGCTATTGCAGCCAATCGTCCCATTTCGAAACCGGCCTCAAAGCCTCGAAGCTGATGGGCTTGGACGAAGTCCGCACCGCCGCGGTACAGGCAAAGGCAGGCGGCGCCACCCGCTTCTGCATGGGTGCAGCCTGGCGCGAACCGAAAGACCGCGACATCGACACACTCTGCGACATGGTCCGCGAGGTGAAGGGTCTGGGCCTCGAAAGCTGCATGACGCTGGGCATGCTGACGCAACCCCAAGCGACCCGCCTCGCCAACGCCGGCCTCGACTACTACAACCACAACATCGACACCGGCCCCGAATACTACGGCAAGGTCATCACCACCCGCACGCTGCAAGACCGCCTCGACACGCTGGAACACGTGCGCGAAGCCGGCATGGCTGTCTGCTGCGGCGGCATCATCGGCATGGGCGAAGCCCGCGAAGACCGCATCGGCATGCTGGTGACGCTCGCAAACCTCCCCACACCGCCAGAGTCGGTGCCCATCAACGCGCTGATGAAAATCAAAGGCACGCCGCTCGGCGGCAGCGCCAAGATCGACAACTTCGAATTCGTCCGCACGATCGCCGCCGCCCGCATCATGATGCCCACATCCGTCGTGCGCCTGTCCGCCGGACGCGAGAACATGAGCGAAGAACTGCAATCGCTCTGCTTCCTCGCCGGCGCGAACTCGATCTTCATCGGCCCAAAGCTGCTGACCACCGCAAACCCGGCCAAGGACAAGGACGACGCGCTCTGGGCGAAACTCGGCATCCGCTCCATGGACATCTGAGCCAGTTGCCGCGTCGTACATGCCGCGGGATGCGGCGGGGAAGACTATTTCTCGCCCTCAGTCAGAGTACGGTGTCCGTAGCTCACCACCCGAGTGATCTGCCAACCACCCGCACGCTTGCGCCAAATGATCAGAAACTTGGCAATACCTTCGCAAGTTCCGCTTTCGATCTGGCAAAATCGATGCTCGCCTTCCTCGACCGCGCCAAAATTCTTGATGGGATAAACCTTCAGGCTGGCCGCTATCGGCTCCCGCCGTACCTTGTGGCAAATGTACTTCTTTGTGCTTGCGACAACGGTTTTCCGGTCGAACGTCGCGCCGCCCGTCTCGTGATAAAACTCGACGCTAGGCGAAAAGAAATTGCCGAACGTCTTGAGATCGCAACGATTATAGGCATCGAAAACCTTGCCATCGAGCGCCAGTATCTCGGCAGTGAGCGTTGCATTCTCGTCGCCCGCCCGCGCGGCACCCGCTGAGAGCGATGAAACAAGAACAACGGGAATAGCGAGCAGGCGCAACGTCATTTTTTAGTGTCCCTTTTTCGAGAGTACGTGACCGCTAGCTAGCCGCAGGACTCAGGCTTGCGCCAACCCCATCAACGTGACCAACGACTGCGGCCCGACATCCTTTATGCGGATCACGTCGCGAATGTGGTGATAGTGCGCATTGGCCGGCAGCGCTTTGCCGAAGTCCATGAAGTTGCGATTGAGATCGATGTTGTTCTCGGTACGCGACGTCGGCAATCAGCGCCTCACCGAACGGCCCCCGCGCTGACGGATTTTCATGACCCTCGACCCGCGCACCGGCCTTGCGCGCCAGCAGCCCAAACTGCGCCCGCGCCGCGCGATACTCGATCTCGTAGCGCGCGCCCATATTAGACCGAACGCTTCACCATCATCTGCTTGATCTCGCCGATCGCCTGCGCCGGGTTCAGCCCCTTCGGGCACGTGCTCGCGCAGTTCATGATCGTGTGGCAGCGATAAAGCCGGAACGGATCTTCCAAATTATCCAGCCGCTCACCCTTCGCCTCGTCGCGGCTGTCGGCGAGCCAGCGGTAGGACTGCAGCAGGATCGCAGGCCCCAAAAACCGGTCCTGGTTCCACCAATAGCTGGGGCACGCCGTCGAGCAACACGCGCACAAAATACACTCGTAAAGCCCGTCGAGCTTCTGCCGGTCCTCCGGCGACTGCTTCCATTCCTTCTCGGGCGTCGGCGTCTTCGTCTGCAGCCACGGCTCGATCGACGCGTACTGCGCATAGAAGTGCGTCATGTCGGGCACCAGGTCCTTGATGACGCTCATCGCGGGCAGCGGGTAGATCGCAATCGGCCCCTTGATGTCGTCGATCGCCTTCGTGCAGGCGAGCGTGTTCGACCCGTCGACATTCATCGCGCACGACCCGCACACGCCTTCGCGGCAGGAGCGGCGGAACGTCAGCGTCGGATCGATCTCGTTCTTGATCTTGATCAGCGCGTCCAAAACCATCGGCCCGCACGAGTCCAGATCGACCTCATACGTGTCGAGGCGCGGATTTTCGCCGTCGTCCGGGCTCCAGCGATAGACCTTCATCGTCTTGGGCCGCTTCGCGCCCGAGGCCGAAGGCCACGTCTTGCCGGGTTTGACCTTGCTGTTCTGCGGCAACGAGAACTGAACCATGGGGTACCTTGGGTGCTGACAAATAGCGCTGATTTGAGGATGTATAGCGCACCAAGCCGCACGTCCACCGAGTACACATTCTGAGGCCGACCCCTTATTGTCGCGCCCTTAAATAGGGCTGGGGTCTAGCACCGAATGCATCCGACGTTCCGTCTTGCCGTAGCGTGCCTGCTCACGGCTCTGGCCGCATGTGGCCCATCGACCCCGGCAAAGGATAAGACGGCGGAGGCAATCCCGCTTGGCCAACTGCCCGATACCGTCGAGCCCAAGCGCTATCGCCTCGACCTCTACATCGAGCCCGCCAAACCGCGCTTCAGCGGCGTTGTGGAGATAGACGTCAAACTCAAAAAGTCCACGAGCACGATATACCTTCACGGCCGCGAGTTGACGGTCGAGCCGGTCGCCGCGCGCCTCGCCGACGGCACCAGCATCACCGGAACCTACGAGCAGGTGCACGACACCGGCGTCGCGCGCCTAACTTTCGAGAAAGAACTCCCCAAAGGCGAAGCAACACTGCGCCTCGCCTACAACGCCCCGTTTGAATCGACACCGGACGCGCTGACGTCGATGGAGGACAACGGCGAGAAATATGCCTGGACCCAGTTCGAGGAGATCTCGGCTCGCCGCGCCTTTCCCAGCTTCGACGAACCGCGCTTCAAAACGCCGTTCGAGATCGCGATCACCGCGCCAAGCACGAACGCCGCCGTCTCCAACACGCACGCTATCAAGGAAGAAGCGGCCACCGGCAACCTCAAGAAAACGATATTCGCGCCGACGAAGCCGCTACCCACATACCTAGTGGCGCTGATCGTGGGCCCCTACGACGTCGAAGATGGTCCGGTGATGCCCGCCGTTCGCTCGCGTGTCACCTCGATCGCTCTGCGCGGCGTGACCGTGAAGGGCAAGGGTGACCGCTCGCGCTATGCGTTGATGGAAACGCCGCCGCTCGTGCGCTACCTCGAAGAATACTTCGCAACCCCCTATCCCTATTCGAAACTCGACCTGATCGCCCCGCCGAACTTCTCGGCCGGCGGCATGGAAAACGCGGGTGCCATCACCTACACCGAACGCGGCATCCTGCTCGACGACAGCGCATCCATCCAGCAGAAGCGCTACTTCGCATTGCTGCACGCACACGAAGTTGCCCACATGTGGTTCGGCGACCTCGTCACCCCGAAATGGTGGGACGACATCTGGCTGAACGAAGCGTTCGCCTCGTGGATGGGCAACAAGGCATCGGCCGCCGTCTGGCCTGCGAACGAATTCTCCCGCGAAACGATCCGCGACGCACTCGACATGATGGACACGGACTCGCTCTCGTCCGCCCGCGCGATCCGCCAGCCGATCAAGTCGACCGGCGATATCTTCAACGCCTTCGACGGCCTGACCTACCGCAAGGGCGCGGGCGTGCTCGCCATGTTCGAGGCGTACTTAGGCGAAGATGCCTTCCGCGAGGGCGTCCGCACCCACATGCGCACATTCGCCCACGGCAGCGCGAACGTGCACGACTTTATGGAATCGCTTGCCCAAGGCTCCGGCAAACCGGAGGTCGTACCCGCGTTCGAGTCGTTCCTGAACCAGCCTGGCGTACCGCTTGTCCGCATCAAATCGACGTGCAGCGACCGCGACCTGATCGTCGAACTGACGCAGTCCCCCTACGGGGCCAAAGACGCAAACGACGAGCGCAAGTGGTCGGTCCCCGTCTGCCTCCGCGACATCGTGAGAGGTCGCTATCGCAGCTGCACGATGCTGAGCGAACAGACCGCGCGGCTGACTGCACCCGGACAATGCGGCGCCACGCTCATGCCGAACGCCGATGGCGCCGGCTACTACCGCTTCGCGATGGTAACCGCCGACTGGCAGAGACTCGCCGATCAACGCGTGCGCCTGTCGCCCGGCGAACAACTTGCCTTGTTACACAGCTTGCGCGCAGCCTTCCGTTCCGGTGAGACCGACGCCAAGACGTACCTGGCGGCTTTGAAAGCCGTGGGCACCGGCAACACCTGGGACACCGTCTCTCTCGCACGCACTTTCCTCAGCGAACTGCGCAGCGAACTGCTCGCGAAGAACGACTTGCCGCTGTTCGAACAAGCGGCACGCGGCTGGTTCGCACCAGCACTCACCGCTGCAGGATTGGAACCGCGGCGCCGCGAACCACGCGCGGCCGCACTGCTACGCGCAGAGCTTGCCGATGCCATGGTCCGCGTCGCGCGCGACCCAAGCACCGTGACGCCGCTCGCTGCCAAAGGTGCGGGCATTCTGCGCGCCATGGCAACGGGCCGCCCGCCCGAAGCCTTGGCGCCCGAACTCGTGCAATCTGCACTTTGGGCCGCGATCTATTCCGGCGGCGCACCGGTCGCCCGCGACGCGATCGCCGCGATCAAAGGCTCGTCCGACGCACAGTTCCGCAGCATGGCGATCGCATCGCTCGCCGCCGCCCGCGAAGCTGCCGCCAACCAAGAAATCGAAGAGTTCATGCTATCGGGAGCGCTCGGCGTTCGCGAACAGAGCACCTATATGCGCAGCGCCTTCGAAGACGGCGAGCGCCGCCCGGGCGTGTGGGCGTGGCTCAGGCGGGACTTCACGAAGATCAGCGCCTCGATCCCGCGCGACGCCCGTTCGCGCCTTGTGGGCCTAGCCCGCAGCTTGTGCGAAGACCAATCGCGCGCCGAGATCGAGTGGTTCTACAAACCCATGCTGGGCGAAATCTCGGGCGCGCCGCGCGTCTACGCGAACGCGCTCGAGGCGGTGGACCGCTGCGTCGCGTGGCGCAAGGCGAAGGGCGGCGAAGTCGCCGCAGCCCTCCGCCAGCCTTAATCGCGGTTGAGCCCAAACCCAACAGCGGGCCGGGCCGACTGATACCAATCGACGTTGCGCGTCACATACATCGTGACCGCAACCGCCGCGAACGCAGCCGAAGCGCCGATCAGAAGCGCATAGTCCTCCTGCTTCAGAAGCAGGAGCAGCAGCGCATAGAGGACGCTCAGCACCGCAAACACGACCAAGCCGCGCGATGAGGTCTTAAGCGCCGACCAAGCGTAAGCCGAAATCAACGCAACAGTCGCCGCCGCCGCAACCAGATAGGCAAGATCGAACCCGATCTGCTCCGCGAACGAAAGCAACAGCAGATAAAACACAATCTGCGCGCCGCCGATCAGCAGATACTGTACCCCGTGCAGCCGCGCACCCGACAGCGTTTCGATCAAGAAGAACGACAGAAACGCAAGCCCGATGAACAGCAGCGCGTACTTCAGAGCACGCTCGACAAGCAGATAAAAATTCACCGGCTCGACGAACGAAACGCCGAACGAGGCGCCCATAAGCCCGCCGACGATCGTCTCCCCATTCGGCATCGCTTGCGGCAGATTGCGCGCCAGGTGCGGCACGCGCCAGCTCGCCGTAAACCCTTGCGCCGAAATCGTTCGCGCCGTGGGCAAGAACGTCCCCTGAAAACTCGGATGCGGCCAGTTGCCCTTCGCGGTCACAACGGTCTCGCCGCCGGCCGCCGACAACTGCAAGTCGCGCGTGCCGCGCAGCTTGATCGTGAGATCGAACGGCACGTCGCCACCGTCGGCGCTCAACCCTACGCGCGCGTTGATCCCCGGCGAACTGACGCCGAGCTCCGGCGCCAACCCCGGACGAAACGCGACGTTCGTCCGCGCGTCGCCCCAAGACACCGACACGTTCTCGCTTAACCCCTGAAGATCGTTGATCGAAACGAGCAGCAGCGCCTGATCCCAAGCGATGGACTTCGGCGTGAAGCCGAACTCGGCAAAGTCCGGCCGCTCGAACACGCCCTGAAGCACGACGTCCGCGTTGTAGACGTTGACGTTAAAAATCCCGCGGGAGCGAACCTGGGTTTGGGAGGAAACATCGGCGGTCAGCGTCTTCGGTAAGAACACTGCCAAGCGCCGCACGTCGGTCGCCGTCACTGCACCCTCGGCCGACCGCGTGCTCTCCGTCACGACATAGGGCACGGCAAGCACCGGCCCGGCGATCATCTGCGCCCCACCCCATCCCCGCGCGATGTCGGCCTCGGCGGTGCGGGCGTTATCCTGCCGGTCCATCAGCGCGATGAAGATGAAGAACAGCGGCACCGACATCGCGATCGTGATCAGCGCAACCAGCAAAAACTTCAACCCCGGCGCGCGTGCAGCTGCGTCGGACAAAATAGCCATAAGCGTTGGTCCTTCAAACGAGCGGGAGCGCAGAGTCTACGCCGCCGGATCGGGCATCATTGTGGCAGCATCAAGCCCTTGGCTGGGCACACGTCAGTAAACGCGCGCCTTCGGCGCGATATACTCGACATCGTTCGACAGCGTGTAGGTGTGCACCGGCCGGAAGTCGAGCCTGACCTTGCCCGTCTTCGTGTCGAACCACGACAGCGTATGCTTCATCCACTGGGCGTCGTCGCGGTTCGGGAAGTCCTCGCGCGCATGCCCGCCGCGGCTTTCCTCGCGCGCCAGCGCACCTTCGACGGTGACCGCCGCCTGTGAAATCAAATTGTCGAACTCCAGCGTCTCGACCAGATCTGTGTTCCAAATCAGCGACCGGTCTTTGACGCCGACATCCGTCATATCGCGATAGACCGCCCCAACCGCATCGACACCCTTCTGGAGTTCGGACCCCACACGGAATACCGGGCAGTGGTTCTGCATCGCCCGCTGCATCCGAAGGCGCAACTCCGACGTCGGCGTACCGCCGCTCGCGGTGCGGAAACGATCGAGCCGCGCCAGTGAATTGTCACCCGCCCCCTTCCGCAAGTCAGCCTGCCGCTCCCCCGGCTTGATGTCGGCGGCAGCCTTCACACCCGCCGCCTTACCGAACACGACGAGATCGATCAGCGAATTCGAGCCCAACCGGTTGGCGCCGTGCACCGACACACAAGCCGCCTCGCCGATCGCCATCAAGCCAGGCACGACCGCGTCCGGATTACCGTCTTTGGGCGCAACGACTTCACCGTGATAATTCGTAGGCACGCCGCCCATGTTGTAGTGCACCGTCGGCAGCACCGGTATCGGCTGCTTGGTTACATCGACGCCGGCAAAGATGCGCGCCGACTCCGAGATGCCCGGCAGCCGCTCGTGAATGATCTTGGGGTCCAGGTGGCTCAAGTGCAAATGAATGTGATCGTTGTGCGGACCAACCCCACGCCCTTCGCGAATCTCAAGCGTCATCGCCCGGCTGACGACGTCGCGTGACGCGAGGTCTTTCACGCTCGGCGCATAGCGTTCCATGAAGCGCTCGCCGTTCGCATTGGTCAGGTACCCGCCTTCGCCGCGCACGCCTTCGGTAATCAGCACGCCGGCGCCATAGACACCCGTCGGATGGAACTGCACGAACTCCATATCCTGCAGCGGCAACCCTGCCCGCAGCACCATCGCGCTGCCGTCGCCAGTCTGCGTGTGCGCGCCGGTGCACGTGTAGTAGGCGCGCCCATAGCCGCCGGTCGCCAGGATCACCTTCTGCGCGCGAAAACGATGGATCGAACCGTCGTCCAGGCACCACGCCATCAACCCGCGGCAGCGCCCGTCTTCCATGATCAGATCGAGCGCGAAGTACTCGATGAAGAACGCCGCATCATAGCGCAGGCTCTGCCCATAAAGTGTGTGCAGCATCGCGTGACCGGTACGGTCGGCCGCCGCGCACGTCCGCTGGATCGACGACTTGCCGTAGTCCTTCGTCATCCCACCGAAGGCACGCTGATAGATCTTGCCTTCTTCGGTCCGGCTGAACGGCACGCCGAAATGCTCAAGCTCGTAAACCGCCTCCGGCGCGTTGCGGCAAAGGAACTCGATCGCGTCCTGATCGCCGAGCCAGTCCGACCCCTTCACGGTGTCGTACATGTGCCAACGCCAATCGTCCGGCTCCATGTTGCCCAGCGCCGCTGAGATGCCGCCTTGCGCCGCAACCGTGTGGCTGCGCGTCGGAAACACCTTCGTGATGTTGGCTACCTTCAACCCGTGCTTTGCCGCCTCAAGCGTCGCGCGCAAGCCCGAACCGCCGGCGCCGACAACGACGACGTCATACGTGTGATCCGTGATCGGATAGGAGGTCATCGATTAGAACCTAATAGCGATGCGCAGCACGGCAACCGCACAAATCATGGCGATCGCAAAAGCCGCAAAATTGACCAGGAAAAGCGCGGCAATCTTCATGCCCTTGGTCGTGATGTAATCCTCGATCACCACCTGAAGTCCCAGCGCCATGTGATAGAGCCCAGCCACGACGAACAGTAGCATCAGCGCCGCGTTGATCGGATGGCCAAGCACGGTCACCACATCCGCATGCGGCGCACCGGCGTACCGCGCAACGATCCACACGAACCAAACCGTCAGCGGCACGAGCGCCGCCGCTGTCAAACGTTGATGCCAAAAATGCTCAACCCCGCTCTTCGCTGAGCCAAGACCGCGCACCCGGCCGAGCGGCGTTTGAATGCTCATCAGAATGCCCCCATCGAAGCATAGGCCGCGATCCAAACGACGAGCGTCACAACAGCGGTCGCGCCATACGTGATCAAGCCGGAAAAGTTTGCGGTCTCAACTTTGAAGCCGTAGCCCATATCCCACGTAAGGTGCCGGATACCGTTCAGCGCGTGATAGACAAGTGCCAACGAAAACCCGAACAGCACGAAGCGTCCGAACCAGTGAAACGCTGCCGTCTCGAATACTGCGTAGGCGTCCGGCCCGAGCGACGCCGCGACCAGCCACCACGCCAACACCAACGTACCAATCCCAAGCCCAACGCCCGTGATGCGATGCAGGATCGACGTCCCCATCGTCACGGGCCATTTGTAGATCTGCATATGCGGCGAAAGCGGCCGTTTCGACCGGGCCTCGGACATGGAAATTTCCTTGATTGCTCAACGCGGGGAGAATAGGTGGCCCGCCCCAAACTTTCACAAGGGACATAGGGCCGCAAGCGCACCACAACCAGCCCTTTCCCCCCTTGAGGGGGAAGGTGGATCGCCGCGGAACGCGGCGAGACGGATGGGGGGCCGTGAGGCGCCGGCTTCCCCCATCATTCTCGCCCTTCGGGCTCGACAGCTTCCCCCTCAAGGGGGGAAGCGCTAACAGATTGCATGGTTGGGAGGCCGATGTGTTTCAGGCAGTGATTTTCGACTTCGGCGGCGTCATCACCGAAAGCCCATTTGAGGCGTTCAACAAACTCGAAACCGCGCGCGGCCTGCCGAAGGACTTGATCCGCCGCATCAACACAGCGAACCCGCATGACAACGCCTGGGCCAAATTCGAGCGCGCAGAAATCACCCCGGATGCCTTTGACGCTGCGTTCGCAGACGAAGCCCGCGCGCAAGGGTGCGAGCTCGGCGGCCGCGACGTCATCGCCTGCTTGAGCGGCGCCGTACGCCCCTCAATGCTTGAAGCGCTCCGCCGCATCGCCGCGCGCTTCAAAACCGGCTGCATCACGAACAACGTTAAGTCCGATAACAAACATGGCGGCATGTGGAACAACCGCAACGTCGACGAAGCGATGAGCCTATTCCAGCACGTGATCGAATCGTCGAAGGCCGGCATCCGTAAACCCGACCCGCGCATCTACCGCATGATGACCGACGCACTCGCCGTCGAACCCAAGGCGTGCATCTATCTCGACGACCTCGGGATCAACCTGAAACCCGCCCGCGAGATGGGCATGACGACGATCAAAGTGGAGGCCGCAGCGCCCGCGATCGCTGCCCTCGAAGGCCACCTCGGACTAACTCTTTCTTAACCCTAACGTGGTATTAAGAAACGGCTCGCCCGTTAATCCTTTGCAAAGACCATGCGGTCATCGGCGAAGGCTTTGAATTCGAGGGCAGCGATCGCGGGCGCTGCGGCCTCCACTTTGATCGTCGTCATGCCCATCTCG
>JABFRX010000122.1 GCA_013140995.1 Alphaproteobacteria bacterium | reverse complement strand
ACGCTAAAAATCTTAGGCCTCGCACGCGGCTACTCCGGCATCCGCTGGATCGTGATCGAGCGTCTGAAGAAACTCCTCGACTTCGACCTGCTCCCGCAGATCCCGGTGAAGGGCTCCGTCGGCGCGTCGGGCGACCTCGCGCCGCTGGCCCACCTCGCCTGCGCGCTGATCGGAGTCGGCAAAGTGAAATACCGCGGCTACGAAATGAACGCCGCCGACGCGCTGCAACGCGCCGGTCTCGAACCGCTGACACTCGAAGCCAAGGAAGGCCTCGCCCTCATCAACGGCACGCAGGTCTCGACCGCGCTCGCACTGCAAGGCCTGTTCGCGGCGGAGAACATCTTCTCGGCCGCCCTCGTCTCCGGCGCGCTCACGACCGACGCGATCAAGGGCTCCGACACGCCGTTCGATCCGCGCATCCACGACGTCCGCGGTCACCAAGGACAAACCGATGCGGCCGCGGCGCTGAGGTCGCTCATGGCGGGCAGCGAAATCCGCTTGAGCCACGAAACCGGCGACGATCGCGTACAGGACCCGTACTCCATCCGCTGCCAGCCGCAGGTGATGGGCGCCTGCCTCGACGCGCTGCGCCACGCCGCCAAAACGCTGGAGATCGAAGCGAACGCCGTCAGCGACAACCCGCTCGTCTTCGCCGACAAGGGCGACATCCTCTCCGGCGGCAACTTCCACGCCGAGCCGGTGGCGCTGGCCGCCGACCATCTCGCGCTCGCGCTCGCCGAAATCGGCGCGCTAGCCGAACGCCGCATCGCGCTCCTGATCGACAAGAACCTGACCGCGGGTCTGCCCGGCTTCCTGGTGAAAGACGGCGGCCTCAACTCCGGCTTTATGATCGCGCACGTAACCGCGGCCGCGCTCGCCTCCGAAAACAAATCGCTGGCCCATCCAGCCAGCGTGGACTCGCTGCCCACGTCGGCGAACCAAGAAGACCACGTCTCGATGGCGACCTTCGCCGCCCGTCGGCTCTCCGACATGCACGCCAACTCCAGCGGTATCATCGGCATCGAACTGCTAGCGGCGGCCCAAGGCATCGAGTTCCGCCGCCCGCTCAAATCGTCGAAGTTGCTCGAAGCCGAACTCGCCGCGATCCGCGAGAAGGTGGCGCACTACGACAAAGACCGCTTCTTCGCCCCCGACATCGCCGCCGCCCGCGCGCTCGTTGACTCAGGCCGCTACCGCGCCGCCGTCGACGGCCACATCCATCTCCCGTCCGGCACATGAGCAACCCGCCCACCTTCCACCTGACGCGTGGCGAAGCGCCGCTCATCGTCAGCTTCCCGCATTCGGGCACCTACGTGCCGCCAGAGATCGCGGCGCGCCTAACGCCGGTCGCGCTCGACCTGCCCGACACCGATTGGCTCGTACCGAAACTCTATCCGTTCCTGCACGCGATGGGCGCCAGCATCATCGAAGCAACGCATTCGCGCTACGTCGTGGACCTGAACCGCCCACCCGACGACAAAGAACTCTACGCCGGTCAAAAGAAAACGGGCCTCGTGCCGATGGACACGTTCAAAGGCTTGGCCCTCTACCGCGACGGCGAAACGCCCACGGGCGAGGAAATCGCCGCCCGCCGCAAATACTGGCAGCCCTATCACGACGCCTTGGCGCAAGAACTCTCGCGCCTAAAGGCGATCCACGGCGCGATCATTCTCTGGGACGCCCACTCGATCGCAAGCGAACTGCCCACCTTGTTCGAAGGCCGCTTGCCCGACCTGAACCTCGGCACATTCGACAACAAAGCCTGCGACAAAGACATAGCCGAAACCACCTTCGCCGCCGCACAAACAACCGGCTTCAACGCGGTGCTGAACGCCCGCTTCAAAGGCGGCCACATCACCAGACACTACGGCGACCGCAAGAAGGGCATTAACGCCATCCAACTCGAAATGGCCCAAGCCATCTACATGGACGAAGGCCCACCCTTCACCTACCGCCCCGACAAAGCGGCGAAGGTAACAACCGCCATCCGCACGATGATCGCAGCCGCGATGGATGCGCTGTGAGGCTTAGCGTCCCTGGAACCGCTGGCGTCCCGCCCGCTCTTCTGAAAGTCTCCAACGCACCAACGCTTGAGATGCTGCACGATCGGGCGGGACGCCCGCGCTCCCAGACAAGAACAATGATCACCGCCCTAGACAGCATCAAACTGCTCACCGCCGACATCGCCGCCGCGATGACAATGGAGCGCCTGCTCGGGCGTCCCGTGATCGCGGGCGAGGAAAGCGCCACCGTCCGTCTCGACAACATGGCGCTCGACCTCGTGGCTTCCGAAGATGGCCGCGAAGGCCTCGCCGGCCTTGCGTTCGCGATCGAGAGCATCGACCAAGCGCAGCGCATCTGTGAGCGCCGCGCGCTGAACCCCGGCGCACCCATCGCCTTCGCCGAAGCCGACGCGAACGGCCTGCGCGAAGGCCGCCACATCGACCTCGATGTCGCCGCCACGTTCGGCGTGCCCATCTCGCTCGTCGAATACGCGAAAGCCCCGCAAGCGGCGCGCAACGCGGAGGAGGGCGCCATCACCGGCCTCGACCACGTCGTCGTGCGCACCACACACCCAAACCGCGCCGCCGCGCTCTACGGCGCGCGTCTCGGCCTCGACATGCGCCTCGACCGCACGGAGCCGAAATGGGGCGCGCGGCTGATGTTCTTCCGCGCGGGCGACCTCATCGTCGAGGTCGTGCACAACCTCGCCGAAGAACCCTCCGACAAGCCCGATCAACTCTGGGGCCTCTCCTGGCGTGCGGCAAACATCGAAGCCGCCCACGCCCGCCTCAAAGCCTCAGCCTTCGACGTCAGCGAAATCCGCCCTGGCCGCAAACCCGGGACACGCGTGTTCACGGTAAAGAACAACACGCTTGGCATTCCAACGCTCATACTCCAACCTGCATCGAGGGATGGAGGCTGAATGGAAGAAGCCGTCGTCGTCATGGGCGCCGTGCTAGCCGCCCTTGTTCTTTTGTCGGGGATCGCGGCGCGGTCGTTTCCGAAGGGCGCGAGGGTGCCGATGCAATGGGGCATCACCGGCAAACCCACGTGGTACGCGCCCGTGCCGTTCGCGGTGTCCACGACGCCGGTGTTGGCGGCCCTTGTGTTCGCGCTGCTCGTCTGGCTCCCCTTCGTCAGTCAGAAAGCGCAACGCGACTTCGACAATGCTTGGCCGATAGTGGCGGGCATCTTCCTGTTGGTCCACGTCGTGCATCTCTCCTGCGCGTTCTGGCATTTCGCCGCGCGCCGGCAGGCAGACCGTTAAGCGGATAACATCGCCTTCACACACGCGCGATACTGCGTCATGGCGCCATCCTCCCGAGCGTGGTGACGATCCCTGACCAGCCACGCGCCCGCAACCATCACATCGCGCACCGCGCGCCGCCCAGTGACGAAGACGTAGCTCGCGAGCGCCTGCGCGCCGTCGCGTCCGGCGAGCGACACGTGCTCCGTGTCCACCACGACCAAGTCCGCGCGCTTGCCCACGGCGATCTCGCCCGCGTCGAGGCCCAACACCTGCGCGCCGTTCCGCGCAGCTTGACTCCACAACCGCGCTGCCGTTTGCGGTACGGCGGCGCTCGCCGAAACGTTCCGCCTCCGGTGCAACAGGCGCTGCGAATACTCAAGCGCCTTAAGCTCCTCCGCCGGATCAACGGCAATGTGGCTGTCGCCGCCGATCGCGATCCGCCCGCCCACATTGAGAAACTCGGTCAGCCGGAAGATCCCGTCGCCGAGATTGGCCTCCGTCGTTGGACACAAGCCGGCCACCGCGCCGCTTTCAGCCAAGGCCCGCGTCTCGCGCGTATTCATGTGCGTCGCATGCACAAAGCACCAGCGCTGATCGACCCGAAACTGCGTCAGCAGATAGTCGATCGGCCGTGTCCCGAACTTCGCGATCGCCTCGTCCACTTCACCGGTCTGTTCCGCCGCGTGCAGATGAATCGGCGAAGAAGCTTCCACACTCGCAATCGCCTCGCGCATCAATGCGGGTGGCACCGCGCGCAGCGAATGCAGTGCGAGCCCCAACTGCGCAACGCCAGGCTTGCCGCGCATCGCCTCGCGCAAGCCGAGCAGCTCCGTCACAGTTTTACTGAACCGCTTCTGCCGCTCGCTCAAGGCCCGCCCGTCCGCGCCACCCGTGACATAGAGCGTGGGCATCAATGTCAAAGCGATCCCGCTCTCGCCGGCGGCAAGCGCGATCGCATCCGCCATCGCGGTCGTAGGCGCATAGGCCGAACCGCCCGGCTGATTGTGCAAATAGTGAAACTCGCCGACGGACGTGTAACCCGCCTTCAGCATCTCGATGAAAAGAAACCGCGCGATCGCAAGC
>JABFRX010000308.1 GCA_013140995.1 Alphaproteobacteria bacterium | reverse complement strand
GGGCACCACGTCTGTCTTCGGCATCACTGAGACATCCTCTTTTGTCATGTGCCGATAAGATAGAACAAAACACGAACAAAAGCAAGGAAAAAGAACCGGACGCCCTAGTCGTCTCGATCGTGCCCCCGGAGCCTTAAAGCGTCGGCCGGCGTCGCGGGGTCAACGCCCGCCGGGAATCATTGCGTGTCCCTGGAATGATTCAAGCATCTGGCATATCGCCAGAAGCGGTCAGCATGGCACTGAAATTCATAGACGAAGCGCACCGCTAATCTGGGGATAAGCTGCGGATAAATGCCCACAAGCTTGTGGGAAACCTGTGCAATAGAGCTGTGCATATTTCGCCAAGATGATTGCGAACATCGCGCAAACGCGATTTCATCGACGCTGGATCAAAGAAAAAGCCCGGCGGGAACCGGGCCTTTGCCATCGCGCAAGTCGAGGGCACGGACCTATTGCGCCCGCGTGAGCTTGCCTTGCTTGGGCGCGCGCTCGCGCTCAGGGGCGAAGCGGTGCTGTTGATCGGTGATGATCGGTTGATCCCTTGCAGCGATTGGGACTTGAGCACGCGAGACGCGAAGCCGAGGGCGTACCGCGTCACAATTCCGGAAGTTGGCGGCGGGCGAAGCGTGACCGCGCTTGCGCCCGAAGTGCTGCACATCGTGACCGGCGCGGACGTTGCGACGCCCTATGCCGGTCAATCGCCATTGCGCCGCGCAGCGATCACGGCTGGCTTGCTGCACGTTCTCGAAAGCGCGCTGAGCGAAGTCTATGAGAACGCACCGCTCGGCTCGCAGATCGTGCCGTTCCCTGAAAGCCCGGACACAGACAACGAGGCTCTGTCGCGTGGGTTTCGTGGGCGTCGCGGTTCGGTGCTCTTGCGCGAGAGTGTCAACGTGACGGCAGCGGGCGGGCCGACACCACAGACCGACTGGAGCCCGAACACGATCACGCCCGACCTATCGCGCGCAATGACTGCGGAACACGTTGCATCGGCGCGCGACGCCATCGCGGGAGCGTTCGGGGTGCTGCCCGGCTTGCTAAACCCGCAAACGACCGGGCCGATGGTGCGCGAAGCTCAGCGCCACCTTGCGCAATTCGCATTACAGCCTATCGCGGAAATCATTGCGCAAGAGGCGACGGACAAACTCGGCGCATCGGTCGCGCTCGATCTCATCACGCCGCTGCAAGCCTATGACCAAGGCGGACGCGCACGCGCATTTGCGACAATGATCGAAGGGCTGGCGAATGCGAAGGCGGCGGGCTTGTCGCCAGAAGCAATCAAAGCGGCGCTCGCCTTCATAGACGAGCGCGGCTAAAAAGCTCCACCGAGGCCAAGCAGCACCACCGCTACGATGATGCAAGCAACCGCATTAATCAGAAAATACTGGATTGATACGCGAGCCCTCGCATCAACGTAAGCGAGAAACGCTATCACACCGAGAATACCTAAAGCGAAGAACCACATTTCGGGAACCTCTCCCATCGGTGGCAAAAGCATAGCGACCACAATGCCGAAGTAGACCAGCGTCAAAATGGGAAAAAGAACGTCGTCGCCGCTGGCCCCTTTGCGCCTTGCCAACGACAGCGTTCGTAAATAGACCGCCCCGAATATCAATAGAGCAAGAATGTATGAGCGTTGTTCGGTTGTTAGGTGAACCAAGGGTATCGCCTGTTGCAAGGCGTCGAAAACGATGTCCCTAAGCTGCGCGTACTTTTCGACCACCAATCCGGCGACGCCCTCTAAATCGCGTTTGAGGTACGTTCTAAGAAGACTGACGATACTGACGCCCGTCCCGATAGAGCCAAGCGCAACCCACCAATAGAGTACCGCGCTACGGACGCTTGGTTCTTCCTGCGGGTTCTTGTCGGTCACTTGCGACGCCTTATTGAGCGTTCTTGGTGCGAAGATGCGCATGGATCAGGCCCTTTCGGTCAATCCGCATAATCAGTGGCAATAAGGCTAATTCAGGGCACAGGATTCAACCGCCCGGCGTATTTCGCGCGGTGCCTCACGCGTTCGCGGCGACGACCGAGGGGCAAGACGAACTAAAGCAGATTTTGTTGCGCGGACAACGGCGCGATCAACTTTTGTGTTTGCGTCGTACCCTGCAACTGCTCGACGGTCACGTTTCGGTCGCGTGTTGTTAGCAAATCAGGTTGCCCGAACGCTTCTATCGCCTTCACAACGTCAACAATCGGAAACTCGCGACGTTCGTGCAGTATTCGCGCCACTTCCCGATGCGCAGGACGTGGCAGTAGCACCTCCGCGGGTACTTGCGCATCAGCAGCGATGAATGCCTGAACTATGCGCCAGCATTCGTAGAAGGTTTGCATGAAATCTTCATCGTGGTGCAGCGGACAAATGACCAGGTTTTTAGCGTCGTCCTTCCTGACAGCGTCGCTTCGGCCCTGCTTCGTCGGAATGATGCCTATCCGCAACCCGGCAGCGCCCACGAGTTGCGTTGGGTTCACCTTTACTGTGGTTGCTACCCAACGATCTGAATCGTGATAACCAACGAAAAGATCTGTCCGCCATAACCCGTTGATCGAATGCGGAAGCGCAGGTCGTGTTTTGCGATTGCGGAACGCTCCCGCGATCAATGCGAGATGCTTCTTCAACTTTGCTGGTAGACCCTTAGCGCCGGAAAGTAACCGTGATTCTTCTGTCAACAACTCTCGCGCAGTATCGACAAGCTGCTGAGAGCCTGTTTTCTCCAATCCGAACAAGATCGAACGTGGGGTGCCACCCGGGACGTTGCACAGCGCCGTCGCATCGTTGATGCGCTCAAGGACCCGAGCATCGCCCGAAACGATTGCGTCGTGGACCGCGTACTCAAAACATATCCCACAATCGCCATCGCCAGCGCGATAAAGACGCGGCAGCATTTTCAGCTTCACCTGCTCGTAACCGCCAGCCTCTCTGACAACGTCTTGCTTCAACGCATAGAGCGTTCCAGTGAGGATCGGCCGGACAACGGCCGTCAGTGCGAGAACTTCGTCTTCGACCGGGCCGAGCTGCTGTTCTTCTTGAATTTGCATCGAGAGACCTTAAAGCGAACCGATCCTGGTGTAGGACCGGTGTAGGACAGACGCCAAATGTTCAGGTCGATGCAATCTGTGGATAGGTGACCTAAGCCTTTGATTTAAGTGTGGTGAGCCCAGCTGGGATCGAACCAGCGACCCTCTGATTAAAAGTCAGATGCTCTACCGCTGAGCTATAGGCCCCAAAGGGACGCGGAACCTACGGACCCGCCCTCGCGTGGTCAATGCGGTGTTTTCGGCGGTTTCGGCCGGAGAATTTTGGGGGCGGACGGGCGCCCCCGGGCCACGCCGGTGTAATTTGGGCCGACAGAGGACGATTCATGGACGAAGCCAACACCCCTGCCCAACCGCTCGCCATCCGGATCGACACGCCGAACCTCTACTTGCGTACGCTCACCGTCAACGACGCCTCGCCACAGTGGCTTGGCTGGTTTGGCCAAACCGACATCCGCGACGGCCTGAATCTGGCGGACGCGCCAGCGTCATTGGCGGAGGTCGCCGCCTACATCGGGAAGTACGACCAGCGATCGAATATAATTCTAGGAATCTTCGATCGCACGAACGATCTGCTGCTCGGCATCCTCGCCACACAGGTCGATTGGGACAAGGGCCGCTATCTGGCCAACACGTTTGTCGGCGAGACGGCCTACCGGAACCGCGGTGTCATGCTCGAAGTGGCGGCGCCGTTTCGCGACTATTTCTTCGATACGCTGAACCTAAAAGTGATGACTGCGACCGCGCTTGCCACCAACGAGCCGATCATCAGCTACCTGCGTAAGACCGGATGGACGTTGAATCGGACGCTAAAGAACCACACCCGTTCCCACAAAGACGGCACTATGGTCGATCTGCATCTCTACAGCATCACGCGCGAAGCGTGGCATGCGTGGAAGGCCGCAAATCCCGAACTCTTGGCCGCTATGCGGCAAGGCGCGATGCGCGAAAGCTAGCGCCGCTCGATGCGGTAGTATCTGAGCGGACGGTCGTAGAGAAAGCGCGTATCCTGATAGAGGAAGCCCGTTTTCTCCGCCACCCGGCGCGAGGCCGTGTTGTCGGGGCGCAGGTAACAGTCGAGCGCATCGAGCTTCGAATGCGCGAACGTGAAATCGACGGACGCACGCGCCGCCTCGGCCGCATAGCCTTTGCCCCACGCGTCGCGCACCGTGGACCAGGCGATTTCCATACGCCCCGTCTCAGCGGTCAGCATCGCGCCGACGCGGGCGACGAACCGATCCGACGCCCTCTCAAGCACGGCGAACATCCCGTACCCGCGCTCCGCCCAAATCTGCTCGTGCAGCACGGTGCGCGCTTCCAGTTGCTCGCGTGCCGGCGGACCGGTGAGGAACAGCCAGTCCGCCACCTCCGGCTCATGGAACAGCCGGAACAGATCGTCGTTAAACCGCGCGCTGAGCGGCACGAGTTTGAGCCGTGCCGTCTCAACAACGCTCATGATCTAAAGCCCAGGCACCGGGAAGCGCGAGCAGAGCACGCGCGTCTCCTGGCGCAACCCTTCCAGCCGCTTCGGATCGGCGTGGTTCTTCATCGCTTCGATCATGATGCGGGCGATCTGCTTCATCTCGCCCTCTTTCATGCCGCGCGTGGTCGCGGCCGGCGTGCCAAGCCGCACGCCAGACGGCTTCAGCGGTGGGTTCGGATCGTCCGGGATCACCTGCTTGTTCGTTGTGATACCCGCGTGATCGAGTGCCTTCTCGGCGATCGCGCCGTTGACATTGTAGCTCTTCACGGTGTCGATCACCATCAGGTGATTGTCGGTCCCGCTGGTCACAAGTTCCACACCTTGGTCCATCAGCACGGCGGCCAGCGCCTTCGCGTTCTTCAATACCTGAGCCGCATAAACTTTGAACGGCGGCTCGCTTGCAAGCTTCAACGTCACCGCCGTCGCCGCCACCTGGTTCATGTGCGGCCCGCCTTGCAGCCCTGGGAACACCGACTGGTCGATGCCCTTCGCATGGTCCTTCTTGCAGAGGATCATACCGCCGCGAGGACCGCGCAACGACTTGTGCGTCGTTGTCGTCATGAAGTCGAAGCCGGCGTCCATCGGATTGCGCATCACGCCGCCCGCGATCAACCCGCCGATGTGGCTGACGTCGGCCATGGTCAGCGCGCCGACTTCATCAGCCACCTGTTTGAACAGCTTGTAGTCGTAGTCGCGCGGATAGGACGAGTACCCGCAAACCACCAGCTTCGGCTTCTCCTTCCGCGCCACATCGCGCAGATGATCGAAGTCAATCGCGCCGTCCGTCGGGTCGGTTTTGTAACGCACGAACTTGTAGATCTTGCCCATGTGCGAAACCGGCGCGCCGTGCGTCAGGTGCCCGCCGTGGCTGAGCTCCATCGCAAGGATCGTGGCCCCCGGCTCGACGAATTGCAGATAGACCGCCTGGTTCATCGGTGAGCCAGAGAGCGGCTGCAAATTCGCATGCTCCGCGCGGAACAAAGCCTTCGCGCGGTCGCGGCCGATGTTCTCCATCGCGTCGACGAATTCCGTGCCCCCGTAATAACGCCGCCCCGGATACCCTTCCGCGTATTTGTTCGTGAATGCCGAACCCAGCGCCGCGTAGACTTCGGGAAACGTATAGTTCTCCGACGGGATCATCTCGACCCCCTCGCGCTGCCGGCGCTCTTCGCCGATCAGCGTTTCATAGATTTCGGGATCGCTGGCCTTAAGTGCTGCGCGATGATCCATCATGGGTGGCCTCCTTCGTGTTGCGGTTCTTGCACAAGCGAAACGGCCCAGGCGCGCGGCATGTCCAAAACTTGAACTCCCCGCGCTTCCCCGTGGTCGGACCCACGCGAAACGCCAGTAACGCAAAGAGGGCTTGCAGGCAGTTTTGGCGGCCAACAGGTCGCGCGGGCGTGCACCGCAAGTCAAGGGCGCACAATGGCCCCCTTGCACAGGATTCTGCGTAGAAATATCGCCAATCCACCAATCGCGGCCCGCGTTATAATGCGCCGGCAACAAAAGGTACCCGATCTCATGCGCCCTGCAGCAGCGCTCAGTCTCTGTCTCATCGCACTGGCCGCCTGCGGCGAACCTGCGCCCCAATCAAAGCAGAACGCAGCCCCGCCGCCACCGGCCAAGTGGACGACGCCCGTCTGGGAAACGGTGTTGCCCACACCGCCTCTGCCGAAGTTCGACGCGCAAGGCACCGTCGCGCACGACGGCGCGAAGATATGGTACGCGACGATCGGCCAAGGCACACCCGTGATTCTGCTACACGGCGCGTTCGGCAGCGCCGAGAATTTCGGATTCCAAGTGCCCGCCCTGTTGAAAGCCGGCTACCGCGTCATCCTGATCGAAACCCGCGGCCACGCGCGCAGCACCCGCGATCCCAACCGGCCACTGTCGTATGAGGTCTTCGCGTCCGACGTGGTCGCTGTCATGGACGCGCTCAGACTGCCGAAGGCCTCCGTCGTCGGCTGGAGCGACGGGGCCATTCAAGGTCTGATCCTGGCGATGAGACACCCAAAGCGCCTCGATCGCGTCTTCGCATTCGGCGCCAACATGGATCAAAACGGTATCATCCCCGGCATCACCGAGCGTCCGATCTTCATCGACTTCATGGAGCGCGCGCCGAAAGACTACGCGCGCCTCTCGCCACCGCCGCACGATTTCAAAGGCCTCTACGACGCGATGTATTTGATGCTGACCACGGAGCCGAACTACACGGAATTCGATCTCTCAAAGATCTCCGGACCGAAAATCGCCGTCGTCGATGGCGACAAGGAAGAGATCATCAAGCCCCAGCACACGTCGTATCTGGGCAAAGCGATCCCGCGCGCCAAGCTGATCGTTCTTCCCGGCGTCAGCCACTTCGCGCCGATGCAAAAACCGGAAGAGTTCAACGCAGCGATGTTGGCGTTCTTGAGCGAGAGGTAGAGCGCAACATTCCCGTTGTCACGGAAACAACGGCAGCATGTCGATGCCGGTGGTCTCAGGGTAGCCGAACATCAAGTTGAAATTCTGCACACCCTGTCCGCTTGCGCCCTTCGTCAGATTGTCGATCGCCGCGATCAGCGTCGCGCGGCCCGCGCGCGCCTCGCCGACCACTCCGATGAAGCAGTGGTTGCTCCCGCGCACGTGGCGCGTCTGCGGCGTCTGTCCGAACGGCATGACGTGCACGAACGCCTCGCCGCCGTAGCGCTGCGCTAGCGCGCCGTGCATCCGCTCTGCCGTCGCGCTGTTCTTCGCACGCACATAGATCGTATTCAGCATGCCGCGGTTCATCGGCATCAGATGCGGCGTGAACGTGATCGACATCTTCTGGCCCGAAGCCTTCGCCAGCTCCTGCTCGATCTCAGGCATGTGCCGGTGCTTACCGACGCCGTAAGCGTGGATGCCTTCCGAAACTTCCGTATGGAGGTTCGCCTGCTTCTCGCCGCGCCCCGCGCCGGACACGCCCGACTTCGCGTCGATGATGATCTCGTCCGGATCGATCAGCTTCTGCTCCAAGAGCGGCAACAGCGGCAGCAACGCCGCCGTCGGATAGCATCCCGGACACGCTACGATCCGCGCCGACTTGATCCGGTCGCGATAGAATTCGGTCAGCCCGTAGACCGCGTGCTTCTGCAGCTCCAGCGCCTGATGCTCATGCGCATACCAGTCGCGATAGGTCTCGGGGTTCTCCAGCCGGAAATCGGCCGAGATATCGATCACGCGCACATGTGCCGGCAACTCACGCACCACAGCCTGCGTCGTCGCATGCGGCAGCGCACAGAACGCAGCGTCGACATTCGACCAATCGACCTCTTTGATCGTTATGAGCTTCGGCAGATTCAACACCGCGAACTGCCCGAACACATCGGCCATGCTCTCGCCGGCCTTACGGTCGCCGGTCAGAGCCACGATCTCGACATACGGATGGCGCGCCAGCAATCGCACGAGTTCGGCGCCCGTGTAACCGCTCGCGCCAAGTATCGCGACCCGCGTCTTCTTCGTGCTCATAGACCGCGCTCCAATTCGGGCGCGAAGTGAAGGCCAGGCGGCCGAACTGTCAAGGCCGCCCTACTTCCCGATAACCTTTTGGAGGAACAATACCGTCGCCTCTTGCTGAGCGTTTTGGTTGCTTTTCTTGGCGAAACCGTGGCCTTCGTCCTTGGCCATCATGAACCAGACTTCCTGCCCGTTCGCGCGGATCGCCTTCAGCATCTGCTCGGCCTCCGTATAGGGCACGCGCGGATCGTTCAGCCCCTGCACGATGAACATCGGTTTCGTGATCTTGCCTGCGTTCGTCAGCGGCGAGATCGTTTGTAGAAACTTCGCCATCTCCGGATCGCGTTCGTCGCCGTACTCCACCCGCCGCAAATCCTTGCGATAGCCGCTCGTGTTGTTCAGGAACGTGACGAAGTTCGAAATGCCGACGACCGAAATCCCGGCAGCGAGCCGGTCGTTGTAGGTCGTCATCACGGCATAGGACATGTAGCCGCCGTAGGAGCCGCCGGACACGACAACCCGCTTCTTGTCTAGGCTCGGCTGCGTCGCGATCCAATCGAGCAGCGCGCCGATGTCCTTGACCGAGTCTTCGCGTAAGCGCCCGTTGTCGAGATTGACGAACGTCTTACCGTAGCCGGTGGAACCGCGCACGTTCGGCAAGATCACCGCCATGCCGAGCTTCTTCACCAGCATCTGCGTGTTGGAGGAGAACCCCGGCTGCGACTGTGCCTCCGGACCGCCGTGAATCGTTATGAGCACCGGATGCGGCCCCGGTCCGGGTGGCAGATACTGAAACCCCGTGATCGTGCGCGGCTTGCCGCCCGCCTGGTCGAAGGTGGGCCAGGAAACCAGCGTCGGCTGTACGAACGTCGAGGGGTCGATGCCGCCCACCTCGCTCTCCGTCCAGCGCGTCAGCTTGCGCGCCTTCAAATCCCATACCCACACGTCGCCCGATGTCTGTGCGTTCGTCAGCGATAGCGCGAGCTTCGTGCCGTCCGGCGAGAACCCGGCGCCTGAAAACACCGCCGTCGGCAGTTCGGGTGCGGGCAGCTTCGCGCCGCTCGCAGCGTCGATCATATAGACGCGGCTGACTCCCGCTTCGTTCGTGACATAAGCAATCGTCTTTCGGTCGAGCGTGATGTCGAAACCGTCAACATCCCAATCGATGCCGCCCGATAGCGCGGTCTTGGAATTGTCCTTCAGATTGACGCGCACGAGCCGCGAAAACTCGCTGTCCTCGTCCGATACAACATAGAGCGACTGTCCGTCGGCTGCGAACTCAACGTTGCCGTAGGAGATCTGCTTCGGCGACGGGTTGACCTGCGTGCGCGTGCCCGTCTTCAAATCGATCAAATAGAGATAGCTCTCGTTCACCGACACCGACTTGCCGACCAGCAGCTTCGTGTTGTCCGGCGAGAAGCCACGCGGAAACCACGCGCCTTCCTCATCAAGCACCACGCGCGGCTCCTTCGGCGCGCGGCCATTTGCGACCAGGATCTTGTATTTCTGGCTGTCCTTCGCGACGCTCGACCAAGCGATCAATGAGCCGTCGTCCGAAAACGTGCCGGCTGCGTTGCGCGACTTGCCGTCGGTGAACATGGTGGAGGCGCCTTCGCGCTCGTCCATCAGATAGAGCTGGAAATTCTCATCGCCGCCGCGATCCTTGCCGTAGAGGATCGTGCGCGGGCCATTGTCAGGGCGGTACGTGCCGCTGCCGACCGGTTCGGGGAAAAACGTCAGCTGCCGGCGAAGCCCCAGCGGCATATCCACCCGGTGCAGCTGCGCCGTGTCGGCGAAGCGCGTTGCGATCAGAATCGACTTGCCGTCCGGCGTCCAATCCGCAAACGAAGCCCCGCGCACGTTCTGATATTGCAGCAACGTGTCTTTCAGCGCAGGCGGCGTTTCCGGCACGTTCTCCGTCACCAGCATCCCGCGCTCGACGCGCTGAACGTCTGCTGCCCAAGCTAAAGCGGCCGCCGCGACGGCGACGGAAACGATTGCTGCTATGCGCATAACTGCCCCCAAAGACACTACCCCCCGATATCCTGCACAAAGCTGCGGCCGGGGTCTATGCGGCCCTAATCTCGTCCGCGAGCATAACCGGACAAATGCTCGTGATGTCCGTGAAACACCGTCATGTTTCTGTCAATTCCACGCCCCATATCTCTCGACAAGAACAACAGCACAGGGAGACGTGCATGCCTGTCGATCTCGAACTTTGGAACAAGCTCAACGACTTTGAATTCGATGACCCGCGGAACGCGTTCCGCTTTACCGACCGCGTGGCGCGCGAGAACGGCTGGTCGAAGACCTTCGCCCGCAGCGCGGTCAATGAGTACAAGAAATTCGTTTACCTGGCCGCGAGCAGCGAAACGCCGGTCACGCCGTCAGGTGTCGTCGATCAAGTGTGGCACTTGCATCTGACGTTCACGCACTCGTACTGGGACGAAATGTGCGCGAACCTACTCGGACGCCCGCTGCATCATGGGCCTACGAAAGGCGGTGCCAAAGAAGATGCAAGGTATCGCATTCAATACGAACAAACGCTGATGCTCTATCGCGAAGAGTTCGGAACGGAGCCACCGGCCGAATTCTGGCCCCCGCCAAGCGCACGCTTTGCAAGCGCAGCGCACCAGCGCTGGGTCGATGCCCGTACGCACTTCATCGTCCGCAAGCCGAAGCTTGCCGCGCTCTGGGCCGGCACAGCACTCGCAACGACTGGCGCGACCGCGGCCATCGCGGCCGACGGCGCGGCTGGAAGCGACAACACAGCCGCCTACGTGATCGGTGGCGTCGCGGCGACCGCGCTGCTGCTGTTCGGCGCGTTGTTCGGCGGCACCGCTAAGCGCAACGGTAAGCCGCGCGGCAAAGGCGGCGATGGCGGCTCCTCATCGTTCATCGCCTCGACCGGCGCCGCAGGCGGCAACGGTAAGGGTAAAGGCGAAGGCGGCGAAGGTGGAGAGGGCGGTGAAGGCGGCGGCGGTGGAGACGGCGGCAGTGGTTGCGGTGGCGGCGGAGGTTGTGGCTCGTCCTAACGCCCCGGGAGCGCCCTGAAGAAGTTCCAAATCTCGGCCGTCGCGTTCACCTCTTCGCTCGTATTGCCGAGCAACCAATCCGCCAACACGCCCGTGCGGGCACCCGGCCAAGTGTGCCCGCCCCCCTGAATCTCGATCTGCCTGAGCGGTGCACTTTTGCAGTCGTAGTCGGTGATGACCGCGGCCGTCTTATCGCGGCCCACCTCGTCCAGCGTTTTCATCTCTTTTACGCCGCTGCAACCGTTCATGCGCTGGAACACCGAGATCGTCTCATCGGCGCTGCGCACAGTACCCAAATTACGCCGCGTCTTGCCCTTAGCCACCTCGCCGCCTTCGTACGGCATGAATTCGTCGTCGGTGCCGTGAATGAACAGCACAGGCATTGCTTTGGCACGACACTCCCAATCGACCGGCAGGTTCGCGACCACGGGCGCAATCCCGGCGATGGCATTGCCCATCTCGCAGGCGGCGCGCATCGCCATCATACCGCCGTTGGATGCGCCGGTGAGAAACACGCGCCCGCGATCGGCCACACCTTCGGCGACAAGCTGTTCGACGATCTCGCGCGTGAACTCGATATCGTTGGCGTTCCGGTCGCTAATGTCATCGGACACGCGCCCGTCGTTCCACTGGTTGTTCTTACCCTGCGGATAGACGACGGCGTAGTTCTCGCGCCCCGCCCACTCGTCGAACCGCGTATAACGCCGCGCCCGCTCAGCCGTCTGCCCGCCGCCGTGATAGACGATGAGCAGAGGCAGCGGTTCGCTTGCCTTGTCCGGCGCAATCAGCGTGTACGTGCGCGCCGAACCATCCACCGCCAGAGCACGCTCGCGCTCGGCCGCAAACGCACCGGCCGCAATCACCACGAACGCAACGAAAGATAAGGCTGCGCGCAAGATCAAAGACATTACGATTACGCTCCTAGTTCGCCGCACCGCGCACCCGCTCGAAATCGGCGGGCGTGGGCTGAGGCGGCATGCCGAGTTCGCGTACAAGCGCCTCAAGCCCGTTCCAATCGACTGGCGCGTCCACCGGCGGCATGCCAAATTCGGCGCGTAGCTTGTTGACCTCCGCCTGTTGTTGGGCGTGCAGCTTGTCGTCCCACGTATCGCCGGTCTGCTTAAAGCGTTCGTAGATCGGCTTCACCCGCGCCTCATACCCCGGCGCACTGGTCGACGTGTTCGTACATTCGAAGCAAACGTCCAGCGTCCCCACCACCTGTCCCTTTGCGTCATAGAACACAAACCCGTGTCGCGGGTTAAAACATGCGGCAGCGCCCTGCTCGCCGCTTGCGATCGCGAACCCGCGCTTCAAACGCGCAACGTGTCCCTCGGCAAGCCCGATGCCTCGCGCCGGCACGGCGGTCGCATGCAGCGTGGCGAAATCTTGAAAGACGCCGCGGCCCAGATCGCCGTCGAACAGGTAAGCCTTCACAGCAACGGCTTGCGGAAACAAAGCCACGCCCGGCGCGCTGCCACAAGACGTGCCCGCCGCCGCAGCCAGTGCAAGAACAAGCAGAGTTTTAAGGTACTTCATGATGGGTGCTCCCGACTCAAACGGGACGGCCACCCTATCAAAACGGCGCGCCGAGGGCCTTACACAGATATGCCATCAGCGGCTTACCCGCCCGGAACGTCGCCTCGACCTCGTCCACCAAACCCGCCGATTGCACGGACTCCACCGAGCTTTCGTGCATCGCAAAGAAACTCTTGCGCTTGATATCGCCGATATAGGGATGCTCCGGATCGAAACCCTTCGGCGGCCGCGACAGCGCCTCACCACCCAGCGCCTTGAACGCCTTCACGAACGCCTTGTCCTCGACGACCTTCTTCCAAGCCTTTGGATCGTCCGCGATCGCGTGGCGCACCTTGCTCAATCCGGCAGGCTCGGGCATCCAAACGCCACAACCGAAGAACACCTCGTCCGGCGCGAAGTGCATGTAGAACCCCGGCACATGCGCGTCCTTGCCGAGGCCATGCCGGAAATGCACCCCCGCATGCGTCTTGTAAGGGCTCTTGTCCTTCCCAAACCGCACATCGCGATAGATCCGAAACATCGACCCGCCATTCGGCCGCGGATCGACGACGATATGCTTCGAAATCTTCGCAACCTTCGGCGCCATAGCCTCCATAAAATCGCAAAGCGGCGCGATCACCACTTCCTTGTACCGCTGCTTGTTCGCTTCGAACCAGGGTCGCTCGTTGTTCTTGGCGAGCTGCGTGAAGAACACGAAGAAATCTTTGGGTAAGCCTTTGAAAGTGGCCATGGCCTATTTGACAAGTGCGGAAGATGGCTTCGAGCCGTCGAGCGTGCGTTGCAGATTCTCCAACATGTCGTCGGGCACGAAAGAGGAAGCCTTCATGGTTTTCAAGTCGATACGGATGAGGACCGTCGGCTCGGGTTCTAAGTCTTCTTTCGGATAAGAGTCCCCGCCGTAAGCCCGGCCATCGTTATTCCGATCGCGGCGCGCCTTAACGACGACGTAATCGACATCGGGGATCGCCATAAGCTCCAGCGGATTGAGGCCGGCAGCATCGACCTTGTGCATCTTCTTGTCGGCGAAGGTGAAGATGTAGATGTCTTGCATATCGACACTGCTAAGCTTGCCATCTTTGTTCGTGTCCCGCTCGTTTGCGAAGATCACCAGGACCTCCGGCGTGGTGCGCCACCCATACTGGAACTCCGAGATCGCAAGCCGCTTGTCGAACAGTTTCGAGAATTTTCCATCACGGCGGTCAAAGATGAGGACGTTGTTGAACCGCCCCGTGATTGGGGTTGTGGGCAGTGTGCTCGCGTCGGGCATGTCTTCAGGCAGCGTCGTGATGCGCGTGCCAGTAACGGTGACCTTCTCGACCACTTCGTTGGATTCCGGCTCATTCAGAGTGATTTGGCCGACGCGAGCACAC
>JABFRX010000067.1 GCA_013140995.1 Alphaproteobacteria bacterium | reverse complement strand
ACACGGGGCTGCTCGCCACCGGCACTGCGATCGCCAGCATCACCGGCACGACCGTCGCTTCGGTTCTGATGATCCGCCCGCTCCTGCGCGCGAACAAGGGCCGCCGGTCCTGCGTCCATGTGGTCGTGTTCTTCATCTTCCTGGTCTCGAACATCGGCGGCTCGTTGACCCCGCTCGGCGACCCGCCGCTCTACATCGGATTCCTCAAGGGCGTCGACTTCTCCTGGCCGGCAATTCACCTGTTCGACAAGACGCTGCTTGTGGTTGGTATCTTGCTCGCGCTGTTCTTCGTACTCGACACGGTGCTCTACGCACGCGACCGCTTCCAAAAGATGCCGCCGCAACTCTCGAGCGAGCCCGTGCGCCTCAACGGCTGGCTGAACGTGCTGCTGCTCGGCGCTGTCGTCGCCGCGATCCTGGGCTCGGCCTTCTGGAAGACGGATGCCGCCGTCGTCGTTCAAGGTGTGCATGTCGGCTTCCCCGATATCGCGCGCGTCATCGCCCTGCTCTTCCTCGCCGCCGTCTCGCTAATGCTGACGCCGATGGCCTACCGCCAGGGCAACGACTTCACCTGGGGGCCTATTGCCGAAGTGGCGAAACTGTTCGCAGGCATTTTTGTGACCATCGTGCCCGTGATCGCGATGCTGCGCGCGGGCAGCGACGGCGCGTTCGCCCCGGTTCTCGCGCTGGTCACCAACCCCGACGGCAGCCCGAACAACGCGATGTACTTCTGGCTGACCGGCGGCCTGTCGAGCTTCCTCGACAACGCGCCGACCTATCTCGTGTTCTTCAACGCGGCCGGCGGCGACCCGCAGCAACTGATGGGCCCGCTTGCGACCACGCTCGCCGCGATCTCGGCCGGCGCCGTGTTCATGGGCGCCAACACCTACATCGGCAACGCGCCCAACTTCATGGTCAAAGCGATCGCCGAAGAAGCAGGCGTCAAAATGCCGAGCTTCTTCGGCTACATGCTCTGGTCGATCGTGATCCTGCTGCCCTGCTTCGCACTCGTGACGTGGCTATATTTCTTGTGACGCCTACCCGCTTGAAGGGAGCTGCGCGAAGCCGGTTGGCTGAACTAGCGGCTAATCCTTCGACACATAGCCCTTGCCGTCATAGTGAAAGCGCGGGAACGGACCCATGCCCGGCCCGCCGACCTCGATATCGAACCAGCCTTTGGTCTTCGTTTTGAGCGGCAGCGCGACGCCGACCTGATCGAGCACGACGCCCCACTCACCCTTCGCGTTCTTCGCGACGATCACAACCGCCTCGGCCGTGTTGCCGTAGCAGAACAAGCTGCTCTCCCGGACAAACGCCTCATTGACGCCATCGCCGTTCAGATCTTCCCACTCGATGAAGCCCGGCATGTAGGACGCGGTCACGTCGTCTTCGCAGCGCACGTATTTTCCGCCCTTCGCCTTGAAGCCTGCGGCTTTGAACACCGCAGCTTTCTCCGCCGCGGACGGTTCCGCGGCACGCGCAGGTGCCGCGAGCACAACACATGCCAAGCCAAGCGCAACAAGCAAACTTCTCATCTCAACTCCTATTCCCATGCGTTCCACCACGCGCTGCCCAGCACTTGGCGGCCGTCGCTGGTGAAGAACAAATAGTCGTGCATCCCGCGCCACCGATAGACGAGCAGTTCGGTCACGCGCACGTCGCCGCCGTTGTAGCTGTCGCGAAACATCGTCTCGCCCGCCTTCAGCACCAGATCGGGCTCGCCCAGCAAGGTCACAACCTTGACCCGCGTATGCGTACCGTCACCCAGCGCCTCTTCGAGCTTCAGCATGACCTCATGCTTGCGCCCGCCGAACTTGTCGGCCGCCTCGTTCCAGTCGCCGCCGGAGAAGTGCCCGCTCTGCGCGCGCAGGACTTTGAATTCGGCGGAGAGCGCGCCGATGTCAGCTGCCGCCGCACACGCGCTCAACACCAATGCCAATCCGAAACAAAAGACCCGCAGCACGTACCCGATCCGTCCAATCCAGGCGCGACCGTAACCCTAACCCTCAGCGCTGTTAAGGGTTTACCCCGGTTTTCCGCCATTGGCACCGGGCTTGCGAGGCTCTTGGCAACCAACGGAGCAAGCGGTCATGGAAAAGCTCGATCTCATCCAAATCCTCGGCAATGCGACCTGCGTGCGCACCATGTTCGACGCGCAAGCTTGCACGCTCGCGGAGTCTTGGAACTTCGGCGCTTTGGTTTTGGTCGGCGCGCTGGTTTCGATCGCGCTTCTGCTGGTCCGCGAGCGCAGCCGTCAGCGCCGTGAAAACAACTACTTCTGGTAAACGAAACCTTACCGCTGACGGCGCCGGAACGGCACAACGACCGAGTCGCCCTCCGGGGCGAAGACAGGATCATCCTCGGCCTTCACACCGGCAGCCTTCGGACCAGCCGCATACAGCCCTAGGAAATATCCGGCGGGCGCAATGGCCACCACTGCCGCAAGTGCCGCCATTAGGGGTTCGGCCGCGTCCTGAACGGAAAGCAGCTGCAACGCGCCGATCCCGGCCAACAAGCCGCTCAGCACCAGCAACGCAATTTTGGACCCGGGCTTAGCCATGGGAAGACCTTAGACGCGCAGCTCTCAAAGCCCGGTAAACTCAGCTGCTAATCTGCTCGGCCGGCGGCGGCGGCTTACGGAAATGCCGCACACCCTTCGCCCACAGGAGGACGGCCTGATAGTGAATAAGTCCTAAAACCTTGAACATCAGCAATGGATTGGCGAGCAGCCCGCGCACCAGCCGCCATGACGTTGCCGGCTCGCGTTTCCCGGCCATCGACGTCGTCAGAATCAAGCCTTGCGCATCGTGCAAGTCTATCCGCGCGCCAAACGAACCTTCGCTCCACGAGAATGTAAAGCGGTAGTGCCCGTCGACCGGCATGAAGGGCGACACGTGAAAGACCTTTTCAGCCTCGATGGAATCTTGCGGTTCGATCGGTCGATGATCGGAATGCTTGCACACATAGAAATGCCGTTCGCCGAACGTGTTGTTTACTTCGGCTATCACCGCGCGCAACCGCGACGCCTTGTCGGGGCAGAGCCAGAAGCTGACCGGGTTGAACGCAAACCCCAACATGCGGGGCATCGTGACGAGTACGACGTCGCCATCCGCCTCGTTTATCCGGTAGCGCATCAGCACATCGCGCACGAACGCCGTGCCCGTCAGACCGCCAGCGACGCCGTAGTCTTTCGTCCGTACACTGAATACATTGCCGCGATCGATCGAAAGCACGCCAGAACGCTCACCGCCCGTCAACGTACGCTCGCCGATAGCCAGATAAGGCACGCGATAGGCGAACGCATTGCGCTTCGGCCGATGCCGGGCGTGCATCACCCGCGCCTCGATAAACGACGTCCCGGCCATATTCGCGCTTTGCGCCATGTGGTTCTTACGGCCCTTTAGACCCTGCGGATCAGCGGAAAACCAGGCGCGTTCACTACCCTGGTGTCCTGGGGCACCGGAACACGCACCAAAAGGCTACCATAACCAACGTGTCGCGAATCACAGCCCGTTTGTGGTGCGCGGACCGAGGGGACCTCAAGGAGACCGCCCATGGATTTTGCAGCCATTCTAGCCCGCATTCAAAAGCTCATCCTGTCGCCCGGCACCGAGTGGGACGTCATCGCCGGTGAAGACGCCAACGTGCAGCGCATCTATATGAACTATGTCGGCCCGCTGATTATTGCGGCCGCGTTGGCGACGGCGATCGGCATGTCGGTGATCGGCATCAATTTCGGCTTCGGCACCTATCGGCTACCGGCCGGTGCGGCCCTCGGCCAAGCGATCCTACAAATCATCCTCGGGCTGGCCGGCGTCTACATCACAGGCCTCGTCATCAACGCGCTCGCCCCGCAATTCGGCGGCACGCCGGACGCAGGGCAAGCGTTCAAAGTCGCCGCCTACGCGCCGACCGCGTCTTGGGTCGCAAGCCTTGTCACGATCTTACCCCAACTCGGTATCGTCGCGCTGCTGGGTGGGCTTTACTCGCTTTACCTGCTTTACGTCGGTTTGCCGAAGCTGATGAAACCGGCCGAAGATAAAGCGCTGGTGTATACGCTCGCCATCATCGGCGTGATGATCGTCATCTACATCTTGATCGGCTTCTTGGCCGCCATGATGCTCCCGTCCGTCACGCCCGTCATGCGGGTGAACTAAACTCAGTCGCAGCGCGCCTTCAGGCAAGCGCAGTCGCCAAGCACGTCGCCGGGCAGCGTCTCGAACCAGCGGTCGAGCGCCTCGGCGACGATCTCCTGCACCGGCCGGCGCAACAGCGCCGACGAAAGCTTCAGCTTCACGAAGCGCATCCGCTTCAAGCGCAGGTTCACGTGATAGGTCTTGCCCGCCTCTTCCGGCGACGGTCCGGGGCACGCGAGGCAGTGATTATCCGTCTGCTCTTCGTCATCGTCGGCCGCAGCAGGCACCGGCAGCGGCATCACATGCACCTTCGCCTCCATAGGGCGCCGTCCGAACGACCCGAACGGATCGAGCGGCTTGACCGGTGGCGGCTTCAACGCTTGCGTCTTAGGCCGTGAGGATTCCGCGTGCAGATTAAGGGAGCCGCGCATCGGCGTCAGCCCCTCGATCTCGGGCGCCGGACAGCCGACGCGCGTGAGCATCTGATCGGCGAATGGCGTTGCGGTCGGTTCAGCCTCGCCCTTGCGCGCGAGAATACCAGCAGTCAGCGATGCATATTTCGACATGTGCGAACGTGCCTCGTTCGAGCGGTTTAGTTTGCGCGGCGGCCGAACGCCGGCACCTCGCGACCCAGCGCGTTGACATTGCGCCGAAGCGGCACAACCTCGCTGGACTCGGCCGCTCTCATATCGCGGCGCAGTAACCGTGCGTCGATGTATTCCCACAGTTCGCGGATCTCGTCGGCCGACTTGCCGTCCGGCTCGATCTCCATCACGGTCCGCCCGTCGATCATGGAGGCTGCAAAATCCGTACGGTTGTGAATGGTGACAGGCGCGACAGTACCGTGTTGCGACAGTGCGACCGCCGCTTCCATCGTGATCTTCGCGCGCGCGGTCGCCGCGTTCAGCGCGAACAGCATCGGCTTCTTGCGCGCCTCGCAAATGTCGATCGTGGGTCCGACGGCGCGTAGATCGTGCGGGCTGGGCCGCGTCGGCAGCACGACGAGATCGGCGAAGCTGATGACTTCCGAAATCGCTTTCGTGACCGCGGGCGGCGTGTCGATCACGACAAGCTTGAAGCCTTGCGCGCGCGCTTCGTCGAGGTCGTGCACCAGATTCGTGAATACCGAATGGATGAAGGCCGGCGTCACCGCTTCGCGGCAGTTCCACCACTTGGCAAGCGACCCTTGCGGATCGGTGTCGATCAGCGCGACGGGCCCGGCGCCTGCAAGTTCGGCCTGAACGCCGATGTGTCCGGCCAGTGTCGTCTTGCCCGATCCGCCTTTTTGCGAGGCGAAAACCACCACACGCATCGAACTCATAGCCCGCTACTCCATGCTCAGATTTCACGAACACGCTAGCGCACGCGAATTGCGCCGCGTTTAAGCGGCGAACGTGCAATTAGCTCGAATTGCGCCGAACGAAATCGTGAGCGAAGGCACAGGCACGGCCCGCAGGCTTGACGCCGCGGCACCCGCGCGGTTAATCGCAGGTTAAGGAACGAAGCGTCCGGAGATCAGTCAATGCGTTTACCTACAGCTTTCATCGTAGTGTTTGCCGCGTTTGGGTTGGCAGCCTGCGGTACGACGCAGTACGACAACGACCCGGACTATGACGGCGGCTTCTCCGACGGCTGCGCCACCGGGACGGCCCGCTCACCCGGCACGCCAGTGACGAAACCGGTCCGCGACCAACAACTGTGGGATGTCAGCGAGGGCTACCGCGCAGGCTGGCGCGCGGGTTACGGGTCGTGCTCGCCCGCCTCCCGCGGGGAGATACCCGGCGACCGGTGATCTGAGCTAACCTCCCGTTAACAACCGGAGGAAATTTCATGCGCAGTATCGCCTTTCTGATCGTGCTTGCCGAACTCGTGCTGCTTGGCCCGCTTTATGTGATGTACGGCCAGGTCGATCCTTGCCGCGCGCTCGCCAGGGAAATCGCCGCGCGCGCCGAAGCCGCGGGCGGGCTCGGCGTCACGGTCGAAGACGCATTCGGCAACCTCGAAATCAACGCCCGCAAAGACATCGCCGACAGATCGACCGGCGCGTGCGTGGGCGAACTGTTTTCGAACTGGGGCGGCAGAGTTACGGGGAAGTGAGGGTGGCGGGCCACGCCTGAGATTTGCTTTCGGGGCCACGAGGCGGCAACACTTGGACATCCGCCATTGAAACGCCGAGCGAATGTATGACCGACGTTCTAACCGACCTTGCCGTACGCTTAGGACCGAAGCTTGCGCTGATCGACGACCGGCCGGGCGGGCGGGTCGTGCAATGGACCTATGCCGAACTCGAGGCGAACGCGAACAAGCTTTCGCGGTTGCTGTTGGACTTGGGCGTCAAACCTAAGGACCGCATCGTTTCTTGCGGGCAGAATTCGTGTTGGCTGGTTGCGATGTCGAATGCGGTGCGCAAGATCGGCGCGGTCGGCGTGCCGCTCAACTATCGGCTGACACCGGAGGAGGCGACGTATGTCGTCGACAACTCGGACGCCGTCGTTGTGTTTGCGGATGCGGAGTTCGCCAAGTTCTTTGCGAAGATCCGCCCGGATACGCCGAAGGTGCGCGAGACGTTGATCTTCGACGGTGCGCCTGCTGCCGGACAGAAGCGCGTCGAGCCGTTGTTGGCGGCGCTGCCTCCCACACCGGTTGTGACCGACGGGCCGCCGCTTGAGCCGATGACGATGATCTACACGTCCGGTACGACCGGCAAGCCCAAGGGGGCCGTGCGTTCGTCGATCGGCAATCCGGCGCAGTCGGCAGCTCTGTGGGCTGAGATCGGGTATGTGGCGGACGACGTCTACATCACCACCGGGCCGCTTTATCATTCGGGGCCGGGTGGGTTTCTCACCACCGCGCATAGGCTCGGTAATACGGCGGTGTTGCAACACAGGTTCGACGAGGCGGATTGGCTGCGTCTCGTTGAGAAGTATCGTGTCACCACGACGTTCGCGGCGCCGACGCCGATCCGGCGCATTTGCCAACTGCCGGAAGCGGTGTCCAAGAAATACGACGTGTCGTCGATGGCGCGGATGGTGGCGAACGCGGCGCCGTGGTCGTATGCGCTGAAGCAGCTTTATCTGTCGCGGTTTCCGAAGCTGTCGCTGTTCGAGGTGTACGGCTCGACCGAGCTCGGCGTGAACACCGTGTTGCGTCCGGAGCATCAGTTGTCGAAGCCCGGATCGTGCGGGCGCCCTGCCCCCGGCGTCGAGATACGTTTGTTTGCGGAGGACGGCAGCGTTGTGGCCGCGCCGAACGTGGAGGGCGAGCTCTATGTGAAGAGCGCGAACATGTTCTCGACCTATCACAAGGCGCAAGACAAGTTCGAGGCCGACCGGCGCGACGGCTGGCAAACCGTCGGCGATATCGCAACGTTCGACGAGGAAGGCTTCTACTACATCTGCGACCGCAAGAAGGACATGATCATCTCCGGCGGCGTGAACATCTATCCGGCCGAGATCGAGGCGGCGCTGGAGAGCCACGCCGACATCAACGACGTCGCCGTGTTCGGCATCCCCGACGACGAATGGGGCGAGGCGGTGCATGCGATCGTGGTGGTGAGGCCGGGCGCGGCGTTGGGGAAGGACGCCATCACAGCGTACGCGCGCGAGCATTTGGCGGGGTACAAGGTGCCGCGGTCGATCTCGTACATGAGCGAGATTCCGCGCACGGGTTCGGGGAAGATCTTGAAGCGCGACCTGCGCAAGCCGTTTTGGGAAGGGCGCAAGAGCCGGGTGTGAGGCGCGGAGCTGGGAGCGGCTACGGCGCCTTCTGCCCGTCCATCGTCGACATCAGCGCGTAGTAGTAGTCCGCCACTTGGCGGGCGCTTGCGACGGAGAGGCGCTCGTCGGTACCGTGGATGCGTTGCAGGTCGCCTTCGCCGATTTCGGCCGGGATAATGCGGAAGACGTTTTTCGTCAGGCCGAAATAGTAGCGCGAGTCGGTGCCGGCGATCACGAGCGTTGGCACCACGATCACGCCGGGGCGGACCGCCTCAAGCGTGCGCTTGATGAACGCGTATTGCTCGCCGCCCATGTCGGACACCGGCGACGGATCGCGGCCGCCGCCGACCGGGGCGACATCGATCTGATCGTCGTCGAGGGTGCGCTTCACTTTTTCCACCACGCCGTCGACGGTGTCACGCGGATGGATGCGGAAGTTGACCCGGGCTTTCGCTTCCGGCGGCATGACGTTGTCCTTCACGCCGCCGGTGACGATCGTGGGGGCGATCGTGGTGTGAAGTTGCGCGGCGCCTGCCGGCGAGGCGCGCATCGCGCGTTCGACCAGCGGTTCAAGAAGCCAGAGATTGGCCGAGGCCATGCGCCGCACAAAGCCGGTCGCGGGCGCCATGCCTGTCACGGTGGCGCGCGTCGTTTCGTCGAGCCCGCTTTCGAACGGCGGATTGTTGCCCAGCTTCTCGATCGCATGAGCGAGGCGGCCGATGGCGGTCTCGGCGACGGCGGGCGGTGCTGAGGAATGGCCGCCGGCGCTTTTGGCGGCGAACTCGAGCGTGAGCGAGCCTTTCTCGGCGACGCCGACGAGGGCGACGGGGCCTTCGACGCCCGGCAGCGCGCCATTCGCGATCATGCCGCCTTCGTCGTCGACGAATTCGAGTTCGACTTTGCGCTCCGCCAAGAGCGCCGCGATCTTGGCGTTACCGTTGGTGCCGCCGATTTCTTCGTCGTGACCGAAGGCGAACAGGATCGTGCGCTTCGGCTGGAAGCCTTTCGCGATCAGCGCTTCGGCTGCTTCCAGCATCCCGATGATGCCCTGCTTCGTGTCGAGCGTGCCGCGGCCCCAGATGTGGCCGTCGGCGATGACGCCCGCGAACGGGTCGTGCGTCCAGTTTTTCTCCGTACCCGGCACGACGGGCACGACGTCCATGTGCGACATGAGGAGGATGGGTTTGAGCGCCGCGTCGCTGCCCTTCCACGTATATAGCAAGCTGTAGTCGCCGACGATTTCGCGGCTCAAACTCTTGGCGACGTTCGGGTAGGTCGTTTCGATCCAGGTGCGAAACGCGGTGAGCGCGGCTTGGCTGGCCGCAATGTCTTCGGCAGGGGCGCCGGCTTGCCAGGAGATGGTGCGGAACTTCACGGCTTCGGCGAGATGGTTTGCGACGGTGTCCGCGTCGAAGGCGGAGGTTTCGCGCGGCGGCAACGGCTTGGAGACGGGGACCATCAACGTACGGCCGATCACGACAGCGATCAGTAGAGCGAGGGCTGCGGCGAGCCCGAGCAGAATGCGGCGCATGTTGGTCCCCTCTACGATAGTACCGCCCCGCTGCGGGGCGGTCGAAAGTTCGCAAGCCGAAGGCTGGAGAATTTTCGGGTGGGGGGCAAGAGCGTCAGAAGCTCTCCCCCCACCCGAGCCCTCTCGCCCTTCGGGCTCGATCGCTCGATCGCCCCAGGATCGTCGGCGTAGCGGTCATGCGCGCTCATCAGCCCTCCTTGCCGGGTCTTTCCGTTCGCTCTAATGGTTGGGGCACAATTGGGCAATGAAGGGCACTGCCATGAGCGTTTCTCTATACGACTTAAGCGTCGCGAGTTATCTGCAACAGCTGGCGGGGGTCGCCGGGTTTCTGGAGAAGGGGTCGAAGCACTGCGGCGAGATCAACATCGATCCGAACGCACTGGTCGAAACCCGGCTGCATGCGGACATGCTGCCGTTGCAGTTTCAGATCCAGTCGGTGACACACCATTCGATCGGCGCCATCGAGGGTGTCAGACAAGGCGTGTTCTCGCCGCCGCCGCCGATCCCGGCGCAGGACTATAAGGGCCTGCAGAAGATGGTGGCCGATGCGCGCGAGGCCTTGACGAAGTTGACGCCGGCCGAGGTGAACGGGCTCGCCGGACGCGACGTGATCTTTCAGCTGCGCGACTTCAAGCTGCCGTTCACGGCGGAAGGGTTTTTGATGTCGTTCTCGCTGCCCAATTTCTACTTTCACGCGACGACGGCCTACGACATCCTGCGCATGAAGGGCGTGCCGCTCGGCAAACGCGACTTCACGGGCCCGTTCCGGATGAAGACCTAATTGCCAAGCACGCCAAGCTTGCGGCTTTGCGGGCGGGGCTTCACGGGTTCACTCCAGCGACTTCAGATACGCGAGAAGGTCGTCGATCTGTTCGGGCGTCATGACGAATTCGGGCATCTGCTTCTCGCCTTTGTGGCCGACGAGGATGCCCTCGGCGAAGGCTTCGGCGAGACCTTCGACGTCGTATCTCTCGTGCAGTGTGCGAAACGGCGGCGCCGGGGCATAGGGACTGACACCGGCCGGCCCCACGGCGTGGCAGCCACTGCAGTTCGCTTGCGCGAAGGCGCGGCCTTTGGCGACATCGCCGGGTTCGGGGAACGGTGCGGGCGCCCGAGCAGGCGCAGGCTCCGGCGCGGCAGTTTCGAGGTCCGCCATGCAGCCGGTCAACATCACGGTTGCGAGCAGTGCTGGCACAATTCTCAAATGCGACTCCCTCATGGCCAAAACGTAGTGTGCGTCGGCCAGAGCACGGTGACCCTGACTTAGGTCAATCGTGCGCGACTCACGACCGCGGCTTCACGAAGCGCAGCGCCATGCGGTCGCTTTCGCCGATGGCGTCGTAGGGGGTGCTGTCGAATTTCGGGTCGGCGGGTTGGCCTTGGGGCGCGCTGCGGCGCGTGGGCGGGAGCGTCCAGACGCCGAAGGGGTGGTCGCGGTCGTCCTTTGCGTTTGCGTAGATGTCGGAGCGCGCGTCGAGTTTGAAGCCCGCCTTCTCGGCGGCGGCGATCACGTAGGCTTCGGTCACGTAGCCGGTCGGCGCTTTCGGGTCTTGCGTCGTGCCCGGCGCGTTGCGGTGCTCCTCGATCGCTAAGGTGCCGCCGGGTTTCAGCACGGCGAAGCTTTCGGCCATCACCTTGTCCATGATGCCGTTTGCCATCCAGTTGTGGATGTTGCGGCCGTTGAGCACGAAGTCGACGGAGTTGGGTTCGCCCAGGCCCACGGACTTCGCGCCGAAGTTCACGTAGGTGACTTCGCCGTAGATGGCTTTGTCCGTGAAGCGCGCTTCGAATTTTGCGCGCGCGTCGCGCGCGGCTTGCGGCAGTTCGGGGTTGGCGAGGTCGGCCGCGGTCGTGATATAGCGGCCCTTCGTCAGCCTTGCGTAGGGTGCGAGGATCTCGGTCCACCAGCCGGCGCCTGGCGAAAGCTCCAACACGGTCTGGCCGGGCTTCAAGCCCCAGAACGTCAACGCTTCGATGGGCTTCCTCGCCTTGTCGCGTTCGACGTTTGCGGGCGTGCGCCAGGTGCCGGACACGGTCTCGATCAGCACGCCGTCGCCGGCGTGGGCGGTGTGCGCGGCTGCTACGAGTGCTAGTGCGGCTACGGCGGAGGTCAGGATGCGCATGCGTAGTGTCCCTGGGTGTTGTTCGCGCGGGAACGTAGAGGATGCGGGGCAGATGGCAAGGGGGCTCTTTTCCGACGCTTGGCGGAGGCCCGCCGAGCGTGCGAACATCGTGACGAAAGCGAAGAGGATTGAACATGTTCGCAGACAGAGTTTGGTGGATCACTGGCGCGTCATCCGGGATTGGGGCGGCGTTGGCTGAGGTCCTTTCGGGCGACGGTGCGAAGTTGATTTTGTCGGGGCGCAATGTGGGGGCGCTGAAAGACGTCGCCGGGCGGTGCAAGACGGCGACGTTTCTGCTTCCGTTCGAGGCGACGGATTTTGCGGGGATCGCGGGGCACGTCGAGAAGGCTTGGGCTTGGCAGGGGCGTGTCGACGGGCTCGTCAACAATGCCGGCATCTCGCAGCGGTCGCTGGCGGTCGAGACCGTGTTCGATGTTTATCGCAAGATCGTCGACATCGATTTGATGGCGCCGATCGCGCTGACGCAGGCGTTGTTGCCGCGCATGGTGAAGGCGGGCGGCGGCGCGATCATCGCGATCTCGAGTGTCGCCGGGATCGTTGGCGCGCCATTGCGCAGTGCGTACTCCGCCGCGAAGCATGGGCTTATCGGTTATCACGACAGCGTGCGTGCGGAGACGGCGCATCAGGGGATGAAGGTGCTCGTCGTGGCGCCAGGCTCCGTGCGCACGAACGTTTCCAAAAACGCGCTCGATGCGAGCGCGCATGCGCGTGGTGTCAGCGACAAGGCGATCGACCAGGGCATGGAGCCTGCGGTTGCGGCGCGGCGGATGCTCGATGCGCTGAACGCGGGGACACGCGAGTTGATCCTGGCCGAAGGCATGGAGGCCGAGCTCGTGAAGATGCGGCGCGCCAATCCGAACGCGCTGTTCGATCAGTTCGAACGGCTGATGGCGGGCGGATACGCACAACAGATGGGCGCGGAGAAGAAGTCGTGAGCATTCGATTTGGGTTTGTTGTGGCGGCGTTGCTTCTTGTTGCGGCGTGCGATCAGAAGCCGAAGCAGGAGACGAAAGCGCCGGTCTCGCCGCCGGCTGTGACGGCGCCCGTGCCGTCCCCTGTTGCGGCGGCGCCGGCGCATTTGATCCGCGAAGGTGTCGGCGTTGCGGGCGTCGCGCTTGGGATGAGCCCGGCCGATGTCGAGCGCGTGTTGGGCAAGCCCGAGCACACGAACAAAGCGGGCCAAGAGGTCGTCTTCATGGGGTACGACGCGGATGGGATCTTCGGCATCTATTTCGGCGAGAACCGCGTGCGCATGATCATCGCAGCGCGGAAAGACAAGACGTGGTGTACGGATTTCGACGTGTGTCTTTATCGCGAAGGTGATCTGAAGAAGCTGAAGGCGCATCACGGTGCGAAATTGTTGCGGTTCGTGGATCGGGACGGGTCGGTGACGTACCGGTTGCTCGCGGGTAGCGTGATGACGGAGTACACGCCCGTGGAGGATCGCGACGGCGTCGTGCAGGTCACTGTGATGAACTGGGATGGGCCGGTGGATAGGTCGGGGTTTGATTGATGCGCTGCCACGGTGCCACCGTGACGAGGCTTACCCTCATTCCCCCTTCGCTAAAACTATGGGGGACGAAGTTGACAAACGGACCCGACGAAGCCTTGGCGAAGGGGAATGAGGGCAGCGGTGACACTATGAACGACAACGGTTGGGACGACTCCGCCGCCGCTTGGATTGCGGATATGGGGGAGCTTGGAGATTTCGGGCGGCGGTATGTGCTGGACCCGGTGATGGTGCCGCTTGCGCTCGCAGGGCGGCCGAAGGCTATGCTCGATGTCGGCTGCGGCGAGGGGCGGTTTTGCCGGATGCTGGCGAGCCAAGGCGTTGCCGTGACGGGGATCGATCCGACGCGGGCTTTGATCGACGAGGCTCAGGCGCGTCATCCGGGCGGCACATACATCGAGGCCGATGCGGTGAAGTTGCCGTTCGACGGCGGTGCGTTCGATCTCGTTGTGAGTTGCCTGTCGCTCGTCGATATTGCGGATGCTGCGGCTGCGATCGCGGAGATGGCGCGCGTGCTCGAGCCCGGCGGGCGGCTTCTCATCGCGAACTCGAACGGGTTCAATACGGCGGGCGACGGTGAGGGGTTGGGCTGGGCGCGCGACGCGAACGGGGCCAAGGCGCATTTTCGCATCGACCACTATCTTCGCGAGCGCAAGCAGTGGCTCGCGTGGCGAGGCATCCGCATCGTCAATCATCACCGGCCGCTGAGTACGTATATGAAGCTGCTGCTCGCCCAAGGCTTGCGGCTCACGCATTTCGACGAACCGCGGCCGGTTGCCGATGCACCGGCCGCGCGGGCGACGGACTATGTGCGCGCACCGTGGTTCCTGGTGATGGTGTGGGCGAAGGGGTGAGAGGTGTGGACCTGTGGCGCCGGGTTTGCTTTGGTCGCCGCGCGTTTTGGGTCGGAG
>JABFRX010000035.1 GCA_013140995.1 Alphaproteobacteria bacterium | reverse complement strand
GAGAAGTCGTAGTCGCGCTCCATCCCCGTGCCTTCGCCGGCAATCACGCTGACCGACACCGATACGCTGCTCGACGCATACGCGCCCGCGAACCCTTCGCTGGTCGCGAGCACGACGCCGCCGCGCCCCCAGCCCGCGCTCGCGCCTTCGCTGTTCATGATGCCGTCAACTTCACGCGCCGCACCCTCGCAGTTGCGTGCAAGTTCGACCAATTTTTCGGACGAAGGCTCTTGCGTGTCTTCCAAATCGAGCGCGGGCCACGTCTTCGCCAGCAACTCCCGCGGCGCGAGCCCGCAGTAGGGATCCTCTGGCGTTGTGCGCGCCATCGCGACCGCACGTTCCACCAGCTGATCGAGCGCGCGCGCCGACAAATCGGTCGAAGAAACCGCCGCCTGCTTTTTGCCGATAAACACGCGCAAGCCCAAGTCGCTGGACTCGGACCGGTCGACCTCCTCAAGCTTGCCCAGCCGGTAAGACACGCCAGACGAAATCGAATCGAACACGACCGCGTCCGCCGCATCCGCGCCCAAGCGCTTCGCCTTCGCGATCAAATCGGTAAGCAAATTCAAGCGGTCCGTCATCGAAGCATCCCTCGTGGTCGTAGGCGAATGAACCCGTGGGGCCGTTGCGCGTCAAGGCGCAGTGCCTTGCACGTTTCGGCCAAACCTGGTCCCATTGTAGACGTAACTTGGGACGAATCTGGCGTGACTCAAGGCTTCGCGCTTTTCGACACGGCAATCGGCACGTGCGCGCTCGCCTGGGGCCCGCGCGGCCTCGTCGGCGCAAGCCTACCGTCGAAGAGCGCAGCAACAAGCCGCACGTTCATGCGCAAACGCTTTCCGGACGCAGTCGAAAGCGAACCGCCGGCTGATGTTCAAATAGTGATCGGCGATATCTTGGCGCTGCTTCAAGGCGAGAAGCGTGACTTCAAAACCGCCAAGCTGGACCTAGAAGCGATCCCGGCCTTTCACCGCCGCGTCTACGACATCGCGCGCGCGATCCCACCTGGCGAAGTGCTGACCTACGGCGACGTCGCCAAGCGCCTCGGCGACGCGTCTGCCGCCCGCGCCGTCGGCCAAGCCCTAGGCGCAAACCCGTTCCCAATCATCATCCCCTGCCACCGCGTGCTGGCGACCGGTGGCAAGACGGGCGGCTTCTCCGCGCCGTTGGGTCTAGAAACGAAAATGAAGATGCTGACGATCGAACGCGCAAAGCTCGACGACAAGCCGTCGCTCTTCAACGACTTACCCCTCGCAGCAAAGCCACGCCGCCAAACCTAATCCTGTCATCCCGGACGCTAGCGAAGCCCGCTGCGAAGCAGCACGGCGCAGCTTGCGAGCCGGGACCCAGGAGAACGCACTGAGCTACTAGCGAGGTCAACTCCCCTAGGTCCCGGCTCGCGCTACGCTGCGCTCCGCTTGGCCGGGATGACAAGTTTGAAGGTGTTCGCTCAGCTCACCCGCCAAACCTTCGTCCGCCGCACTTCGCGGTCTTCGAGTTCTCTCGTCGTCTGCACGTCGTAAACTGCAAGCTCTGACATACTCTCGCGCGGCAGATAGTTGCGGCCGGGATCGCCGACCAGCACAAGCGCGCCGCGCCGCGCGAGCGCCTTCAGCCAATCGAATACACGCGCCGACATTTCGCGCTCGTAGCAAACGTCGCCGGCAAGCACCGTGTCCCACCCGTCGTCGCGGCCGATCAGGTCTTCATGCGCACAGGTAACTCCCACATCGTTCGCCTTTGCGTTCAACGTCGCGGCCGCAATCGCGAACGCGTCAATCTCGTTCGCCGCGACGTCAGCCGCGCCTGCCTTCATCGCGGCGATCGCCGACAAGCCCGATCCGGTCGCGAAATCGAGCACGCGCTTGCCGCGCACGGTCTCGGGGTTGTCGAGTACCCAACGCGCGAGCGCCTGGCCACCCGCCCACGCGAACGCCCAGAAGGGTGGGGGAATGCCCTCGGCGGCGAGCTCTTCCTCCGTCTTGCGCCAGATCGGCACGATCTCGCATGCGAGATGCAGCTTGATTTCGGGAACCAGCGGTGGGGAAAGCAACTCGGTATTCGCGCGGATAAACGCTTCCGCGTCTCTCACCGCTTGCCCGCGCGCGGCGTGATGTTGAACGCGAGCCCCGCGCCGTGATTGTTGCGGGTCTCGACGGCATCGCCATCGTCATTGCTGCTCGCGCTCTCGGTCACCTTCGACGTCGCAAGTCTAAGCACCGTCAGATAGTCGGGCTGCAACTCCATCTTCGGCCCGAACCCCTTCTTGATCAGAAGCGCATGGAACGCCGGCAGATTGTAGCAAGGCACCCACATCAAAAGGTGATGCTCGACGTGATAGTTCACCCAATACGGTGCCACGAGCGCGCGCCACAAAAGACTCGCCTTCGTTGTGCGGGCGTTGCGGAACGGATCGTCGTTGTCCGGCACGACAGCGTGCTCCGCAATATTGCGCACGCGCGTTATCAACGGAAACCACACGAAGAACGGCACCACCCATAGCAGGAAGAACACGTACCAATACCCAAGAGCCGCCAACGCAACGAACAAGCCGAAGTTGACCGCAATCGGTCCGCCCAAACGGTCAAAGCCCTTTTTCATTCCGTCGAAGAACTTGCCCGACTTCGCCGTGAACGCGTTCCGGAACTGCGCGACGCGTTGCTTGAACACGGTCTGTCCGGTCAGATCGCGCACCATCTTGCGCTTAAAGCTCAAGCGCGTGATCGGAAACGGCGCCGACAGAACCAGGTCCGGATCGTTCGCCTGCTGCGTATGGCGGTGATGCTTCAGGTGATACGTGCGATAGTTGTAGAGGTCGCTGATCATCGGCCACGCCAGGAACCACTGGCCGAGCGCTTCGTTCAACGCCTTGTTGTTCGTGAGCACCCCGTGCGCCGCATCGTGCATCAGGATCGCAAGCCCCAACTGCCGCGCGCCAACCACAACGATGCCGATCGCAAGCGTCAGTGGGTTCGGCCACCAAATGAAGAGCGCCCAAGTGGCCACAATCACGCCCCACGCATGCGCGACACACCAGATACCGCGCAGGTCAGAGCGCTTGCGGATCGACGCAAGCTCGTCTGGCGTCAAAAACTCGGCGGCGGCAATCGTCATGGCCGTAAGTCTACCACGGCAGCGGCAGCCCCGCAGCCTTAAGCTCGATCCCGGCCAATACGAGCATCGAGAGCACCTGAACGAGGTAGCACGCGAACCGTAGCGTTACCGCCGCCGTGGTCCCCGACGCGATGTGGATCAGCGACTGCGCCACCCGGGCGTAGAGGATCAGCGACGGCAGAAGCTGAAACGCCGTGTCCTGCAGCTGCAGAAAAAGCCCCGCAATCACGATGACGGCGAAGAACGGCAGGTTCTCCGTCACGTTCATATGCGCGCGATTGAGCCGCCAGTAGGCGCTGCTACCGTGTTGCGTGCCCGCTGGAAAATCGCCGGCCTTCTTGCCTTGAAACAGCACCTGGGCGAGCCGCGAAAGCCCAATCGCGATAACGAGCAACATGCCCCACACCGCAAACAGTACCAGCGCCGCCAGCGGCGGTAGCAATGGAACACCACTCATGTGAAACCCCTCTAGAGCGTGATGATTCCGGCCAGAATAGCGCCAAGCACGATCAGCCCCAAATCGCGGTTCGACTTGAACGTAGAAAGGCAGTTCGCACCGTCATGGATGTCGAGCCGGATGATCTGCCACGCAAAATGCGCCGCGACGAGCGCCATCCCGATCGCAAACCCGATGCCAAGCCCCGAGAGCTTTCCGGCACCCCAAATGAGAACCCACGCAGCGATGTAGAAACCCGCAAGCCACGGCTTCGTCTGCGCGTCGAGCAGCCGCGCGGTCGAGCGCACACCGATCATCGCGTCGTCTTCTTTGTCTTGATGCGCATAGATCGTGTCGTAGCCCAGCGTCCAGAACACGCAGCCCGCAAACAGCAGCATCGGCGCTACGCCAAGCCCGCCGGTCATCGCGCTCCACCCCAGCATCGCTCCCCAATTGAACGTGAGCCCGAGGAACGCCTGCGGCCAATCGGTCAGCCGCTTCATGAACGGATAAATCGCAATCGGGATCAGCGACAGAGCACCCAAGATCACCGAGAACCGGTTCAACATCAGCAGCACGATGAGCCCAACCAGCAGCTGCCCGATCAGGAACGCAATCGCCGTCGTCAGCGTCACCTGCCCCGATGGGATCGGCCGTCCCGCCGTGCGCTCGACTTTTGCGTCGATGTCGCGATCGACGATGTCGTTATAGGTACATCCCGCGCCGCGCATCTGTTCAACGGTCGCGACGGCGAATGGCGCGCGGTGATCGTCAACATCGCCAAGCGCGCCGTCACCGTCGAAATCGAAAGCCAAACCGCCCCGCAAAGAAACGTGCCCGACCTTCAC
>JABFRX010000014.1 GCA_013140995.1 Alphaproteobacteria bacterium | reverse complement strand
GGGCCATTGTTGCGTCGCGTCCGGCGAGGCGGATTAGGGCTGCCGAGTTGTCGGCGAGCGTGCGTTTTCCGAGCGCTATCGCGCGCTTGCCGCGCGCGGTGGGCCCCGAGCGCGTTGCGGCGCGCCAGGCTATCATGCCGGCCACGATGACGAAGCTTAGCGTTGCAGCCAGCAGCGGCGGTTCGAGCGCGAGCCGCATCAAGCTACGCGAACGCTCAAAGCCGTTCAGTGAGACGTCGAAGGCGATCGGTGCTGAGGGATAGCGAAGCGTGTCGAGGATGGCGAGACCCGCGCGCGCTGTTTTCAGATCTGCAATGCCTTGGTTGTTCAGAAGGTCCGGCTCGGCGAGGATGTAGATGGCGGGCTCCTCAGAGTTCTTCAGGTAGCCGAGGACGGTCTTGCCAGCGGCGGTGGTCACGACCGGAATGATGTTGGGTGCGGCGATCGTTCTGAGCAGCGTGATCTTGCCCGGGCGAAACGTGCCTGCCACGCCGCTGAACGGGGCTGCGTTCGGATCGAACAAGAGGGTGGGTTCGATAGTGCCCGCCGCTACGCCAAGTTGCGCTTTTGGTGCGAGGTCTTTTACGACGTCGATTGTTTCGAGCATCGTGTTCGACTCGTGCACCCAGCCGCGGCGATTGAGGCTGGGCCGCGGCAGCCACTTTGGAATCACGATCAGCGCGTTCGAATGCGCCAGGCGTTGGATATCTTCTAACTTTATTTTGTCTTCCGGCGTCAGCACGACCAGGTCGGCGCTTGACCCCTTCGGCTCCGCGCGGCTGACCGTGATGGATGTGCCTTGCGCGCGTGCGAGCTTGACCAGACCTGCGTAGCCGATCGCCGACTTCGACAGTGCATGCGCTTTGCCGTCGTCGCCGTCCAAGAAGTCGGGTGCGAACGTGGACAGCGTCAGGAAGGCCGAGAACGCGAAGACGCCGACCACGAACATGATGATCGCGACGGAGGCTGAGAAAACTTCGGGAGGGCGGCCTTGTGCTTCGACGCTCATGCGGCGGGCGCCTCCAGTGCGAAGCTTTCGTAGGCACTACGGCAGTCGGCGTAGTTGTCTTGGGTTAGGGGGCGGCCTGCGAACAGGCTGCGTTCCACCGCTTGGGCGATTTTCACGAACGTTGTGCGGCCTTGTGCGGAGAGGTATTCGATCGCCGAGATTTCGCGGCTCGTCATGCTGGGGACGATGGCGGTTGGGTAGACTTTCTCCATGTCCTCGATGCTGCGGTGGAGCAGCACGCGGACCGCTTCACCGAACCGGCCTTCGGCGGCCAGGCGATCGGCTTCTTCCAGCAACGCACGGGCTCGGGCGGTCGCAGGGCGATAAGTAGGTACGGGCACCTCTTCTTCGGCTTTCGCTTCGTCCGCGGTTTGCGGCAAGCGGCGCACGATTTCGCGCACGATGGCGTAGACGATGAGCGCTGCTAAGACCGCAATGCCGCCCCAGAAGATGTAAGAGAAGAACGGCGCGATGTTGGCGAGGAGTTCTGCCAACGCTCGAAGCCAATCCGGTGGCGGCTGCGGCGCTTCGGTGCGTTCGAATTGGAACTGCAACGTGGGGTCGGTTAGGAGATCCCGATGCAACCGTTCCAGCTTTTCGGCGTCAGCGGTGGTGCCGGCGGCCATTGCGGTTCCATCTCTCCGAACATATGTCCCAAGCGATTCTTGCCAGAAGCGCCTAAGCGCGCGCAACCCGCGCTTCGATTTCGGGGAGGATGCGTTCAGTGGCGGCGGCGCCGATCGCGATCGCTTCGTCGGCGCGGTCGAACTCGAGGATCGCGATTTTACCGATGTCGGAGTTGATCGTGACGTCGGGCGGGTCGCTGGCGAGACGCACGCGGGTCATGCGGTCGAGCAGGATGTTCAAGGCTGCCACCGAAACCGTCGCGGTCGTGAGTTCGCCGGGTTCGTCGCCGAACAGTTGGCGGGCGACGAAGCGTTCGGGTTCGCGGAAGACTGCGAGCGCCTTCTGCCAGGCGTTGCCTTCGATCTCGGTCGGTGCGCGCGCGAAGCGTTGGTTCGGGCTTTGGCTTGCGGGAACCGGCACTGCAATCACGACCTGCGCGCCCATCGCGCGGCAGACGGAGACGGGCACCGGGTTTGTGATGCCGCCGTCGATCAGGTGGCGGCCGTCGATTTCGACCGGCACCAGAATGCCGGGCAGGGCGTAGGACGCGCGCATCGCGATGCTGAGGCTTCCCTCTTCCAGCCAGACTTCGTGGCCGGTCAGGAGTTCGGTTGCGACCGCCGCGAATTTTTTCTTCAGATCCGGGATCGCGACGTCGCCGATGATGTCGAGCAACGCCTGGGCGACCTTGTCGCCGACGACGAGGCCGCCGCCTTTGCCGAGGTTCAGGTCGGCTAGTTTCCAAGCCGTGCGGCGGTCGAGGCCGCGCGCGAACTTCTCGATCTCGTCGAGTTTGCCGGCTGCATAGGCGCCGCCGACGATCGCGCCGATCGAGGTGCCCGCGACGATCGTGGGTTCGAACCCTGCGCGCATCAGCGTGCGCAGGACGCCAATATGGGCCCAACCGCGCGCGCCACCGCCACCAAGTGCTATGCCGATCCGCATGGGGCCAAGTTTGGCGCGAAGGGGGCGGTGACGGCAATGGGGGGAAGGTGCTTAAGTCCCATGCAACGCCATTGGAGATGTGCCTATGCTGAAGCCCCTCGCCGACCAGATTTTGGAGACCTATGCGCCTGAGCCAAAGTATGGGCGCGCGTTTGCGTACGATCCGCCGATCGATCTCGCACACTTTTCGGCGTTCACAGGCGGGCAGCCCTTCGATGCGCTAAAGACGATGCGCGAGAACGCGCCGGTGTGTTGGTGCAAGGAGCCGCCGGAACTGGGTGGCGGGTTCTGGGCCTTGACGCGCTATGACGATGTGCGGGCGGTGTCGCTGAACCCGCAAATCTTTTCGTCGCAGAAGGGCGGGATATTGATGGCGTACGGCAATCCGGCGCAGCGGCATCCGGTGCTGCACCGCGCCTCGCTCGATCAGTTGATCAACATGGATCAGCCGATTCACTTCGAACTTCGGCGCGAGCATCTGCCGTTCTTCACAGCGAAGTATGTTGCCGATCTAAAGCTCAAGGTCGAGGCGAAGGTGACCGCCTTGCTCGACGATATTGCGCTGCTGGGCAAGTGCGATCTGGTCGAGCATCTATCGGCGGAACTGCCGCTGTTCACGCTGTCGGAGATTTTGGGTATTCCCGAAAGCGACCGGCCAAAGCTCGTGCGCTGGATGCACTATCTGGAAATCGCCGGGTATGTCATGGCCGAGAAGAACTTTGGTGCCGTCGATCCGAATTTTTTCGGTGAGTTCATGTCGAACGTGGCCGAGATGTTCGAGTATGGGCGGGACGTGCTCCTGAAGCGGCGGGCGGAGCCTAAGCAGGATTTGCTGACGGCGCTCGCCCACGCGAAGGTCGGTGGCGATCTGATGCCCGACAATTATCTCGATGGGTCGTGGTTGCTCATCGTGTTTGCGGGCAACGATACGACGCGCAATTCGATCTCGGGGACGATGAAGCTGCTCACGGAGTTTGCGGCCGAAAAGACGCGGGTGCAGGCGAGCCTGTCGCTGCTTCCCACGATGGTCGATGAGGCGATCCGCATGGTTTCGCCCGTGATGTACATGCGGCGCACGGCGACGAAGGACACCGAAATTCGCGGGCAGATGATCGCAGAGGGCGAGAAGGTGATCATGTACTACGGGGCGGCAAACCGCGACCCTGAGGTGTTTCCGGATCCCGACCGGTTCGATGCCAGCCGCACGAACGGCAAGGATCACGTGGCTTTCGGCATCGGGCCGCATGTTTGCCTGGGTCAGCGGGTCGCGAACATGCAGCTTGAGGCCGTGTACCGTCAGATTTTGACGCGGTTCCCCGACATGCGTTGGACCGGCGAGATCGACATCGCGCCGAACAACTTCGTGCACGCGATCCGTAAGCTCGGGGTGGAGTTCACGCCGGAGAAGAAGCGCGCGGCATGAGTTGGGAGAAGGACGTCGAGGACCTGCGCCGGCGGCAGCGCTTGGCCCAGGAGATGGGCGGCGCCGAGCGGGTGGCCAAACACCGCTCGTTGGGCAAGCTTACCGTGCGCGAACGCGTGGACGCGCTGCTCGATGCGGGATCGTTTCATGAGGTCGGGTCGATCACCGGTTCGGCAGAGTACGGGTCCGACGGCGAGATGGTTTCGTTCACGCCGGTGCCGTTCATCTTCGGGCGGGGTTTGATCGACGGGCGGCCGGTCGTGGTTGCGGGCGACGATTTCACGGTACGCGGTGGGTCGGCCGACTTTGCCGGCAAACGCAAGCAGGAGGTCGCGGAGCAGATGGCGCGCGAGCTTCGCCTGCCAATCATCCGTTTGCTCGATGGGTCGGGCGG
>JABFRX010000153.1 GCA_013140995.1 Alphaproteobacteria bacterium | reverse complement strand
GCCGGGGCATGACCGGTTCCCGGGATTGTTCGTGGGCGAGCGCGGTTTCGGGGACGATCACGGCGGCGTTTATGCAGTGACGCTCGGGTGGAGCGGCAGTCATCGGATTGCCGTCGAGAAGCTGCGCGAGGGCGAGGTCGTCGTGCAGGCGGGTGAGCTGCACGTTGACGACGACGTTGTGGGTAGCGGGTATGAGAGCCCTTGGTGCTACGCGACCCACTCGCCGCGCGGGTTGAATGGGGCGATGCAGACGCTGCATGCGTTCGTGCGCGAGCGTGTGATGCCGAAGAGCGTCGCGGCTCGCCCAAGGCCGGTACACTACAACACGTGGGAAGCAGTTTACTTCAAGCACGATGTGGCAACGCTGAAAGAGCTTGCGGATCGTGCCGCTTCCGTGGGTGCTGAGCGGTTCGTACTCGACGACGGGTGGTTTAAGGGACGTCATGACGATCGCGCCGGTTTGGGCGACTGGGTCGTTGACGCTAAGAAGTATCCCGATGGTTTGACTCCGTTTATCGACCATGTGCGTTCCAAGGGGCTCGAATTCGGGTTGTGGGTGGAGCCCGAGATGGTGAACCCAGACAGCGACCTCGCGCGGGAGCATCCGGATTGGATTCGGCGCGACGGGCAAGGGTTGATCCTGATGCGGAATCAGGCGGTACTGGATGTCGCGCGGGCCGATGTCTCCGCGTACTTGTTCGATGCGCTTCATGCGCTGCTGTCGGCGCATCCGATTTCGTACCTCAAGTGGGACATGAACCGGGACCTTACCGGCGGCGGGCATGGGGCTTATGTGCGGGCGGTTTGGGCGTTGATCGATCGGCTTCGGGCGGCGCATCCTTCCGTTGAGATCGAGGCTTGTGCGAGCGGCGGCGGGCGGTGCGATTACGGGATGCTTTCGCGGGCCGAGCGGGTTTGGGTTTCGGATTCGAACGACGCGCTTGACCGGTTCGATATTCAGCGTCAGGCCAATCTCTTCCTGCCGCCGGAGGTTTCGGGGGTGCATGTGGGGCCTGCGTCTTGTCACATCACGGGGCGGCGGCTTTCGCTCGATCTGCGCGCACATGTCGCGCTGTTCGGACACATGGGGCTCGAGCTCGATTTGCGCGAACACAGTGACGCCGATGCGGAGCGGTTGAGGACTCACATCCAGAACTACAAACGGTTTCGGTCTCTCATTCATTCCGGGACCTATTGGCGGCGCGCCATCGATGCAGATTATTCGGCGGTTTGCGTGACGTCGTCGGCGGAGGCGTTGTTGCTCGTTGTGCGTACCAGATCGGCTCAACTGGGGCGCGGGGCGCTGCTCAAGATTCCGGGACTTGTCCCTGACGCTACGTACCGCGCTGCGGCAGTTCAGCCCGTCTCCAAGAGTGTCGAAGCGTCGCTGGCGCTGCCGTTAACGCTCTCAGGTGCCGCGCTTGAAGCGCGGGGGCTTGAGCTATATCTCCCACGACCGGAAAGCTCTCTTCTCATTCACGCGCAGAGGACTTGAACCTTATGCCTTCCTATAAAGCCCCCGTCGCCGATTTCGAGTTTCTGCTGTTCGACGTGCACGAGATCGAGAAGTACGCCGATCTGCCGGGATACAAGGAACTCGATCGGGCGACCGTTCACGATGTGCTGGAGGGCGCCGGTAAGTTCGTCGAGGACGTGCTGCAGCCGCTGAACCAATCGGGCGACGAGGAAGGGTGTCATTTCGAAAACGGCGTCGTTCGGACGCCGAAGGGTTTCAAAGAAGCCTGGAACGCCTATCGCGAAGCGGGGTGGAACCGGCTTGCGGTGCCGGAGCAATATGGTGGTGCGGGGTTGCCGATCCTCATCACCTTTGCCGTCACCGAGTTGGCGTTTTCGGCGAACCAGGCGTTTGCGATGTATCCGGGGCTGACGTCGGCCGCCTACTCCGCGCTTGCCGCGACCGGTGCACCGTGGATGCGCGAGCATGTGGTCACCAAGATGGTCTCCGGCGAGTGGGCCGGGACGATGTGCTTGACCGAGCCGCATTGCGGCACCGATTTGCGCCTGATGAAGACCAAGGCGGTGGAGCAGCCGGACGGGACGTACAAGCTCTCCGGCACGAAGATTTTCATTTCAGGCGGCGATCAGGACCTCACCTCCAACATCATTCATATGGTGATCGCGAAAATTCCGGATGAGAACGGCAAGACTTCCGACGACCTTTCGACCGTGAACTTTTTCATGGTACCGAAGTTCCTGGTTTCGGAAGACGGCAAGATGGGAACCCGCAACGGCGTTTCGACCGGTTCCATCGAGAAGAAGATGGGCATCAAGGGGAACGCGACGGCGGTGCTCAATTTCGACGAGGCGAAAGCTTGGCGCCTTGGGCCGAAGCCGCAGCCCAAAGGCGATGGTCAGAAGGGTTCGTCGTCTGCCGGCATGAAGGGCATGTTCGGCATGATGAACGCCGCGCGCCTCGGCGTCGGCGTGCAGGGCATTGCGATCGCCGAGGTCGCTTATCAGAACGCCGCGATCTATGCGAAGGAACGGCTGGTCGGCCGCGCGCTGACCGGACCGAAGGCGCCGGACAAGCCCGCCGATCCGCTGATCGTGCATCCGGACGTGCGGCGGATGCTGATGTTTGCGCGGGTCGCCGCGGAAGGCGGGCGCTCGCTTGCCACCTTCATTTCGCTGCAGCTTGGGATCGCGCAATCGCTCAGGCCCGAGATGGAGCGAGTCGAGGCTGCCGATTTCGCCGATTTGCTGACGCCCGTGATCAAGGCGTTCTGCACCGACATGGGTTTCGACGCGGCGAACGCGGCGATGCAGGTGTTCGGCGGGCACGGTTACGTCCGCGACCACGGGATGGAGCAGTTCGTGCGTGACGCGCGGATCAACCAGACCTACGAGGGCGCGAACGGGGTGCAGGCGCTGGACCTCGTGGGCCGCAAGCTTGGCCGCAACGGGGGCCGGGCGCCATTTGCGCTGTTCAAGCGGATCAACGACTTTATCGCGGCCGAAACCGGGGACGCGATGAAGCCGTTCGTCGAACCGCTGAAGGCGGGGCTTTTGCGTACGCAGGACGCGACGATGTGGCTTGCGCAGAACGGGATCAAGAACCCGGACAATGCGGGGGCCGGCAGCGTCGATTATCTGCGCATGTTTGGGCTCACCGTGATCGGCTGGCTGTGGGCGCGTCAGGCGAAGGCGGCACTGGCGAAGCTCGCCACCAAACCCGCGAACGCCGCTTTCTACGAAACGAAGCTGGCATCGGCGCGCTTTTGGATGGAGCGGCTGATGCCGGACACCGCCTCGCTTTCCGAGCGGATCAAGGCGGGTGCGGACGGCCTCATGACGCTCGACGCGGCGAACTTTTAGGCGAACACGCGAAAAACGAATCCGTCTGATGCGTCTGCACGGCGGATTTCTGCGGGTTTATCCGTCTGGAATCCGTCTGCGCAGCGTCTGCGACATGTCTGCGGATCCGAGACGCAAAAAACGAATCCGTTATATGCGTTAGCTTGGCGGATTTGCGCGGTTTCATCCGTTATGGATGCGTTATGTATGCGTTATCCGTGTGTTAGGCCGCAGGGTTCGCGCGCACGAAACGTGCGCGATCTGCGCGTAGCCTATTGGCCCGCGCGGACACTTTTCAGATGCAATTTTCAAGTCGCAGCCGCGCGCCGCACCCGGCGCGGGAAAGCGATGGCCGGCAAAGACGGGCATCACTGAGACATAGTTCGATATAAGTATCACAATGTGCCGCGAAAAGCAATCACCTTGAGCCGTTCAGGGGCTTCCCTGCCCGTACCCGATGCGGCACACTTAGCCCACCTCACGCCCAAGGAGCCCGCCATGCCCCGCGTTGCGCATTTTGAGATCCACGCCAGCGAACCCGCGAAACTTGCGGCCTATTACCGCGAGCTCTTCGGGTGGAGGATGCAGCATTTGCCGCACATCGACTATTGGATGATCGACACGAGCGAGGGTGCCGAGCCCGGCATCAACGGTGGCCTGTTGCAGCGGCGGGGGCCGAAGCCTGCTGACGGTCAAGCCGTGAACGCGTTCATGTGCACGGTCAGCGTGGCGTCGGTCGATACGCATCTCGCGAAGGCGATCGCGCTCGGCGGTACAGAGGCATCGCCTAAGATGGCGATCCCCGGTGTCGGCTGGGTCGCCTACGCCAAGGACCCTGACGGGAACATTTTCGGACTGCATCAGGAAGACCGCAACGCGAAGTAGGACGATCCCATGCAAGATGCCGTCCCCGAAGGCAAAGTCAGACGGCCGGTTCCGGCCAGCTGGGGCGATCCGCGCTATGTTGTGAAGACGATGCTGGCAGCGGGCGTTGGGATTGCGCTCTTCTGCGGTGGGTTCTTGATCGCGGGGGCGGCGGGGATCAGAGACTGGAACCTGCTCAACAATTTCCTTGCGACGCCGTTGTTC